>DASTPC010000071.1:0-7868 GCA_035720085.1 Gaiellaceae bacterium
GCGAGCGTGACGCCGATCTCCGGCACCTGCTCCACCTCGGGCCGGGCGGCGAAGAGGCGCTCGCGGGAGAGCAGGAACAGCTCCGGGATGATCTCCGCCTGCACCGAGCCGCGAGCGTAGACGCGCACGACCGAGCTCTGGGAGACGACGACCGCGACTGCGCCCGTGGCGGCGCTGATCGACGCGGCGGCGGCATGGCGCGTGCCGAGCCCGGACACGAAGCCGGCCTCCAGCGAGAGCTCCACGTCGACGTAGCGGCCGGCCGAGACGAACGTGCCGTCGTCGCCGACCACGAAGGCGCCGTCGAGCTGCGCGAGCTCCTTCACCGTCTCGCGGAAGTCGGGCCGTTCCAGGCGTAGCCGCTCGGGCTCGTGCCCGAAGAGCGGGTCGAGGATCAGCGGCCGGGAGCGCAGGAGCACGGCGTCCGTGTCGCCGACGACGAAGAGGGTGCCGATCTTGCGCCCCTCGCGGCCTTCGCGCGCCACCTCGACGGCGAGCTCGATCACCTCCTCGAGCGTGTGCCGGCGCGCCTCCGTACAGGAGGTGCGCTCGCAGACCTTGCCGAAGACGCCGTCTGCAATCGTCGGATCGACCCGCATGCCCTTCACAACGAGCCGGCGCCGGCGCTTCTTCCCGGCGAGGAGGGCAGCAACCGCTCGACCTCGTCCCGGCCCGGGTAGGAGAGCGCGCAGCCGCGGGCCCGGCACGACAGCCCCGCCGCCGTCGAGCCGACGGTGAGCGCTTCGGCCGGGGTGCCGCCTGCGAGCCTCGTCGCCAGGTACGCGCCCGCGAGCGCGTCGCCGGCGCCGGCGGCGTCGACCAGCTCGACCTCGAGCGCCGGCGCGGCCGTGCGAGCGCCGCTGGCGAGCAGGACGCACCCGCCCGCGCCGAGCGTGAGCACGACCTCGGGGACCCCGCCGAGCGCTTCCGCCAGCGCGCTCTCGCCAGCCGAGCCGAAGACCGCGTGCGCCTCGTCGGCGGCCACGAAGACCACGTCGGCGTCCCGAGCGAGCGCGGCGACGTGGTCGGCCGGCGCGCCGAGGGCCGGACGGTGGTTCACGGAGAGGGAGACCAGCGCGCCTGCCGTACGCGCGCGCCCGACGGCCGCCTGGGCGGCGGCGCGCGAGCTCGCGGAGACGGCGAGCGTGATCCCGGTCACATGCAGCGCGCCCAGGTCCCGGAAGAACCCGTCGTCGAGGTCGGCGGGCTCGAGGCTGGCGCCGGCCGAGTCGCGGCGGTGGTAGTCGAACCGGCCCGGCCCCTCGCTGCCGTGCTCGTTGACGTAGATGCCGGTCGGCCGCTGCGGGTCGACGACGACGTGGGTCGTGTCGACGCCCGCGTCGCGCCAGAAGCCGAGCAGGCGCCGCCCGAGCGCGTCGTCGCCGACCCGTCCGCCGATGCGGGAGGGGCAGCCGAGCAGGGCGGCCATCACCGCGGCGTTCGGCGCGTCCCCGCCGAAGCCGAGCGCGACCACCTGGCCGGGCGGCGGCTCGAGGCCCAGCTCGACGAGCCCCTCGCCGACGGCGCCGAGCGCCGGCACTAGTTCAGGCTCGGGTCCGGCGGCATCGAGGCGAGCACGCCGTACGGCCCGCCCTTGCGGCGCAGGACGGCGCTCCAGAGGTCGTCCGGGGAGCCGGTGAAGACGTCGTCGGCCTCAGCCGGCTCGACGATCCACGACCCTTCCTCCAGCTCGTCCTCCAGCTGCCCGGGCGACCAGCCGGCGTAGCCGGCGAACACACGCGCGCGGCTGAGCTCACCCACCTCGGCCGGGTCCTCGATCTCGCCGGGCAGGAACCCGATCGTGCCGAACACGAGCGCGCCCGCCCGGTCGGGCTCCTCGAACTCGCCCAGGACGACGATCGCCTGCGGCTGCACCGGCCCGCCGACGTAGACCGGCTCGCTCCCGCCCTCGAGCCCGGGGAGGTCGGTGAGGGGCTCGACCGCGTCGGCGACCGAGACGGCGGACGGGCGGTTGAGCACGACGCCCATCGCGCCCTCGTCGCCGTGCTCGCCGACGAGGACGACGCTGCGGCGGAAGTTCGGGTCGACGAGACCCGGCCCGGCGACCAGCAGCTGCCCGCGGAGCGACTCCATCCGCCGGGGACCATACGCGGCGAGCCCGTGCCCGGCACGGCCGTGGAGTCGGTGGTTCCCCGCTCAGGCCTGCGGGCTATGCGCGATGCGCCCGCGCGGGACCGCTGGGACGCTTGGTGTGCCCCGCGACAGAAAGGAGGCGCGGATGTCCACCAGCGTGCGTCCGCTGCCGACCGAGGACGAGCCGACGCTCGTCGAGCCCATCGTCGAGGCGCGGGCGGTCGAGAAGACCTACGACACCGGCAAGGTCGAGGTGCACGCGCTTCGCGGCGTCGACCTCCGCGTCGCCGTGGGCGAGATGGTCGCGATCATGGGGCCGAGCGGCTCGGGCAAGACGACGCTGCTCAACTGCCTCTCGGGCCTCGACGCGATCGACGCCGGCGACGTTCTGATCGAGGGCGCGGCGCTGGGCACGATGAGCGACCGCGAGCGCACCGACTACCGCGCCCGCCGCATGGGCTTCGTCTTCCATTTCTACAACCTGATGCCCGTCCTGACCGCGGCCGAGAACGTCGAGCTGCCGCTGCTCGTCGCGCGCGTCGGCGCCCGCGAGGCTCGCGCCCGCGCGCTCGAGGCGCTCGACCTGGTGGGCCTTGCGGAGCGCGCCGACCACGTCCCGGACGAGCTCTCCGGCGGCCAGCGTCAGCGCGTCACGATCGCGCGGGCGCTCGTCAATCAGCCGGCGATCGTCTGGGCCGACGAGCCGACCGGCGACCTGGACAGCGAGAACGCCCAAGACGTCATGCAGCTGATGCGCCGGCTCAACCTGGAGCACGGGCTCACGTTCCTGATCGTCACCCACGACATCGGCATCGGCCGAGCAACGGACCGGATCGTGCGCATGGTCGACGGCCGGATCGTCGAGGACAACCGCCTGGAGGTGCGCCGTGTACGCCCGCGTGACCCTGTTCGAGCTTGACACCGTCCGCCTGGGCCTCGAGGCGGCCGTCGAGCGCTTCGGCGAGACGGTGCTGCCGGCGCTGCGCGAGCAGCCCGGCTACCGGGGCGTCTACGTCCTCGCCAACCCCGACGGCAAGGGCCTCGTGCTCTCGACCTGGGAGAGCGAGGAGACGGCCACGGCCGGCGTCGGCTCCGGCTTCTACGACGAGCAGGTCGACCGGTTCGTCGCGGTCTTCCGCGCACCGGCCGGCCGCGAGGGCTACGAGGTCGTGCTCGCCGACACGCCGGCCCTCGTGCCGGACTAGGGAGGGGCGATGAACGAGATCTTCGGCATCCCGGCGGGCACCCTCGCGACGGTGCTCGCGGTCCTGCTCGCGGCCGGCCTCGTCGCCGTCGCGATCCTCGCCCTCCGCAACCGGATCTTCGTCTCACTCGCGCTCAGGAACGTCCCCCGCCGGCGCGGCCGCAGCGCGTTGATCGTGACCGGGCTGATGCTCGGCACGGCGATCATCGCGGCCGCGCTCGCCACCGGCGACACGATGAGCCACACGATCCGCTCCTCCGTGATCGCCTCGCTCGGCCAGACCGACGAGCTCGTCTCCGTGAAGGGCACCGACGTCGAGTCGGTGGCGATCGGCGAGTCGACCCAGGTCGCGTACTTCAACGAGGCGATCGCGACCGCCGTCCGCGACGTCGCGCTCGCCTCGCCGCTCGTCGACGGGGTAGCACCGGCGATCGTCGAGTCGGTCGCGGTGCAGGACCGGACGAGCCGGCAGAACGAGCCCCGTGTGACGCTCTTCGCGAGCGACCCGGAGGCGCTCGCCTCGTTCGGGGAGATCCGCGCGGGCGGCGAGACCGTCTCGCTCGCCCAGCTCGGCGACTCGGAGCTGTTCCTCAACGCCGACGCCGCCGACGAGCTCGGCGCCGCCGCCGGCGACCGCGTCGAGGTGCTGGTCGGCGGCAAGGCGACGCCGTTCCGCGTCCGCTCGGTCGTCCACTTCGACGGGTCGGGCACCGACGGGCCGGCCGCGCTCGTGCCCCTTGCGACCGCGCAGCGGCTGCTCGGCGCTCCCGGGCTCGTCGAGCACCTGCTGATCTCCAACCGCGGCGACTCGGTCTCCGGCGCCGCCCTGAGCGACGACGTCGTCCGCTGGCTGCAACCCGTGGCAACCGGCTTCGGCCTGGACGTCGACGCCGAGAAGCAGGACGGCCTCGAGCTCGCCGACGCCGAGGGCAACGCGTTCATGACGCTGTTCACCACCTTCGGCACCTTCTCGATCGCCGCCGGCGTGCTGCTGATCTTCCTGATCTTCGTGATGCTCGCGGCGGAGCGCCGCGGCGAGCTCGGCATCGCGCGGGCGATCGGGACGCGGCGCGGCCACCTCGTGCAGCTGTTCCTCTTCGAGGGGCTTGCCTACGACCTGCTCGCGGCGCTCGTCGGGATCGTGCTCGGGGTCGGCGTCGCCTACGGGATGGTGCTGGTCATGGCGCAGGCGCTGGGCGCGTTCGGCGTCGACATCCTCTACCACGTCACGCCGCGGAGCCTCGTCGTCGGCTACGCGCTCGGCGTGCTGCTGACCTTCGTCGTCGTCGCCGTGTCGGCCTGGCGCGTCAGCGTCCTCACGATCGCGACGGCCGTCCGCAACCTGCCCGAGCCGCCCCGGCGGCGCACCCGCCGGCGCTGGGTCGGCGGGACGCTCGCGCTCCTGCTCGGCGGCCTGCTGGTCGTCTCCGGGATCCAGAGCGCAACCGCGCTGCCGTTTCTGCTCGGCCTCTCGCTCGCCATCCTCGGGGTCGCGCGCCTCGCCGCCCTCGTGGGCGCTCCGGACCGCCTCGCCTACACGGCCGGCGGCCTCGCGCTCATGGTCGTCTGGCTGCTCCCGTTCGACGCCTGGGACGTGATCACCGACTTCTCGATGGACATGTCGGTGTTCCTCGTCGGCGGGCTGCTGCTCGTCGTCGGGGCGACGTGGACGGTGATCTACAACGCCCCGCTGCTCCTCGGTGCGGTGCGCTGGTCGCTCGGCCGCGTGCGGGCCTTCGCGCCGGTCGTCCGGCTCGCGATCGCATACCCGCTGCGGAGCCTCTTCCGCACCGGCGTGACGCTCGCGATGTTCACGCTCGTCGTCTTCACGCTCGTCGTCGGCACGACGATCTCCGGCTCGTTCACGAACGCGATGAACGACCTCGAGCTCTTCGGCGGCGGCTACGACGTACGGGCTGTCGCGGCGCCGGCGAGCCCCGTCCGGGACGTCGGGCGCACGTTCCCGCGCGCGGCCGGCGGGGCCGGTGAGGAGATCCGCGTCGCCGCCGGGCAGGCGATCGTGCCGCTCGAGGCGCGGCAGGTGGGGACGGGGCGCGCGTTCGAGTCGTACCCGGTCACCGGCCTCGACGACGCCTTCCTGAGCACCACCACGTACGGCTTCTCGGCGCTGGCGGACGGCTACGGCTCGGCCGCCGACGTGTGGCGGGCGCTTCGCGAGCGGCCTGGGCTGGCCGTCGTCGACCCGTTCGTCGCGCCGCGGCGCGACGACTGGGGCGTCGGCAACATCGGCCCCGACTTCCGGCTCTCCGGCTTCTACCTCGAGGACGGGCGCTTCGCGCCGATCCAGGTCGACGTGCGCGACCCGCAGACGGGTCAGCGCGACCGGGTGACCGTGATCGGCGTCCTCGCGGACACGATCCCGGAGCTGATGTCGGGCATCTCGACCTCGAGCCGTACGCTTGAAGGCCTGATCGGCGCGCGCGCCACGCCGACCGTCTACTGGCTCGACCTCGCGCCCGGCTCCGACGCCCGCGCGACGGCCACCGCGCTCGAGTCGGCCCTGCTCGCCCACGGCCTCGACGCGGAGGCGCTGCAGGAGACGCTCGACGACACGGTCGCGGCGAACAAGACCTTCAACTACCTGGTCGAGGGCTTCATGGCGCTCGGCCTGGTCGTCGGCGTCGCCGCGCTGGGCGTGATCAGCGCGCGCGCCGTCGTCGAGCGCCGCCAGCAGATCGGCGTCCTCCGCTCGCTCGGCTTCCAGCGGCGGATGATCCAGGCCGTCGTCCTCGCGGAGTCCTCGTTCGTCGCGCTGACGGCGATCGTCGTCGGCACGCTGCTCGGGCTCGCGATCGCGTGGAACGTGCTCGCCGACACCGGCCAGCAGGCGGCGTGGCGGACGCTGACGATGGACGTCCCGTGGCTGACTCTCGGGCTCAGCTTCGCGGTCGTCTACGGGGTCGCGCTGCTGACCACGCTCGCCCCGGCCGTGCGCGCCTCGCGTACCCCGCCGGCCGAGGCCCTCCGCTACCAGTAGCGGCGCCCCACGGGGCCGCTCCGGCATCCTGTCGGGGTGGCCCCGACGGTGCTTGTCGACGCGGAGAACGTCCGCCGCTCGGTCTGGCCGAACATCGGCCCCCGCGAGCTGGCCGAGCTGAGCGCGGAGTGGGGGCGGCGGCACACCGCGCACGTCGTGGTCGTCTTCGACGGCAGCGGCCCCGTCGTCGAGGGCGTCCGCACGGTGGAGAGCGGCCCCGCGAGCGCCGACGACGAGCTGGTTGCGCTGGCGCGAGCCGAGGACGGCCTGATCTGGCTCGTGACGAGCGATCGCGAGCTCCGCGAGCGCGTCGGCAACGCCGCCGAGCGGGTGATCGGCGGCGGCACGTTCGCGCGCGAGCTGCTCCGGACGGACTAGGATCGGCGCGATGAGCGACACGGGCCGGGAGATCCGGCTCGCTGCGCGGCCGCAGGGCCTGCCCGGCGAGAGCCTCTTCGAGGTCGTCGAGACACCCGTCCCCGCGCCCGGCGACGGTCAGCTGCTGATCCGCAACGCGTACCTCTCCGTCGACCCGTACATGCGCGGCCGGATGAACGACGCGCGCTCGTACGCGGCGCCGTACACGCTCGGCGAGGCGATGGGCGGCGGCGCGGTCGGCAGGGTCGCGGTCTCCCGCAACGCGGGGCACCCGGAGGGGCAGTGGGTCGTGCACAACCTCGGCTGGCGCGAGTGGGCGCTCTCGGACGGGCGCGGCGTGTTGCCGGTCGACCCCTCGCTCGCTCCCGTCTCGACCGCGCTCGGCGTGCTCGGCATGCCCGGGTTCACCGCGTGGTACGGGCTGCACGTGCTCGGCGAGCCGAAGGAGGGCGAGACGGTGTTCGTGTCGGCGGCGGCCGGCGCCGTCGGCAGCGCCGCCGGGCAGCTCGCCGCGCTGCATGGCTGCCGGGTGGTCGGCAGCGCCGGCTCGGCCGAGAAGCTCGCGTGGCTGCGGGAGCTCGGCTTCGACGCGGCCTTCTCGTACCGCGAACGACCGGTTCGCGAGAGCCTGCGGGAGGCGGCGCCGGACGGAATCGACGTCTACTTCGACAACGTCGGCGGCGACCACCTCGAGGCCGCGATCGGCGCCCTGCGGACGTACGGACGCGTCGTTGCCTGCGGCGCGATCTCACGCTACAACGATCCGGAGCCGGCCCCAGGGCCGCGCAACCTGTTCATGCTCTTCACGAAGCGGCTGACCGTGCGCGGCTTCATCATCAGCGACCACTACGACCGCTACCCGGAGTTCCTCGCCGAGGTCGGGCCGCTCGTCCGGGACGGCCGGCTGCGGTATCGGGAGACGGTCGTGGACGGGATCGAGAACGCGCCGGGCGCGTTCATCGGGCTGCTGCAGGGGGAGAACATCGGCAAGATGCTCGTCCGCGTGGGCCCAGGCCCGGACGGCCGGTAGCCGCGCTCCGCGAGCGGGTAGGGAACGGCTGAGAGCCAACGAGAAGGAGGTGGCAGTGTCCGTCGCCAGGGTCACGGAGATCAGCGCCACGTCGCCGCAGAGCTTCGAAGCGGCCATCCAGGACGGGCTGGACCGCGCCAACAAGACGCTCCGCAACGTCCGCA
>DASTPC010000072.1:0-2593 GCA_035720085.1 Gaiellaceae bacterium
GAACGGCTCCCGCGCGGCCGACTCGCCCTCGAAGCTCGCGCTCGCCGCCCTGCCCTCCTCGTCTGACACGGTGGGATGCGTGCAGCGCGCTCCCTCGAGCACGGCCGGGTGGAGCCCGGCCGCGTCGTAGGGGCAGAGGAGCGCCCAGGCAGGCCCGTCTGCGAACGCGAGGTTCAGCAGCGACTCGTGCCGGCGGCACTCGGCCAGCTCGGCGTCGCTGCGTCCGGGCCAGGCGGGCTCGCCGATCCCTCGCGGGCGCCGTCCCCGGGCCAGCTGCGTCTCGACGAAGCTGCGCCAGACCGGGATGATGCGCGCCGGGTTCCGCCCCACCTCGCCCATGTCGAGGAACGTGACCGTCTCGGCGTCGCGCCCGAGGCGGTTGCGGAGCAGCTCCAGCTTCTCCCGGCCGACGGCGACGAGCACGACCTCGCGCGCCGCGAGCCCCTCGCGGACGAAGGCGGCGCACCGGTCGGCAAAGTCCTCGTCGCCCGCGTAGAGCAGCGCTTCGTGGTGGAAACCGGAGCGGTCAGCATCCAGCCGGCGCACGGGCTCAGCGTACTCCCCGGAACGGCGGCTGCTCGTACCGGGACGGGGCCCGCCGGGTGGCAGGCCCCGTGTCCTCGGCCGTGCGGGGGAGCTCGACGCGATCCGGAGGCGTCAGCCGCCGTGGCGGAAGCCGCGCCGCCCGTCGCCGAAGGCGAAGCCGAGGGCCGGGCCGGGGCCGAAGCCCGGCCCCGGCCCGAAGCCGAGCCCGTGCAGGCCGGCCTTGTAGCCGGGCAGGTCGGCCTCGTCGAGGTCGTCCTTCAGCTTGGCCGCCTCGTCCGCCTCCAGGTCGCCGTCGGCGACGGCCTCGTCGATGCGTGCCACGAGAAGCGCCGTGCGGGCCTCGCGGAACGCCGTGTTGAGCTGCGTGGTCGTCTTCGAGACGTTCGCTGCGACCACACGCGTGCGGCTGATCGACATCGCCAGGCGGAGGTCGTCGGCCGTCTCGTCCTTCAGGTCGGCGGCGTCGTCGGCGTCGAGGTCGCCGTCCTCGACGGCCTCGTCGATCCGCGTCGCCGCCGCCTTCTTGATCGCGTCAACGAGCGCCGCCCTGGTGACGCCGAGTCGCGTGGCGGCCTCGGTCACGAGCTTGCTCGCGCTCTCGCCGCCGCCCGGCCCGGGCCGGCCCTTGCCGCCGCCGCCGTGCGCGCCGGCGGCCGCGATACCGACCGCGAGCAGCGCGACAGCGGCGAGCACGGCGCCGAGGGTGAGCTTCCTGATCGACCTGGTCATCGGCCTCCTTCGCTTCGAGGGTGTCGTCGCATCGAAGCGCGCCGCCATGGGAGCCGGCTGGGAGGGCCCTGAGAGGATTCTGGGAGGCGCGGCGCTCGCCCTCCGGGGCACTCGCGCGCCCAGATCTGCTCCCGCCGGGACGAGGCAGCTGCGGCGCAGCACGCCGCCGCCTTCAGGGATCCGCGCGCGGGTGGGGAACCGCCGAGGCAGGCGGCTCCCCTCCCAGCGCCAGGGGAACCGCGACGCGGAAGACGGCCCCCTCGCCGGGCTCCGAGCGGACGGACACCTCGCCGCCGTGCGCCTGGGCGACCGCGGCGACGATCGAGAGGCCGAGCCCGGCGCCGCCGCTCGCGCGCGCCCGGGACGGGTCGGCGCGGTAGAAGCGCTCGAACACGCGCTCGGCGTCCTCCGGCGGCAGGCCGGGGCCGCGGTCGGCCACCTCGAGCACGGCGCGGCCGTCCTCGCTGCCGACGTGGACGCTGACAGGCGAACCGGGCGGCGTGTGCGAGCGGACGTTTCCGAGCAGGTTGTCGACGAGTTGGCGCAGCCGGTCACGGTCGCCGAGCACCGCCGCCGGGCTGGCGTCCAGCTCGATCGGGCGGTCGGGCTCGACCGTCCGGGCGGTCTCCACCGCCTCGCGGACGACCCCGCCGAAGTCGACGGGCTCGCGGGCGAGCGGCCGTCCCTCGTCGAGGCGGGCGAGCAGCAGCAGGTCGTCGACGAGGACGCTCATGCGCTCGGACTCGCGCGAGATCCCCTCCATCGAGCGCGCCAGGTCGTCCGGCCGGCGGTCGGCGCCGCGGGTGAAGAGCTCGGCGTACGCGCGCACCGCCGCGAGCGGCGTCCGCAGCTCGTGCGACGCGTCGGCGACGAACCGCCGCAGCCTGCGCTCGGAGGCCGCCTGAGCCTCGAATGCCGTCTCGATCTGGCCGAGCATCGTGTTCAGCGAGATGCCCAGGCGGCCGACCTCGGTGCGCGGCTCGGCACGCTCGACGCGACGGGTCAGGTCGCCGGCGGCGATCGCGCCCGCCGTCTCGGCGATCGCGTCGAGCGGCCTCAAGCCGATCCGGACGACCCAAAGACCGAGCGCCGCCAGCGCGACGAGCACCGCCGCGGCGACGAGCAGCTCGATCGCGAGCAGCCGGCGGAGGGTCGCGTCCACGTCGTCGAGCTGTGTCGCGTGCAGGAAGGCGCCGCCGCCGGGCGCCTCCGACACGCGCACGCGGTAGCGGCCGCCCCCGTCCACGGCGGGCACCGTCAGGTACTCGGCCCGCTCGCCGAGCCCGGCAGACGGCAGTTCGGCCGGGAGCTCGGGCGG
>DASTPC010000073.1:0-9246 GCA_035720085.1 Gaiellaceae bacterium
CGCGGTGCTTCCGGGAGCGGTCGTCGAGCTCCGGGACAGCGTCGTCAGGGGCAACCGCGCCGAGCCTGCCGTCACCGTGCCGAGCGTCCGGGCGAAGTGCCCCGACGGGCCCTGCCCCTTCGCTCAGGCGGCGGGCGGCGGGATCGACAACTGGGGCACGCTGACGCTCGTCCGAACGACGGTCAGCGACAACGAAGCCGGCGGTGGCCTCACGGCCCAGGCGAACGGCGGCGGCATCGTCAGCGAGCAGAGAAGCCGGCTCACGCTCGTCGACAGCACAGTGACGGGGAACCGGGCGATCGCCGAAACCGATGGACGCTTCGCGTCCGGTGGAGGCATCTTCGTGGACCGGTTCGGAGTGCTCGTCCTCCGGGGCTCCGTCGTGAGCAAGAACCGGAGCTCCCTCACGAGCACGTACCCGAAGTCGGTCACCGAGATGAATGCGAACTCGGGCGGGATCTACGTCGGCAACGGCGGATCGGCGACGATCGAGCGAACCGCGATCACCGGCAACGTGGTCACGGTCGAGGATCTCGCCGGACAACCGGTCGGCTTCGACGCGGGCATGTGCGTCTGCGGTCCACGCACGTCGCTGGCGCTCAGCCACAGCACGGTGGCCAACAACCGCCTCGCCGCGACGGTCGGCACGTCGACCCCCGCGACGGGGGGGAGCGGCGGCGGCCTCGAGGCGGACGGGGACGCCACGATCAGCGACGTCCGCGTGACGGGCAACACCGTCCGCGTGACGAGCCCCGACGGCGTCGCGCTGGCCGTCGCCGTCGTGAACCTGTTCGCCCAGGGGTCGAAGCCCGCCGCGGTCAGCGACATGGTCGTCAGCGGCAACACCGTCGAGGCAGCGAGCACGACCGGCTCCGCCCGCATCAACGGTGTCGGCCTCGCCAACAACGGCCCGGCGGTGCTGACGAACGTCCGGATCGTCGGCAACCGGGGCAGGGCGACGGCGCCGGCCGGATGGGTGCACGGCGGCGGCATTTTCAACGGCCTCGTCTTCCCCCGGCCCAGGCCGGCGCTCACACTTCGCGACAGCAGCGTGACCGGAAACTCCGTCGTGGCGAGCGACGGCGTCGTCGTCCAGGGTGCAGGCCTCTACACCGCCGGTTTCCGGGTGACGCTGGGGCAGACGGAGATCGCGAGGAACAGCCCGGACCAGTGCCACGGCTGCTAGCCGTCCGGAACCGGCTCAGAGTGAGACGTAGCGCGCGCCGAGCGCGGCGGCGAGCGCCCGGTGGGCCGCCGACGTCCCTACCAGGACGGAACGCGCCGGGTCGATCCCGTGCGCCCGGGCGAAGGCGAGCGCCAGGCCCGGGAGCGGCGGCCGGCACCAGCATGCCGGCGGTCCGCCGCCGTGCAGGCAGAGCGCGGTCTCGACCGGGCCTGCGACAGCGGCTGCGAGGTGCGCCGCCGGCCCCGCGAGGTCGCCGGGCGAGCCGTCAGGGCGCCAGTCGAAGACGAGGTGCGGTGCCGTCGCGTCGCCGGCGCCTAGCGCGCGCCCCCAACCCGGCCGTCCGACCGCGCCCGCGGCGACGAGCACGCCGGCTCGGCGCCCCAGGCCCGGCGCGCGCTCGAACGGCACGTGCTCGACGCTCGCGAACCCCTCGTCCGGTGACGGCGGCTCCAGCTCCCTGAGCGCCCGCATCTGGGAGGTCGGCGCGAGCACGCCCGGCTCGCGCCGGGCGAGCCGGCGCAGCTCGTCGGGCTCCGGCAGCGAGCCGAGGCGGTCGAGCAGCCGCTCCACGAGGTTCACCTGGGCGAGCGGGAGGGGCGTGTCGAGCCAGACGCAACGGATCGGCGAGTGGTGCCGCGCCGCCGCCTCGACCACGTGACTCCGCGTTGCACGCGTGAGGTAGGTGTTGTCGAGAACGACGCGCCGGACTCCCGACGACAGCGCGTCCCCGAGCGCGTCGGCCAGCTCCCTCAGCGTCCCGCCGCGCTCGTCCCGGTTGAGGCGGAGGTAGCCGCGTGCGACGAGGCCTGCGGCAACGCGGCTCTTGCCGGCGCCCGGGATGCCCATCACGAGCACGACGTCGCCGTCCTGCCGCGCCGCCGGCGCGGCAGGAGCGCGTCGCATCGCGCCGAACGCGCGCGCCAAACGGGCGCGCTCCACCTCACCGAGCTGGAGCCGCGCCGCTCGTGCCGCCGAGCGCGCCGTCTCCGGCCGCCTCGCGCCCGGGATCGCGACCACGGCGGGGGAGAGCCGGAGCAGCCAGGCGAGCGCGACTTCGGCGGGAGTCGCGCCGACCGCCACCGCGGCCTCGGCCAGCTCGCGACGCCGGGCGAGCCCCGCCGCGCGGCGTGGCCCCCCGAGCGGGGAGTGGGCGAGCACGGCGATCCCCAGCTCGGCGCAGCGCTCGACGACCCCGCCGCGGAGCGCGCGGTCGTCCTCGACGCTCAGCGCGACCTGCACGGCCGCGACGGGGGCGAGCTCGAGCGCCTCGTCCAGCTGGCGGCGGTTGACGTTCGACACCCCCACGCGCCGCACGAGGCCGTCGTCGAGCAGGCGCGCGAGCGCGCGGACCGACGTCCGCCAGGGCGTGCGCGGGTCGGGGGCGTGGAGCAGGTAGAGGTCGACCGGCAAGCCGTCGAGAGCGGCCAGGCTCGCCTCGCAGTCGGCCCGGATCGCCTTCGCGCGCCCGTCGGGGAACCAGCCGCCGCCGGTGCGCGCCATGCCGCCCTTGGTGACGATCCGCGCGGTCGCGGCGGCTCCGGCATCGCGGAGCCCGCGGGCCAGGAGGCGCTCGTTGTGGCCGAGCTCGTCCGCGCCGCGGCCGTACGCGTGCGCGGTGTCGAAGACCGTGATCCCGGCCGCGACGGCGGCCGCCACCGTGGCAAGCGCGAGCTCCTCGTCGCGCGCCTCGTCCGTCGACAGCCGCATGCAGCCGAGGCCGATGCGGAGCTCCGACGCGGCAAGCCAGCCAGGAGGGCTCAGGACGCGGAGCGTACGCGACGCGCCGCCGCCGGGGCGCTACGCGGCCCGCTCGGCGCCCGGCGCCGGCCGGGCGTGGCGGCAGATTGCCTCGACCGTGTTGCCGTCCGCGTCCCGGACCGTCGCGGCGTAGGTCGTGGCCGTGTATTCGGGCCGGAACGCGGGCGCCGACACCGGGCTCGCGCCCGCCGCGAGCGCGGCGGTATAGAAGGCGTCGACCGCCGAGCGGTCTCCGGCGGCGAGCGAGAGGGCTGCGCGCGCGGGCTCGGCCTGCTCCACCAGCCACAGCCTGCTCCGGTCGGCCGGGGGGCCGAGGTAGGCGCGCCCGCCGTCGGGCCAGTCGAACACGACGGCGAACCCGAGCGGCGCCAGGGCGCGCGCGTACAGCGCCTTGGCGGCGGCGCAGTCCGCTGTCGAGATCGTCACGTGGTCGATCCCCGCCTCGGGAGCCTCGGTCGCCGGCCGTCGCAGGGCGATCGCCATACGCCGCAGAATAGAACGCGCGTGCTTTTCTTGTCAAGAGTAGGAATGGCCTCACATCGGTGCAGCGACTAGAATCGAACAGACGTGCTGAAGAAGGGCGAGCGAACACGGCAGTCGATCCTCGACGTCTCGTCGGCGCTCGCCTCCCAGAACGGGCTCGAGTCGCTCTCGATCGGCGGCCTGGCCGCCGCGACGGGGCTCAGCAAGAGCGGCCTCTTCGCGCACTTCGGCTCGAAGGAGGAGCTGCAGCTCGCGACGGTCGACCACGCGGCGTCGATCTTCGTCCGCGAGGTGGTCGAGCCGGCGCTGTCGGCGCCGAGGGGCGTGGCGCGGATCTGGGCGCTGCTCGACGGCTTCCTCGACTACCTCGAGCGCGGCGTCTTCGCGGGCGGCTGCTTCTTCGCGACGACGGCGGCCGAGTTCAAGAACCGACCGGGCCCGGTCCGCGACCGGATCACCGAGCAGCTCGCGCGCTGGCGCAGCTACCTCGAACGCGCGGTCGAGCAGGCGCAGGAGCTGGGCGAGCTCGGCAGGGACGCCGATGCGCGCCGGGTCGCCTTCGAGCTCAACGCGTTCGTCCAGAACGCGGAGTCCCAGTTCGAGCTGTTCGGCGACGCGCGGGTGTTCGCCGACGCGCGCGAGGCGGTGCGCGAGCGGCTGGAGTCGCTCCGCGAGCTCAGAGCAGCGCGCGGAGCGTGAACGTGACGGCTACGACTGCCAGGATCGCGAGCGGGAGCACGATCCAGAGCACGGGCATCCGGTCGCGGGCCCGGCGCGCCGCCCGGCCGCCGGGCGCCTGCTCCGGCGGGGTCGAGTAGCCGCTCACGCTCGCTCCACGTGACGTCTCACGCCGCCGTCCTCTCGGTCTCGGCGGCGGGTTGCGCGAACGCGATCCGCGCCGCCTCGACACGGAGCTGCTCGGCCCTGCGGGCCTGGTCGAGCGCGGATCGGTGAAGCGCGCGGAAGTCGATCTCGCCGAGACGCCCGCCCAGGGCCACCTCGAGCGAGCGCCACAAGGCCGCCTTCGCCGTCATGCCTGCGGCGAGCGCCTCCAGCTCGAGCACACGGCCGAGCGGCGAGCGGCGGGCGAGCTTCGCGCGCGAGACCTCCTCGCCGATGCGGGCGACGGTGCCCTTCAGCAGGCTCGGCTCGACGTCGAGGCGGCGGAGCACCTCGGCCAGCGTCCAGCGGTCGGCGGAGACCTCCTCGGCGAGCCGCCAGAGCTCCCGGCCGAACGCACCCTGGGAGTTGGCCGCGTGGACGCGGCGCGCGGCGGCGACGCCGGCGTGCGAGGCCGCGAAGTGGTCCTGCAGGTAGATCCGAAGCAGTCGCGCGCTCATCCGAAACAGGGTGCCCGTGGACGGCAGCCCCCAAACGCGAGGAGCTCGCCGGTTGGCGGGGGCAGCGTGGCCGCGTCGGAGCGACGCGGCCCCGAGACGGGCGCCTGGCGCGACACGATCGAGCGCTGACCCCGGCGCTGGGACGGGGCGGGCCCACGGGCCCGTTCCGGTCCCCGCCGCTAGAACGTGCGGGCGAGACGCCGGTCGAGCTCGCGGTACACGCGCTCCTGCGCCCGCGCCTCGGCGACGAGCTGCTCGCGCGGCGCCGCCAGCGCCTCGGCGCGGGCCTCCCGAAGCTGCAGCCACAGTTCCTGGATCCGCTCGTCGAGCTGGGCGAGCCGCCGGGCGGTGCCGTTGCCCGCGGTCGTGCCGAGCTCCCAGAGCCGCGTCCGGCGCTCCATCGCGGTATCGAGCTCGTGGCGGATACGTGCGAACCGTTCCAGGCTCCGCCGCCTGCGCAGCTGCGCCCGCTGCGGCGACTCAGTCCTGGCCCGTGCTCCCATCCTCGGGCGCCGGATACCCCGGTTCGCTCGCCGGTAAACGCAGATCGTCCGGTCCCGCCGCGCTGGTACGCTTCACGCCACATGGAAGGCTTTGGCCTCTACCTGCTCTTCCTCGTCCCGCCGCTGATCATCGGCTTCGTGATCCAGCACCGGCTGAAGACGACGGTCAACCAGCAGATGCAGGTCGCGATCGCGAGCGGCATGACGGGCGAGCAGGTCGCGCGGATGATCCTCGAGCGCAACGGGCTCGGCGAGATCCCGGTCGAGCCTTCGCCCGGCGGCCCGCTGTCGGACCACTACGACCCGCGCAAGCGCTCGGTGCACCTCTCCGGCGGGGTCTACGAGGGGCATGCGGTCGCGTCCGTCGCGATCGCCGCGCACGAGGTCGGGCACGCACTGCAGCACGCCGCCGGCTACTCCTTCTTCAAGGTCCGCTCGGCGATGTGGCCGGCCGTCGCGTTCGCCTCGAACGCGTGGTTCTTCCTGCTCCTGATCGGCGCCTTCATGGGCGCGCTCGGGCTCGTGCAGCTCGCGATCGTCCTGTTCGCGGTCGTCGTCCTCTTCCAGCTCGTCACGCTCCCGGTCGAGTTCGACGCCTCCCGCCGCGCGCTCGCGCAGCTGAACAGTCTGGGACTGGTCACGACCGGGGAGCAGGCCGGGGCGAAGAAGGTGCTGAGCGCCGCCGCGCTGACCTACGTCGCCGCCGCGCTCGCCGCGCTCTCGCAGCTCGCGTACTACGCGCTGATCTTCCTCGGCAACCGCAACTGAAGCGCCTCGCCGAGCGGTTCCGGCACCGTCAGGAAGGGGCGGCCCCGAGGAAACACCCGCGCGGAGGCGGGCTCGTGCCTGAGGCAGAACGTGCCCAGCGTGAACGTCTCGCACCCCGGCGCCTCGCACGAGCGCAAGAGGCTCCCCGTCACCTCCACTCGACGCATCCGCCACCCTCCGCTCGACGCCGACGCTGGATCGTTCCCCGCGCAGCCGTTCGGCAAACGGCGCCGGCGCGTGCTGTCGCCATAATGGCCGGCTGAGATGCGCCCGCTCGCGCTCCTCCTCCGTGCCGGCGCCGTCGTGGCGCTGCTCGCCGTCGCCTTCTCGCTGCTCGACGGCGACGAGCCGCTACAGGTCGCGCAGGCGACCCCGCGTAGCGCCGACGCGACGGCCGCGCAGGCCGCCAAGGCCACGCGCGCGAAGCGGAAGCTGGCGCCGCCCCCGCCCGGGCGCGTGACGCTCGTCGCCGTCGGCGACATCGTCATGGGCAGCACTCCCAACCTGCCGCCGGACGGCGGGGCGGGCTTCTTCGCCGACGTCGAGAGCGACCTCTCGGGCGACGTCGTGCTCGGCAACCTGGAGGGGACGCTCACCGGCGCGAGCGGCTCGAAGTGCGGCGCCGGGAGCAGCAACTGCTACTCGTTCCGAACGCCGCCGTCCTACGCGCGCTGGCTGAAGCAGGCCGGCTTCACGGTCCTCAACCTCGCGAACAACCACGCGAACGACTTCGGCGCGGCCGGCCGGAAGGAGACCGTCCGCACGCTCGACGGCCAGGGGTTGCTCCACACGGGGCGGCCGGGCGAGATCGCCTACCAGCAGATCGGCGACCTGACCGTCGCCCTCGTCGGCTTCGCCTCCTACCCCTGGGCGCAGAGCCTGACGGACATCCCGGCGGCGCGGCGGCTCGTGAAGCGTGCAGCGGCCAAGGCCGACCTCGTCGTCGTCACCTTCCATGGCGGTGCCGAGGGCGCTTCGAAGCAGCGGGTCGTGCGCGGCACCGAATGGTTCCTGGGCGAGAACCGGGGCAACCTGGTCGCGTTCGCGCACGCCGTCGTGGACGCCGGCGCCGACCTCGTCGTGGGCCACGGGCCGCACGTGCTGCGCGGCATGGAGTGGTACCGCGGCCGCCTGATCGCCTACTCGCTCGGCAATTTCGCCGGCTACAAGGTCTTCTCGCTCGACGGGCCGCTCAGCGTCAGCGGGATCCTGCGCCTGACGCTCCGCGGCGACGGCCGGTTCGAGAGCGGCATCCTCGTGCCCACCCACCTCGTCGGGCCGGGCGTCCCGCAGCTCGACCCGGGCGAGCGCGCCCACGGCCTCGTGCGCGACCTGTCGAGGCTCGACTTCGGCGGTCACGGCGTCACCGTCGCCCCGACCGGCGCGCTCGGTCGGCGATAGGGCGAGGCAGGCCTCGCCCGTACGGTCTCGACCAAGCGCGACGCGAGCGCGTCTTCCGCAACCAACGGCCCGGACGCACGTCTGAGGGGGTATGACGGGGTCGCTCCGGCTGACCGATCTCGTGCTCGTCCTCGGCGCCATCGCGCTGGGCGTGGTGGTCGTCGGCCGCTCGGCGCCGAGCGCGGCAGCCGGTGCGCCGGGCCCGTTCACCGTGACGGAGGCGGTCGCGTTCTACAGCGACGCGCCGCTGGTCGTCCGCGGGTACCTCGTCACCCGTGCCGGCAAGACGCTGCTGTGCGAGCGTCGCGGCTGCTTCGGCGAGCGCCTGGTGGTCAGCGGCTTCCACGGCCGTCGTGCAGCTTCCCGTCCGGTGCTCGCGCTCGGCGTCCTGACCGACCACAGGCTCACGTTGCACCGCTTCCCGCCCGGCGGCGCGCAGCGGCTCTAGCCGGGAAAGCCGCAGCCCGGCTCAGGCGCGCCCACGATGTCGCGCGGACGCGCACGCGCGACAGTCGAACCGTGGCGGACACCTTCACACGCGGCGGGCTGGACGCGCTGCCTCCGGCCGACGTCGCGCGCAAGGCGGAGGCAGTGGGCGTCGCCAAAGGAGGCATGGCTCCTCTCGACGTGTTCGTCCTGGCCGTCCTCGCGGGGGCGTTCATCGCCCTCGGGGCGGCGTTCTCGACCACGGTCGCGGCCGGCGGCGGCGACCTCCCGTACGGGCTGCTCCGGCTGCTCGCCGGGCTCGCGTTCTCGCTCGGGCTCGTGCTCGTGGTCGTCGCCGGCGCGGAGCTCTTCACGGGCAACAACCTGATCGTGATGGCGTGGGCCAGCCGCCGCGTCCGCACCGTCGAGCTGCTCGCCAACTGGGGGATCGTCTACCTGGGCAACCTCGTCGGCGCGCTCGGGACGGCCGTCCTGGTCGTGCTCGGCAAGCAGTACACGTTCGGCGGCGGCGCGGTCGGGGAGACCGCGCTCACGATCGCCGTCACCAAGACGAGCTACGGGTTCGGCCAGGCGATTGCGCTCGGCGTGCTCTGCAACGCGCTCGTCTGCCTCGCCGTCTGGCTCACGTACGGCGCCCACACGACTGCGGACAAGATCCTCGCGATCGTGCCCCCGATCGCCGCCTTCGTCGCCACCGGCTTCGAGCACTCGGTCGCGAACATGTACTTCGTCCCGGTCGCGCTGCTGATCCGCGAGGACGCCGCCTGGCTCGCGACGGCCGACGTTCCCGGGGCGGACGACCTCTCCTGGGGAGGGTTCGTGGTCGACAACCTCCTGCCGGTGACGATCGGCAACGTGCTCGGCGGGGCGCTCCTCGTCGGCGCCGTCTACTGGTTCGTGTACCTCCGCCCGCGCGCGTAGCCGGCGCTCCGTCGGCGAGACTCCACCTACAAGCGAGCACGGAGGAGGCGTTCGTGAGCGAGCGGGAGTTCGACGTGGTGGTGCTGGGGGCCGGCGCGGCCGGCGAGGTGGCCGCGGGCAGGCTCGCCGAGCGCGGCCTCGAGGTGGCGATCGTCGAGGAGCGGCTGGTCGGCGGCGAGTGTTCCTTCTACGCGTGCATGCCCTCGAAGGCGCTCCTCCGGCCCGTCGAGCTGCGCGCCGAGGCAGGCCGCGTGCGTGGGCTGGCCGTGGGGGAGCTGGACGTGCCGGGTGTGCTCGCACGCCGCGACGAGGTCGTCCACGACCTCGACGACTCGTCCATGGTCCCGTGGCTCACCGACCGCGGCGTCACGCTCGTCCGCGGGCACGGACGGTTGGACGGCGAGCGGCGCGTGACGGTCGGCGACGAGACGCTCGTCGC
>DASTPC010000074.1:0-4778 GCA_035720085.1 Gaiellaceae bacterium
ACCGGCGAGGCACCGGCGTGTCCGACCGCTACTCGCCGGACGACCTGCCGCCGCTCGAGGACCTGGTCGACGACATCCTTGCCGTCCTGGATGCCGTCGGGTCACAGCGGCCGGTGCTGTTCGGCTACTCGGACACCGGCGCCCAGTGCGCGCTCCTCGCCGCGACGTATCCGGAGCGGGTGAGAGGGCTGGTGCTCTACGCGGTCGCCGCGCGTGGCACGCAGGCGCCCGACTACCCGTGGCAGTGGAGCGAGGCGGAGTGGCAGGAGTACCTCGACTCCGCCGTCGCCGGCTGGGGAACGCAGCGCTACGCCGAGGAGACGCTGCCGCTCTTCGCGCCGTCCCTCGTGGGCGACGCGCGCCAGCTTGCGTGGTGGCGGAGGCTCCAGCGGGTCGGCTCGAGCCCCGGGGCGCAGCTCGCGCAGGAGCGCGTCTTCCGGGACATCGACGTTCGCAGGCTGCTGCCGACCGTTGGGGTGCCGACGCTCGTCCTCCACCGCGCAGACGACGCGGTCGAGCTGGTGGGATCGGGCCGTTACGTCGCGGACGCGATCCCGGACGCCAGGTTCGTGGAGCTGGAGGGATCGGACCACTGGCCCTGGGCCGGCGACCAGCAGGCACTGGTGTCTGCGATCGGACGATTCGTCGCCGAGTTGCGGCAGGACGAGGAGTCCGAGACCAATCGGATTCTCGCGACGGTGCTCTTCACCGACATCGTCGACTCGACGTCGCAGGCCGCAGCCCTGGGCGACCGCCGTTGGCGCGAGTTGCGCGAGCGGCATGATCTCGTCGTCCGAGGCCAGCTCGCGCGTCATCGCGGCCGGGAGATCAAGACGGTGGGCGACGGGTTTCTGGCTACGTTCGACGGGCCGGCGCGGGCGGTTCGCTGCGCGCGGGCGATCTGCCCGGCCCTCCACGCGCTGGGGATCGACGTCAGGGCCGGGCTGCACACCGGGGAGATCGAGCTCGACGGCGACGACGTCTCCGGTGTCGCCGTCGCGATCGGGGCCCGCGTGGGCGCGCTTGCCGGCGCCGGCGAGGTGCTGGTCTCCTCGACCGTCAAGGATCTGGTGATCGGCTCGGGGCTCGCCTTCGACGACCGCGGCGAGCACGTGCTCAAGGGCGTGCCGGACACGTGGCGCCTGTTCGCCGCCGTGGGGGACTCGCGCGGGACGACGCCGGGCGGCTAGTTGGCGAGGCCGCGCGCGGCCCACGCCCGGGCGGTCACGCTGAAGTCGCCTGCCGGGAAGGATCCCCGGCAAAGCTCGCGGAGGCGAGCCTGTCCGTCGGGGTCGAGCCCCGCGACGTAGGCGCCGGCCGGGCCGACGCCCAGCGTGAACGGCTCCCACCACTCCTCGAAGCTGGCGTGCCCGACGGTGACCGAGAGCTCGTCCTCCTCGACCTTCCGCAGACCCGCCTCGCGGAAGAGCTCGCCCAGATGGCCCTCGCGGGCGCCGGCGAGCCGGGACTCGTCCTGCACCTCGGTGTCGAGCTCGCGGGCGGCGTCCCAGAAGCGGCTCAGCGGCCCGCCGCCGCCCGCGTGGTCCCACACGCAGGTCGCGACGCCGCCGCCGGCCGTGGTCACGCGCGCCATCTCTCGGAGCCCTGCGACGGGGTCGGTCATGAAGTGCACGACGAGCTGGGCCAACGTGGCGTCGAACGCGTCGTCCGGGAACGGCAGCTGTTCCGCGACGGCATGGCGTACCTCGACGCCCGGGTTGCGGTCTTGCGCCGCCGCGACGAACGGCTCGGAGGGGTCGACCGCGGTTACCGCCGACGCGCCGAGGCGCCGGACCAGCTCGGCGGTCAGCGCGCCGGGCCCGCAGCCGACGTCGAGCACCCGCTGGTCGGACCGGACGCCCGCGAAGTCCGCCAGCTTCGGCGCAAGCGGCGTCGAGTAGCGGCCCATGAAGCGGTCGTAGGCCTCCGCGGCGACGGCGAACACGGTTCCACTGTACGGCGGCGGGCGGAGCGGTGGCACGATTGGCAGGGCCGTGCCGCTGCCAAAGCGCCTCGCCCGCTTCAACACCCGCGTCACGAATCGCCTCACGGGCCGCGTCGCGGGCCGGCTGCCCGGCTTCGGGATCGTGGAGCACGTCGGGCGGCGCTCCGGCAGGGGCTACCGGACGCCGGTCAACGTCTTCGGCGACGGCGAGCGCTACGTCTTCGCGCTCACCTACGGCCCCGACGCCGACTGGGTGCGCAACGTGCTCGCCGCGGGCGGCTGCCGCCTCGAGACGCGCGGCAGGACAGTCGAGCTCCGGCGCCCGGAGCGGTTCACCGACCCGACGCAGCGGCTCGTTCCGCTTCCGGCTCGCTGGATCCTGCGCCTCCTCGGCGTGGAGGAGTTCCTGGCGCTGCGGCCCTAGACCGTTGCAGCCACCCGCCCCACCACTGCATTCGCTGCCGCCCACTCGAGCGCCGTGTCGGCGACCTCCTCCCAGCCCTCCTCGCCGCAGGTCCAGTGCGAGCGCTCGGCGAAGTCGACGACCTCGGTGAGCGTCTCGGACGTGTAGTGCCGCGCGTTCGAGCGCTGCACCGAAGGCGGCATGATGTGGTCCTTGCCGCCGGTGATGAACAGGAGCGGCGCCCGGGTGGGGTTCTTGTAGTTCACCCACGTCTCCTGATGGCCGGGCTTGAAGTTGGCGATCAGGCCATATGCCCAGACCCAGTTCCCGGGCGCAGGGATGTGGTAGCGGTCGTAGACCCGTCGCGACTCTTCCTCGTCGAGCGTGTTCGTGAAGGCGTAGCGGAACTCGTCGTGCGTGAAGCCGACCGGCTTGTGCCGGTTCGCGGGATTCTTGAGGATCGGGAAGAGAGACTTGATCTGCGAGGGCGGGTTCACGCGCACGCCTTCCGTCGGAGCCGAGTTGACGACGACGCCGGCGGCGGCGCAGCCGCGGTCGAGCAAGAGCTGGGTGAGCACGCCCCCGAAGGAATGGCCGATGACGATCGGAGGGCGGTCGAGCTCGTTGACCACCCCCGCAAGGTGCGCGACCGTCTCCGGCACGGTCAGCGAGGAGATCACCGACGGGTCCTCGCGCAGCGCCTCGACCTCGACTTCGAAGCCCGGGTAGGCAGGGGTGAGCACGCGATACCCCTTGCTCTCGTAGTACGGCACCCACTCCTCCCAGCTCCGCGGCGTCATCCAGAGCCCGTGGACAAGGACGATCGTGTCGGGGCTGGTCGAGTCAGTGCTCACGGCGGACCTCCTTGTGAGTTGCTTGAAGCAAGTGACCCTAACGGAGTCGCTTGCTTCATGCAACTCGCGGACTACGCTTTGGACGCGTGCTGAAACGCGAGTACCAGGGGCAAGAGCTCTGCTCGGTCGCACGGACGCTCGAGATCGTCGGCGACCGGTGGACCTGGCTGATCGTGCGCGACGCATTCCTCGGGCTGACCCGGTTCGCCGAGTTCCAGTCGAGTCTCGGGATCGCGCCGAACGTGCTCGGCGACCGTCTGAGCCGGCTCGTCGACGAGGGCATCTTCGAGCGCGTCCGCTACGGCGAGCACCGGTTGCGCTACGAGTACCGGCTCACGCAGAAGGGGGCGGACCTGTTCGTCGCGCTCAACGCGCTCCGGCAGTGGGGCGACACGTATCTCTGCCGGAAGCCGATGCGGCTGCTACGGCGGAAGAGCGACAAGACGCCGGTCGTCGCCGCGCTCGTCCCCGAGGGAGCGCACGTGCTCGGCAACAACGACGTCGAGCTCGTCCCCGGGCCGGGATTCCCGCGGGGCGCCTCGCAGAGCGCCGGGTGACGTCGTGCCGCTCGCAGCGCTCGACGGCGTGACCCTGGAGTACGAAGTCTCCGGCCGCGGCGAGCCCGTCGTCTGCGTCCACGGCGCGTTCCTCGCAGACGCGTTCCGGCCGTTGCGTGCCGAACACGCTCTCGCCGACCGCTACCGGCTGATCACGTACAGCCGCCGCGGCTACGGCAGCAGCGGCGCCGCCGAGCCCGCTGCGACCCTGGCCGAGCAGGCGGCGGACTGCCGCCGGCTGCTCTCCCACCTCTGCGTCCCGCGCGCGCACGTCGTCGGGCATTCGCTCGGCGGTGCGATTGCGCTCCAGCTCTCGCTCGACGCGCCGGAGCTCGTGCACACGCTCGCCCTGCTCGAGGCGGGTCTGCTGATCGGAGAGAGCGCCGGCCTGTACCGCGCCGGCCTGCAGGAGAGCCGGCGGCGCTACGAGGAGGTCGGCGCCGAGCTCGCAGTCGACGAGTTCTTCGCGGCTCGCTGGCCGACCTATCGGGACGAGCTCGAGGAGGTGCTGCCCGGTGCGTCCGAGCAGGCTGCCAGGGACGCCGCGACGTGCTTCGAGGCCGACTTCGCCGGCGGCCTCGCGTTCCGCTTCGGCCCGGAGGAGGCCCGACGGATCATCCAGCCGGCGCTCCTCGTGCTCGGGGAGGGCAGCGTCGCGCTGCATCCGCGCTTCTCGGAGACCCAGCGGCTGCTGCTCGCCTGGCTGCCGAGGGCCGAGAGCTTCGTGCTGCCCGGGGCCTCTCATTTTCTGCAGCTCGAGAACCCGAGCGGCATGGCCGAGGCGCTGGCCGGCTTCTTCGCGCGGCACCCGCTCGCCTAGCCCACAAGGCGGGGCCGCCGTCGGCTCCGCGGCGCGGAACGGAGAACCAGGGTCCGCCCCCGTGCCTGCGAGCCGGGCGGCGCACCGGCGAGGATCACTCCGTTCGGTAACGGGGATCGTGCGCGGCTGCGAGCTTCAAGAGGAGGCTCTGCAGCGTCTTCCGCTCCTCGCCGCTCAGCGGTGCGAGCAGCTCCGAGTC
>DASTPC010000075.1:0-9953 GCA_035720085.1 Gaiellaceae bacterium
GAAGGCGTCGGCCTTCGGCCGCCGCGAACAGCGTAGGGTGAGCGGGGCCGGCCGAACGCCGGCCCCGTGTCCGTTCCAGGAGGTCGCAGCCGTGCCGGAAGCCGTCGTCGTCGCCGCGTCCCGCACGCCCATCGGCCGCGCCGCGAAGGGCTCGCTCGTCGACGTCCGAGCCGACGACCTGGCGGCGCTTGTGGTCGCCGACGTGCTCGCGAAGGCGCCGCAGGTCGATCCCGGCGACGTGGTCGACGTGATGGTCGGCTGCGGCTTCCCGCAGGAGGAGCAGGGGATGAACCTCGGCCGGCGCGTGGCGCTCCTCGCCGGGCTGCCCGAGACGGTTCCCGGCACGACGGTCAATCGCTTCTGCGCCTCGTCGCTGCAGACGATCCGGATGGCCCACCACGCGATCCGCGCGGGCGAGGGCGACTGCTTCGTGGCGGCCGGGGTGGAGTCGATCACCCGGGTCAGCGGCTACCCGAAGAGCGAGGAGGAGCTGCACCCGAAGCTCTTCGGCGACGACGCCGAGATCGCGAACGTCTACATCCCGATGGGGCTGACCGCGGAGAACGTCGCCGAACGCTTCGGCGTCACCCGCGAGGAGATGGACGCGTACGCGCAGCGCTCGCAGGAGCGTGCGGTGGCCGCCCAGCAGGACGGCTTCTCCGCGCGCGAGCTCACGCCGGTCGAGAAGGCGGACGGCACGGTCGTGGCGGCCGACGACGGCCCGCGGCCGGAATCGACCCTCGAGCGGCTCGCCTCGCTGCAGCCGGCGTTCAGGCCCGACGGGCGAGTCACAGCGGGCAACGCCTGCCCGCTCAACGACGGGGCCGCCGCCGTGCTCGTGCTCAGCGACGCGAAGGCCGACGAGCTGGGCGTGCGACCACGGGCCCGTATCCTCGCCTCGGCGGTCTCGGGCGTGGCGCCGGAGATCATGGGCGTCGGACCGATCGAAGCGGTGCGCAAGGTGCTCGCGCTGGCGGGGATGACGATCGCGGACGTCGACGTCGTCGAGCTGAACGAGGCCTTCGCGGCGCAGGTGCTCCCGGTCTGCCGCGAGCTCGAGATCGACCCCTTCGGCGAGCAGCTGAACCCGCACGGCGGCGCGATCGCGCTCGGGCACCCGTACGGCATGACCGGCGCGCGGATCATGTGCACCCTGCTCAACGACCTGGAGACGCTCGACGGCGAGATCGGCCTCGAGACGATGTGCGTCGGCGGCGGGCAGGGGATGGCGATGCTCGTCCAGCGGCTCGGCTGAGGCCGCGCCGCCGGCCCGCTCAGCCCTCGGCGGTGCCGGGCGGCCGGTACTGCCGCCAGTAGTGCTCCATCGTCGTCAGCCGTGTGGAGGAGTGGGCGAGGTCGGTGGGCGCGACGTTGACCGCGCGCACGATCCACTCGTCGCCCACGTCAAGGACGTTGACGCAGCCCGGCGCCTGCTCGAAGTGGCCGAGGAACATCCGCTCGCCGGTCAGCGCCCAGGAGAGGATCGCCCGGTTGACGCCGCCGTGGAGGACGGCGAGCGCGGTGTCCCAGCCGTCGTCGGCCAGCAGCCGGTCGAGCGCCGGCAGCACGCGGTCGAACAGCTCGCCGATCGACTCGCCGCCGAGGAACTTCTGCTCCAGCGGAACGACGCCGCGGAACGCGTGCACGAACGTCTCCTCGAGCAGCTCCGGCGGGATCGCGGAGAGCCGGTCGCCCCGCAGCTCCTGCAGCTCGGGCCACGACTCGGGCTCCTGGTTCGGGGCGACGATCCGCGCCGTCTCGACGGTGCGCGGCAGCCCGCTCGAGAAGATCCGGTCGAAGACCGCCGGCTCGAGCATCCGCGCCGCCGCGGCCGCCTGCTCACGGCCTTCGGCGGTCAGCGGCACGTCGTCGGGCGGCAGCGGCCGCCCCTCCTCGTCGAAGTACGCGACCGCGCCGTGCCGCATCAGGTAGAGGCGGCGCCTCACCGGTAGCGCTCCAGCGCCCGCGGGCTGGCGACCCGCAGCTTCGCCTCGACGTCGGCCGCAACCGCCTCCACGTCACCGGGCCGGACGTCGCCGGCGCGGATCCGGCGCGCCAGGCTCCAGTCGCGCTCCGCGGGCGGCGGCGACTCGCGCTCGACGATGCCGAGCGCGTTCATCGCCACGAGCGTCCGGAATCGGAGCCGCGGGTCGTCCAGCGCCGGGAGGATCTCCGTCTCCAGGAAGCCCCGCACGGCGTCGGCGAGCTCGCCGGCGGCGGGCCGGTCGTGCGAGCCCTGCGAGGTGCTTCCAGCCGCAGGCGGGAAGTGCCCCAGCAGGCACAGGAGCTCGGCCTCCACCTCCGAGGCCAGCCGTCCGAGAGTCGCGAGCTCGACGCTCAGCTCCTCGCCGCGCAGGTGGCGCCGGGCCTGGGTCAGCGAGCCGATCGCCCACTTCACGTTCCCGAGCACCTCCCAGGCGTACAGCTCGTCGAGCCCGATCTCGAGCCCGGTCAGCGCCGCGTACCGGGCGAGGTACGGCTCGACGTCGCCGACGCCGCCGAGCCGTCGGTCGTCGGCGCCGAAGCGCCAGGCCCGGACGAGCGGCCAGGCGAGATCCTCGGCGGGGTCGGAGAGCTTCGCGAACTCCCAGTCGAGCACCGCCACGATTCCCTGCTCGCCCACGACGAGATTGCCGACGCGGAAGTCGCCGTGGCTGACGACCGCGGCCCGCTCGAGCGGCAGCCGCTCGCGGCACCAGGCGATCCCGAGCTCGATCGCCGGATGGGGCTCGTCGACCGTGTCGAGCTCGGCCAGCAGGCGCTCGAACAGGTCGCCGTGGCTCAGGAACGGCAGCCGCGAGGCCGGGATCGCGTGCACGCGGGCAAGCTCCGCCGCCATCTGCTCCGGCATTCCGCCGGGGGGCGCCTTCACGATCCGGCGGCCGATCGTCTCCCCGCGCATCCGCTCCATCGCGAACGCCTCGCGGCCGTCCACGTCGCCGAGGTACGCGACCGGCGTGGGCACCGTGACGCCGGCCTCGCCGGCCGCCACGAGCACCTCGAACTCGTCGCGGAGCGAGAGGGTGTCCAGGTGGATGACGCCGCCGCCGGCCCGCCGGACGAGCAGCTCGCGGCCGTCGGCGGTGTCGACGGCCCAGGCCTCCTTGGAGGCCCCGCCGGGCAGCAGGACGGCGCGCTCGACGCTGGCGCCGAGAGCCTCCTCGAGCGCCTCCTTCACAGGACGAGCTCTGCGAGCAGCCGGAGGGCTTCCGGCTGCCGTGCCTGCATGATCAGCGTCGTGGCGCCGCACTCGCGCCAGGCCTGCAGCCGGTCGGCGATCCGCGCGCGGTCGCCGAGCAGGGCGATCTCGTCCACCAGCTCGTCGGGCACCGCCGCGGCGGCCTCGCCCTTGTGACCGCCGAGGTAGAGATCCTGGATGCGGGCCGCGTCGGCCTCGTAGCCGTAGCGCGCGGCCAGCCGGTTGTAGAAGTTCCGCCCGCGCGCGCCCATGCCGCCGACGTAGAGGGCGACCGTCGGCTTCAGCACGTCGCGGCACGCCTGCACGTCGTCGGCGACCACGACGGGGACGAGTGGGGCCAGGTCCCACCCGGGCGGCCGCCCGCCTCGCTTCGCGAAGCCCTCCTCCAGCCCATTCGCATGGACGTCCCCGAAGCGCTCCGGAGAGAAGAAGATCGGCAGCCAGCCGTCGGCGATCTCGGCGGCGAGGGCGACGTTCCGGGGTCCGATCGCGGCCAGGTAGACCGGCACCTCGGCGCGCAGGGGATGGAGGATCAGCTTCAGCGGCTTGCCGAGCCCGGTCGCGCCCGCCCCGGCGTAGGGCACCTCGTAGTGCTCGCCGCGATGCTCGAGCGGCTGCTCGCGCCGCAGGATCGTGCGGACGATCTCGACGTACTCGCGGGTGCGCGCGAGCGGCTTGCCCCACGCCTGTCCGTGCCACCCCTCGACGACCTGCGGCCCGGACGTGCCCAGGCCGAGCAAGGCCCGTCCGCCCGAGAGGAGGTCGAGCGTCGCGACGGTGGACGCAGTCGCGGCGGGCGAGCGTGCCGACATCTGCATGATCGCGCTCCCGAGCGCGAGGCGCTGGGTGCGGGCACCGATCCAGGCGAGCGGCGTGACCGCGTCGCTCCCGTAGGCCTCCGACGACCAGACGGAGTGGAAGCCGAGGCTCTCCGCCTCCTCGGCGAGCGCCACGTGGCCGACCGGGTCGTCGTACCCGAGTTGCAGGCCGAGGCGCACGCGACGATCCTACTCGGACGTGAGCGCGGCCCTCTTCCCGCCCGAATACCTCGACGCCCGCGCGCGATACCGGGCGTTCATGGAGGAGCACGTCTACCCGAACGAGCCGGCGATCCACCGGGAGGACGACGCCGCGCTCGAGCTGGTGGACGAGCTGCAGGGGCGCGCGCGCGACGCCGGGCTGTGGGCGCCGCACATGCCGCCCGAGGCGGGCGGCACGGGCGACGGCTTCCTCTACTACGCGTGCGTGAACGAGGAGATCGGCCGCTCCGTCTACGCGCAGCTCGTCTTCGGCTGCCAGGCGCCGGACGCCGGGAACGCGGAGCTCCTGCACCTTTTCGGGACCGCGGAGCAGAAGGAGCGGTGGCTCCGGCCGCTCGTCGCAGGCGAGGTGCGCTCGTTCTTCTCCATGACCGAGCCGGAGGTGTCGGGCTCCGATCCGACCCTGCTGCGCACGCTCGCCCGCCGCGACGGCGGCGACTGGGTGATCGACGGCCACAAGTGGTTCTCGTCCGGCGCCGAAGGGGCGGCGTTCGCGATCGTGATGGCCGTCACCGACGCCGACGCCGAGCCGCATCGGCGCGCCTCGCAGATCCTCGTCCCGGCCGACGCGCCGGGGGTCGAGGTGGTGCGCCCGGTGCCCGTCCTCGGGCACGCGGGCCGCGGCTGGTCGACGCACTGCGAGGTCCGCTACACGGACGTCCGCGTGCCGGTGGAGAACACCCTCGGCGAGCCCGGCGACGGCTTCCGCCTCGCGCAGAAACGGCTCGGGCCGGGGCGGATCCACCACGCGATGCGCTGGCTCGGCCAGATGCAGCGGGCGTTCGAGCTGATGTGCGCCTACGCGCTCGAGCGCGAGGCGTTCGGCGGCCCGCTCGCCGACAAGCAGACCGTGCAGAACTGGATCGCGGATTCCGCGGCGGAGATCCAGGCCTGCCGGCTCCTGACGACGGACGCTGCCCGCAAGATCGACGGCGGCCACGAGGCGCGCGTCGAGGTCTCGCTGCTCAAGTTCTACGCCGCGCGCGTGCTCGGCGACGTGATCGACCGCGCCGTGCAGGTACACGGCGCTCGCGGCCTCACGGACGAGACGCCGCTCGGCGCGATGTGGGCGATGGCCCGCGGCGCCCGGATCTACGACGGCCCCGACGAGGTGCACCGGATGGTCGTTGCCCGGCGGATCCTGAAGTCGTTCGCCGCCGGCGACGGCTGGCGCTTCACGTAGGCCTCAGCCGGGTCCGCGCGCGCCCCTGCTCGCCCGCCCGACCTCGGCGCGTGTGGGTAACTCGGCACGGAATCGGCACACCTCGAACCGTCCTCGGCGGACATGTCCGGGGTCAGACCCCGGACACGGTCGCAGCAGACATGGCCGTCGGCGACGTGTCTGGAAGTGGCAGGTGAGCTGTGGAGAGCGGCCCAGAGCCAGGCCGCGCCGGCTCGGCCGGTGCTCAGCGGTGGAGCGGCGGCGGTGGCGCGACGCGCTCGCCGCCGGGCGTGCGCGGGCCGGGGAGGCTCGGGAAGCGGAACTCGAGCGGCGGGCGCCCGGGCTGGACGACCCAGGCGCGCCCGGTCTCGCCGGACTCGAGCGCGTGCCAGGCGGCGCCCGCGACCTCGGCGGGAGTGAGCAGCGGGAAGCCGGCCCCCTCGAGCCGCTCCCGCGCGGTGCCCGAGACCATCGGCGTATCGGCGAAGCCGGGGCAGATCGCGTTGATCGAGAGCCCGCGCGCTGCCAGCGGGACGGCGGCGCTGCGGACGAAGCCGACGACGGCGTGCTTCGTCGCCGCGTAGACGGGATCGTCGGGAACCGCCGTGAGCCCCGCGAGCGAGGCGGTGACGAGGATCCGTCCGCCGGGCGGCATCACCCGCGCGAGCCGGCGCACCCCGAGGACGACCCCGTCGACGTTGACGGCGATCGCGCGCCGGTAGGCCTCGAGGGCGAGCTCGGCGGGATCCGCCGGACCGCCGAGGACGCCGGCGTTGAGACAGGCGATCTCGACCTCGCCCACCTCCTCCCAGTGCCCGGGCTCGGCGACGTCGAAGCCGGTCGTCAGGTCGAGTACCTCGACCTCGATCTCCTCGGCGCGCAGTCGCGCGGCGATCGCGGCTCCGATCCCGGACGACCCGCCGGTCACGACCGCCCGCGTCACGGGACGAGCACCACCTTGCCGGTCGAGCGCCGCTCCTCGACCAGCCGGTGCGCCGCGGCGGCCTCGGCGAGGGGAAAGGTCGCGCCGACGACCGGCTGCAGCAGCCCGTCGTCCCAGAAGCGGAGCAGGTCGAGCGCGGCGCGGCGCACGACGTCGGGCTGGAGCGACATCAGCCGGCCGAGGTAGAAGCCCTGCACGCCGATGTTGCGGCCGACCAGGAGCGCCGGCTCGAGCTGCGGCCACAGGCCGCCGGCGAAGCCGACCTCGAGGGCGACGCCGAGCGGCCGCAGCAGCCTCAGCGACCGCTCGAAGAGCTCCCCGCCGACCGGGTCGAAGACCACGTCCACCGGCTCCACGCCGTCGAGCTCGTCGTAGGTGACAGCCTGTCCGGCGCCGAGCGAGCGTGGTAGCTCCAGCTTCGCTGCCGAGCCCGCGGTGGCGACGACGTCGGCGCCGAGCAGGCGCGCGACCGCGACCGCGGCGCTGCCGACTCCGCCCGCGGCGGCGTGGACGAGCACCCGCGACCCGGGCCGCACGTCCGCCTGGTGCGTCAGCGGGATCCAGGCGGTCAGGAACGCCATCAGGAACGACGCGCCCTGTTCGAACGTCGCCTTGCCCGGCAGGTCGAACAGCCACTGCTCGTCGACGGCTGCCCGCTCCGCATAGCCGCCGCCGCTCTGCCGCACCAATCCGACGACGCGACGGCCGTCGACCTCGCCCGCGACCTCCAGGCCGGGCACCCACGGCAGCTCCGGCGGCTGCGGGTAGAGGCCGCGCCGGACGAGGATCTCGAGGAAGTTGATCCCGGCGGCGCGCACCTCGACGACGACCTGACCGTCGGCGGCGACCGGGTCGGGCGCGTCCTGCGGCACGAGCCGCTCGGGCCCGCCCGTGCCCTCGAGCACGACTGCGCGCACGCGCTAGCGCCCCGAGAAGCGCGGCGGCCGCTTCTCGAGGAACGCGGCGACGCCCTCCTGCCCGTCCTCGCTGCGCAGGCAGCGCGCGAAGCCGTCCGCCTCGCGACGCAGGCCCTCCTCGAGCGGCAGGTCGCGCGTCGTGCGGGCGAGCTCCCGCAGCACCGCGATCGCGTGCGGCGAGCGCTCGGCGAAGGTCTGCGCGATCCCGACCGCGGCGTCGAGGAGCTCGTCCCGGGGCACGACCTTCTCGACGAGCCCCCACTCGAGGGCGGTGCGCGCGTCGAGGAAGTCGCCGCCGAGGTTCAGCAGCATCGCGCGGCCATGCCCGACCAGGCGCGGCAGCCGCTGCGTGCCGCCGCCGCCCGGGATCAGGCCGAGCTTGATCTCCGGCTGGCCGAGCTGGGCGTCCTCGGACGCGACCCGGACGTCGCAGCACATCGCGAGCTCGAGCCCGCCGCCGAGGCAGAAGCCGTGGATCGCGGCGACGAACGGCGTCCTCGCAGCGTCCATCCGCGCGCCGAGCTTCTGGATCCCGCGCGCGGAGCCGCCCTCCTGGCTCGCCGCCTCCCGGAGCGAGGGGAACTCTGAGATGTCCGCGCCGGCCACGAACGCCCGCTCGCCGGCGCCGCGGAGCACGATCGCCCGCGTGCCGTCGTTCCCGTCGAGCCGCACGAGCTCGGTCTCCAGCTCCTCCAGGAGCTGCGCCGAGAGCGCGTTCATGGGCGGGTGGTCGATCGTGACGACGGCGACCGCGTCGCGCTGCTCGGTCGAGATGAAGTCCATGCCGCTCCTCTGTCGACTAGGAAGTGCCTTGATCGCTCGCGATCAAGGTGCCCGCGAACTGCTCGCGGAGCGCCGTCTTGCGGAACTTGCCCACCGCGGTCTTCGGGATCTCGTCCACGAACTCGAAGCGGTCGGGGAGCCACCACTTGGCGAAGTGGGGGGCGAGGTGCCCCCGCAGCTCGTCGTCGGTCGCCGAGGCGCCCTCCTTCAGGACGACGACCGCGAGCGGCCGCTCGGCCCACTTCTCGTCGGGCACCGCGATCACCGCCGACTCGAGCACCGCCGGATGGCCCATCAGCGCGTTCTCGAGCGCGACCGTCGAGATCCACTCGCCGCCCGACTTGACCAGGTCCTTGGAGCGGTCCTGGATCTCGATGTAGCCGTTCGGCTCGATCGAGACGATGTCGCCGGTGCGGAACCAGCCGTCCTCCGTCCACCGGTCGGCCGCCTCGGGCGCGTCGTGGTACGACGACGAGACCCAGACGCCGCGTACTTCGAGCTCGCCCATCGACTCGCCGTCCCAGGGCACCAGGCCTTCCGGCCCGCGCGCCCGGATCTCGACGAACGGCGCGGGCAGGCCCTGCTTGGCGCGGTAGACGTACTGCTCGTCCTCCGGCAGAGCGCGCTCCCTGCTGGTCAGCTCGGAGACGGAGCCGAGCGGGCAGGTCTCCGTCATCCCCCACGCGTGCACGACCTTGATCCCGTGGCGACGCTCGAAGCCCTCGATCATCGACCGCGGGGCCGCGGAGCCGCCGACCACCATCGCGCGCAGCTTCGACAGGTCCCACGCGTCGGCCTGCGCGTCGAGCATCTGCAGGATCCCCATCCAGATCGTCGGCACGCCGGCGGTGACCGTGACGCCTTCCTGGACGAATGCCTCCAGCAGGCTCTGAGGGTCGAGGTGCGGGCCGGGGAAGACCTGCACCGCGCCGGTGAGCGTGCAGGTGAACGGGAAGCCCCACGCGTTGGCGTGGAACATCGGCACGACCGGCAGGACGACGTCCTTCTCGCTGATGTCGAGCACGCCGGCCATCGCCGCCGCGAGCGTGTGGAGCGCGATCGCGCGGTGCGAGTAGACGACACCCTTCGGCTTGCCGGTGGTGCCGCTCGTGTAGCACATCGCCGCCGCCGCGCGCTCGTCGATCTCGCGCTCCTCGACGTCGGCGTCGGAGACCGAGGCGAGCAGCTCCTCGTACTCGATCGCGCCCGCCGGCGTGTCGCCCTCGCCGACGGCGACGACGTGCTCGAAGCCGACGCGCTCCCGGAAGGCCTCGACGAGCGGCCAGAGCACCTTGTCGGCGATCAGCACGCGGTCGCCGCCGTGCGTCGCGATGTAGGTGAGGTCGTCGGGGTGGAGGCGCAGGTTGAGCGTGTGCGTGACGAGGCCAGCGACGGGGGCGCCGATGTAGGTCTCGAGATGCTGGTAGTGGTTCCAGCAGAAGGTGCCGACGCGGTCGCCGTCGCCCAGGCCGAGCTCCTTCCGCAGCGCCGCGCCGAGGCGCCGGGCGCGCGAGCCGAACTCGCCGTAGGTGTAGCGGTGCCAGCCCTTGTCCGGGAGCCGCGTGACGATCTCCTTCTCGGCGAACAGCTGCTCGCCGCGGCGCAGGATCGCCGGCACGTTCAGCTGGTAGTCCATGATCAGGCCCTGCATCTCACGCTCCTTCCCCGTCGAGCAGATGACCGGCGATCTCGGCGCGAAGCTGCGAAGGAGCAGCCTCCCACGACTGGATTCCGAGGGCGCGCTTGTACAGCCGCTGGAGGACGTGCTCCCAGGTGAAGCCGATCCCGCCGTGCGTCTGGATCGCACGCTCGCACGCGGCGACGGCAGCCTCGGAGGCGTGTGCCTTGGCGGCGGCGGCGGCGACGCGGGCCTGCGGGTCGCCCACGGCGACGCACCACGACGCCCAGA
>DASTPC010000076.1:0-4346 GCA_035720085.1 Gaiellaceae bacterium
CTGGTAGGTGTCGACCCGCTCCGCACCGAGGTCGTGCGCGAGCTGCTCGAGTCGGTCGACTTCCACGGCGGCCGCCCCTGGACCCTCGAGGCGGCGGTCTGGGACCTCGTCGGCAGGTCGCTCGGCGAGCCGCTCTGGAAGCTCCTCGGCGGTCGCCAGGAGCGGCTGCTCGCGTACGCCTCGAGCGGAGAACCAGTCCCTGCCGACGAGCGCGTCCGTCGCTGCGTGGCGCTGCGCGACGCCGGCGTCCGCGCCGTCAAGCTGCGCTTCCACCGCGCCGACTGGCGCGAGGACGTCGCCGTTGTCGAGGCAGTGCGCGACGCGGTCGGCTCGAGCCTGCAGGTGATGGTGGACGCCAACCAGGGCTGGCGCATGCCCGGCGACCGCCGGCCGCGCTGGGACGTCGCCACCGCTACACAGGTGGCGAAGGCGCTCGAGCCGCTCGGCGTCTACTGGCTGGAGGAGCCGCTCCGCACCGACGACCTCGACGGCTACGCGGCGCTGCGGCGCCGCACGGATCTCCGCCTCGCGGCGGGCGAGATGGTGCGGAGCGCCCAGGAGGCGCGCGACCTCGTGCTCCGCGGTGGGGTCGACGTCGTGCAGGCTGACGCCGTGCTCACGCTCGGGATCGGCGGCTGCAGGCGCCTCGCGGCGCTCGCCGACCTCTGCGGGCGCGCCTGGTCGCCCCACACGTGGTCGAACGGGCTCGGCCTGGTCGTCAACTTGCACGCCGCGCTCGCCTTCTCGACGTGCCCGTTCGTCGAGGTGCCGCTCGACCCACCCGGCTGGTCGGCCGAGCGGCGCGACTGGCTGCTGCCGGCGCCGCTCGAGGTCGATGCGGACGGGATGGTCGCCCCGCCGCCCGGCCCGGGCCTCGGCGTCGACCTCGACCTGGGCGCGCTCGAGCAGTGGCGGGTCGGATGAGCGGCGACGCGCGGCGCGCTCCGGAAGGAGCTTGTGTTGATTCAACACAAGCTCGGGCCGGCGCGCGCCCTCACCTCGCAGCGGCGCGCCTTCGGGGCCGTTCGGGCGGGGCGGTGGGAGCTTGTGTTGATTCAGCACAAGCCCGGGTGACGCGGTGAGAATCCGCGCCGCCGTCCTGCGCGAGCCCGGCCGGCCGGTCGTCATCGAGGAGGTCGAGCTCGACGCGCCGCGCCCCGGGGAGGTGCTCGTCGACGTCGTCGCCGCGGGCGTCTGCCACTCGGACCTGCGGCTGGCCGATGGTGAGCTCGGCGACGGCCGCTGGCCGATCGTGCTCGGGCACGAGGGCGCGGGTGTCGTCGCCGCGACCGGGGAGGGCGTCGAGCACGTACGCCCCGGGGACCACGTCGCCTTCTGCTTCGTTCCCGCCTGCCGCGAGTGCCGCCAGTGCCTCGCGGGCCGTCCGAACCTCTGCGAGACGGCCGGCCGGAACAGCATCCGCGGGATGCTCCTCGACGGCACCAGCCGCTTGCGGGACGCCGGCGGCGAAGAGCTGCAGCACGGCCTCATGACGGCCTGCTTCGCCGAGCACGCGGTCGTGCCCGCGGGCGGTGCGGTGCCGATCCCGCCCGAGCTCCCGCTCTGGCAGGCCGCCCTGCTCGGGTGCGGGGTCGTGACCGCGATGGGCGCCGTCCGCAACGTCGCCCGCGTGCAGCCGGGCGACTCCGTCGCCGTCTTCGGCTGCGGCGGGGTCGGCCTGCAGGTCGTGGCCGCGTGCCGCCTGGCGAGGGCGGCGACGATCGTCGCCGTCGACCGGGTGCCGGCCAAGCTGGAGCTCGCTCGCGAACAGGGGGCGACGGAGGCGTTCTCCGCCGACGAGAAGCCCGTCAGCGCGATCCGCCGGCTCACGGGCGGCGGCGTCGACCACGCCTTCGAGGTCGTGGGCACGCCCGAGACGATCCGGCTGGCGTGGGGCGCGATCCGTCCGGGCGGGGCCGCAGTCGTGGTCGGGCTCTCGCCCAAGGGCGTCGACGCGAGCGTGCAGGCGATCGAGTTCCAGTCCGACAAGGCGCTGCTCGGGACGTACTACGGCTCGGGCGACGCCTTCGCGGACCTGCCCGAGTACGCCCGACTGGCACTCGCGGGCGATCTCGACCTGGGGCGTGTCGTCACGCATGTCGACGGCCTGGACGGGGTCGAGGCGGCGCTCGACCGGCTCCGGCGGGGGGAGGGCGCGCGTACAGTTCTCGTCGTCGACCCGGATCGCGCCGGCCGCACGCCGGCCTGAAGGAGGAGCGAGATGACCACGATGACCGACCTGGAGGCGCCCGAGGCGCGCGACGTCCGCCGCCTCGCCGACGAGCTCTCGATCCGCACGCAAGCCTGGATCGACGGCGAGTACGTGGACGCCGCGAGCGGCGAGACGTTCGCGTGCGTGAGCCCCGCCACCGGCACGGAGATCGCCCAGGTTGCCGCGGGCGACGCCGAGGACGTCGACCGGGCCGTGCGCGGCGCCCGGGCCGCGTTCGAGTCCGGCGAGTGGTCGCGCTCGGCGCCGAAGCAGCGCAAGCAGGTGCTGACGCGCTTCGCCGCGCTGATCGAAGAGCACGCCGACGAGCTCGCGCTGCTCGAGACGCTCGACATGGGCAAGCCGATCCGGGACGCGCGCCGGGTCGACGTCCCGCTGGCCGCGCAGTGCATCGCGTACTACGGCGAGGCGGTCGACAAGGTCTACGACGAGGTCGCTCCGACGGACCCCTCAGCGGTCGTGATGATCGTGCGCGAGCCGCTCGGCGTCGTCGGCGCGGTCGTCCCGTGGAACTACCCGCTCCTGATGGCGTCGTGGAAGCTCGGCCCCGCGCTCGCGCTCGGGAACAGCGTCGTGCTCAAGCCGGCCGAGCAGTCGCCGCTGACCGCGCTCCGGATCGCCGAGCTCGCCGCCGAGGCCGGCCTGCCCGCGGGCGTGCTGCAGGTGGTGCCCGGCTTCGGGGAGACCGCCGGCCAGGCGATCGGCCGGCACATGGACGTCGACATGGTCGCCTTCACGGGCTCGACCGAGGTGGGCAAGTACTTCCTGCGCTACGCGGGCGAGTCGAACATGAAGCGGATCGCGCTCGAGTGCGGCGGCAAGTCACCGCAGGTCGTGCTCCCCGACTCGGACCTGGACGCGGCCGCCACTGCGATCGCCTGGGGCGTCTTCTACAACCAGGGCGAGGTCTGCAACGCCGGCTCGCGGCTGCTCGTGCACGAGTCCGTCCGGGACGAGCTGCTGGAGAAGGTCGCGAAGGTCTCCGAGCGCATCCGGCCGGGCGACCCGCTCGACCCGAAGACGCGCATGGGCGCAATCGTCGACCAGACGCAGCTCGACCGCGTGCTCGGCTACATCGAATCGGGCAAGGACGAGGGCGCGCAGCTGCACGTCGGCGGCAGCCGCGTGCTCGAGGAGACGGGCGGCTACTTCGTCGAGCCGACCATCTTCGACGCCGTGCGGAACGACATGCGGATCGCGCAGGAGGAGATCTTCGGGCCGGTGCTCTCGACGATCGCCTTCGACGACGAGGAGGACGCGATCCGGATCGCCAACGACACGGTCTACGGGCTCTCAGCGGCCGTGTGGACGCGCGACGTCTCCAAGGCGCACCGCTACGCCCGCGCGCTGCGGGCGGGGATCGTCTGGGTGAACACCTTCGACGCGGGCGACATCACTGCGCCGTTCGGCGGCTTCAAGCAGTCCGGGTTCGGCCGCGACAAGTCGATCCACGCGCTGGAGAAGTACGGCGACCTGAAGACGATCTGGATCCAGACCTGAGGGCTCGTTCGTAGGGGCGAGGCGAGCCTCGCCCCTACGACGACGCCGGGAGCGCGGCGAGCACCTCGTCGGCGTGCGTGTCCGGCTTCACACGCCGCATCACCTTCGCCACCATGCCGTCGGCGTCGAGCACGAACGTCGAGCGCTCGATCCCCATCGACGTCTTGCCGTAGTTCGTCTTCTCCACCCAGACCCCGTACTGCTCCGCCACCTCGTGCCCGGGGTCGGCGAGCAGCGTGAACGGCAGGTCGTACTTCTCCCGGAACTTGACGTGCGACGCCTCGTCGTCGGGGCTGACGCCGAGGACGACCGCGCCGCGCCGCTGGAACTCGCCCCACGCGTCGCGGATCCCGCAGGCCTGTGTCGTGCAGCCGGGCGTGTCGTCGCGGGGATAGAAGTAGAGGACGACCGGCGAGCCCTTGAGGCTCGACAGCGCGACGTCCTCGCCTGCGTCGCTGCGGAGTGTGAAGTCCGGAGCCGGCTTGCCTTCTTCGACCACGTGGATCCCTCCCGGCGGTTGGCGGTGCGCGGAGCTCGAGCGGGCGTTCGGGACGGCGGCCCGTGCGAGCAGCGTCAACGTATCGCGTGGGCGTGCCCGCGCGACGGCTGGAGCTCG
>DASTPC010000077.1:0-7120 GCA_035720085.1 Gaiellaceae bacterium
CGCGCAGGCCGGTCACGAGGTCGAGGCGGCTGATGCGGGCCGGCGTCGTCCGCGAGCCCTGCTCGCAGATCACGAGCCGCCCCTCGCGGTCGAGCGTCATCCCGTTCGCGTTGTTCGCATCCGGGAGGACGACGGTGACGGTCGCCGTCGCGCACGCGAGGCGCTTCAGCGAGACGGACCCCGCGCGGACGGTCGTGAAGTACAGCGCGTCCTCGGCCTGCACGTAGGCCGGGCCCTCGTGTGCGTCCACGTCGACGAGCCGCTCGAGCCGCGGCTCGGGGCCGACGACGTCGGCGAAGCGGGGGCTGTTGGCGGCGAACTGCGTATTGCGCTCGGCGGCTTCGGTCGACATGCCGCTCCTGTCCCGGCGGCCGGACGGTCGTTACAGCGGGTCGCCGGCATCCCCTAGACTCCGCGCCGAGATGCCCGACGTCTGGGCAGCCGTCAACGAGCAGGACGACGAGACCCAGCAGCGCCTCGCCGACGTGCTCGAGTCGCGTGGCGCCGATCCGCAGCAGCGAGAGCTACGCCGCGCGTTCCTTGACGAGGCGCGGCTGCCCACGGGCGCGGAGGTGCTCGACGCGGGCTGCGGCACCGGCGTCCTCACGCGCCGGCTCGCCGGTCTGCCGGGCATCGGCCGCGTCGTCGGCGTCGACCCGGCCTCGTCGCTTCTGCGCCGGGCGCGCGAGCTCGCCGCCGGGCTGGGGAACGTCGAGTATCTCGAGGCGGACAGCCGCGCGCTGCCGTTTGCGGACGCCTGCTTCGACGCCGTCGTCTTCGATTCGACGCTCAGTCACGTGGAGCAGCCCGAGCGGGCGCTCGCGGAGGCGTTCCGGGTCCTCAGGCTGTCCGGGCTCCTGGCCGTCCTCGACGGCGACTACGCCACCACGACGGTCGCTCTCGGCGACCACGACCCGCTGCAGCCGTGCGTCGAAGCGATGGTGGCGAGCTCGGTCACCGACAGCAGGGTGATGCGGAGGCTGCCCGCGCTCGCGCGCGCGGCGGGCTTCGAGCAGCGGAGCTATCGCAGCCACGGGTTCGTGGAGACCGGCGCGGGCGAGTACATGCTGAGCATCGTCGACCGGGGCACGGGCATCCTCGAGGCGTCGGGCACGATCGCGCCGGAGACCGGCGCCGCGCTGCGCGCCGAGGCGCGCAGGCGTGCGGCCGGCGGCACCTTCTTCGGCCACATCGCCTACGCGAGCCTGCTCGCGCGCAAGCCAGGCTAGGCGATCCCCGCGCTCGAGAAACCGGCCGCGGTCTCGACTGGCCTTCGTGTGCGCGAGCCGGCACGGCAACGAGCCCTGCGGCCGCCCCGGCGCCGGCCCGCGTCGGCGGGGCCGGCCCCTCGCGGGCGGCCCCGCCGGCGTGAGCGCGTCCCTGCGCTCGGCGGCGGCCCCGGTCAGGCGGTCAGCGCCGCGGGCGCCTGCTCGCTCATCGACTCGGCGGGCAGGTCGAGCGCGATCGCCGCCTGGATCAGCCCGAGGTGCGAGAACGCTTGCGGGAAGTTGCCGATCAGCTCGCGCGAGTGGGGGTCGATCTCCTCCGCCAGCAGGCCGACGTCGTTGCAGTACCCGACCAGCCGCTCGAACAGCTCCGCCGCCCGCCCGGTCTCGCCTGCGCGCGCCATGCACTCCACGAGCCAGAACGAGCAGATCGCGAACGTCGCCTCGTCGCCGGAGAGGCCGTCGACCCCGTCGGTGACGTAGCGGTACACGAACCCGTCGACGGACAGCTCCTCGGCGATCGCCTCGAACGTCGCGCGCGCCCGCGGGTCCTCGTGCGGGACGAAGCCGACGATCGGGATCATCAGGTTCGACGCGTCGAGCTTGCCGCCGTCGCCGAACGACTGCGTGAAGCCGCGCTCGGGCTCGACGCCGTCCTTCTCGACGAGCGCGCGGATCTCGTCGCGGCCCGCCGTCCAGGCGGGGTCGACCTCGCGCCCGTCGAGCTCCGCGATCCGGATCGCGCGGTCGAGCGCCACCCAGGCCATCACCTTGGAGTAGGTGAAGTGCCGGGGCTCGCCGCGGATCTCCCAGATGCCCTGGTCGGGCTCCGGCCACTTCGCGAGAACCGTGTCGGCGACGTCGGCGAGCAGCTCCCAGAAGACGTCGTCGACGACGCCGCCGTGGACGCGGTACATCCAGGCGGCGTCGAGCAGCTCGCCGAAGACGTCGAGCTGGAACTGGCGGGCAGCGCCGTTGCCGATCCGCACAGGCTTCGACCCGCGGTACCCCTCCAGGTGGTCGAGCTCGACCTCCGGCAGGAACCGCTCGCCGCCGACGCCGTACATGATCTGCAGCTCCTCGGCCCGGCCGGCGGTCGTCCGCTTCAACCAGCCCATGTACGCCTCCGCCTCCTCGGTGTAGCCGAGCGCGAAGAGCGCGTTCAGCGTCAGCGACGAGTCCCGGAGCCACGAGTAGCGGTAGTCCCAGTTGCGCTCGCCGCCGACCTCCTCGGGCAGCGACGTCGTCGCCGCGGCGACGATCGCGCCGGTGGGCGCGTTGGTGAGCGCCTTCAGCACGAGCGCGCTTCGCTGCACCTGCTCCCGGTACGGGCCGGTGTACGTGCAGCGGGCGCTCCACTGCTCCCACCAGGCGGTCGTGTCGCGGACGAGGCGCTCGACGTCGAACGGCTGCAGCCGCTCGGCGTGGAGCTCGTGCGGGAGCTGGTAGGTGAGCGCGACGAACGCCTGCTCGCCCTCGCGGAGCGTCCGGCCGAGCGTGCAGGCGGTGAGGTCGGCGTGCTCGATCGGCAGCTGGCTCTGCAGGACGAGCGCGTCAGAACCGCCGTAGACGACGGCCAGGTCGGTGTCCAGCTGCTCGAAGCGGGGAGCGGTGAGGCCGTAGTCGAAGCGCGGCGCGAACTCGACGCGCACCGGCACCTCGCCCAGGACGCAGCGGACGAGCCGCAGCAGCCGGTGCTCGGGATGGCCGCCGGCGGTGCCGACCGGGAGGCAGTCGGTCAGCGTGATCGCGCCGGTCTCCGTCTCGAAGCGCGTCTCGAGGACGTTCGTCCCCGGGAGGTAGCGGCGCGAGACCAGGTAGTCGTCCCTGGGGGCGATCCGGAAGTGGCCGCCCCGCTCCCAGTCGAGGATCCGCGCGAAGACCGGGTTGGCGACGAAGCGGTGGAACGCGCACCAGTCGATCGAGCCGTCGCGGGAGACGAGCGCACCGCCGTGGCAGTCGCCGATCAGCGCGTAGTCGGCGATCGGCGGGTACGGGCCGTCGTGGGGGCGGACGTTGGTGTTGCGGCCGTTGCGCGTCATGCCGCACCTCCGTTGCCGGCGATCTCGACGTAGACCTTGATCGCCTCGCGGTTCTCGGTCAGCTCGCGGATCATCTGGTCGAACCGCTCGAGCCCGTCGATCGGCGTCGTCAGCAGTTGCCCGAGCCACCCGGGGAAGAGCGCCTCCGCCTTGATCAGGTCGTCGACGCCGCTGCGGAAGTCGGCGGGCGAGGCGTTGACGGTCCCCACCATCACCTTGTTGCCGAGCACGAAGCTCTGGTTGATCGCGTCGGAGCGGATCTCCGCCGTGCGGGTGCCGCCGGTGATCGACGAGAGCACGAGGACGCCGTTCTTGCCGAGCGCCTCGGCCGCCTCCCAGACGAGCGGGCTGAAGCCCGTCGCATCCAGCATCAGGTCGAACGGGCCGTGCTCCGCGGCCACCTCGGCCAGCGTCGTCTCCTGCGAGGAGTGGTACGTGCCGCCGAGCTGCTCGATCAGCTCCGCGTTCCGGTACGGCCGCTGCGGGAGCGAGAAGACGGTCAGCTCGAGGCCGCGCAGGCGCGCGACCAGCGCTGCGAGCAGGCCGATCGTGCCGGAGCCGAGGATGCACGCACGCCGCGGCTCCCACACCTTCAGCCGCCGCTGGATCTCGTAGGCGTGGTTGATCCCCTTCTCGGCGACGGTCGTCGGCTCGAGCAGCACGCCGACCTCGCGGAGCGTGTCCGGCAGCGGGAAGACGTACTGCCAGTCCTCCACGTACTCCTCGGTGAGGTAGCCGTGGAGGAGGTTGATCCCGCGCTCGAAATAGACGTCGTCGGTGGTGAAGTCCTGGAGCCCGATCTTCCCGTAGATCGAGGAGCCGGGCCGGCGGACGCTGGCGACGACGTAGGTGCCCGGCCTGATCGTGGACGGCACCTGGGGGCCGACCTCGAGCACCTGGCCGAAGCTCTCGTGGCCGGTGACGAGGTAGTCGTCGCCGGGCGGGGCGGCGCCGTACTCGGCCGCGTTGATCTCCTTGTCGGTGCCGTCGACGCCGACACGCAGCACCTTGACGCGGACGCCGCGGCCGCCCGGGACGTCGGTCACGCTCGGCCGGGGGATGTCGCGCAGGTGGATCGAGTTCGGCGTTCCGGGGCGGACTGCGATCGCTTTCACGGTGCATCGGTCCTTTCGCGGTCGGTCAGAGCAGGATCCGGAGCGCGGTGCGGTGACCGCAGCCGCGCGCCGGCAGGTCGACGGCGGCGTGGAGGTCGACGTGCCGCGTGCGCGCCAGCCGGGCTGCGTCGTGCGGTGCGTACCCGGCGCGCCTGAGGGTGGCGTAGCGCCAGCGGAGCACGCCGTCGCCGTCGGCCTCCTCCACGAGCGCCGCCACGTGGAGCTCGAGGTCGAGGGTCGTCATCGGGAACCTTCCTTCCTGGGCGCGACGAGCCAGTGGTCGCCGCTGCACATCGGGCAGCGCAGGCCGGCCGGGCTGCGGGCGATCGTGATCCCGTAGGTGCACGTGCCGCACCGCCAGCTGACCAGCTCGCGCGGGGGGTCGGTGGGCCTCCGGTCGGCGACGGCGGCCATCTCAGCGCACCGGCCGTCCGTCGGGGCGGACGACGAGCCACAGCCCGCCGAACTCCTCGACGTTCTGGCAGAGGATCTGGCCGGGGGAGCGGTCGCCGACGTAGTAGTAGAGGGGGCGGCCGGCGTACGTGACCTGGAGCCGGCCGTCGGCGCGGCGGGTCGTGCCGAGCCTGCCGCGGGCGACACCGCGGCCGGCCAGCGGCCGGCTCGCGAGGTACGGCGGCCAGGCGGCCGCGCAGGCGCCCGAGCAGGCGCTGCGGCCGCGGGGGTCGCGGGTGAACGCGTAGAGGACGAAGCCGCGGCCGTCGAAGAGGATCCGGCCGAAGCGCGAGTCGCGGGCCGTCAGGGTCGAGCGGCCCGCCGAGCCCGCGTCCCCCCGCGCCGTGGCGGCGGGGGCGAGCGCGAGCGCGGCGAGGACGGCGGCGACGAGGAGGAAGACGGAGATCGTTCGCATGGCGGCTCTGTCGGGCCCGGCGCGAATTCGTTACGCGCCGGTCCGCGGCTGTCCGGACCCGACGTGCCCTCGTGCCTGGCACCAGGACACGTCGGTTTTCGGCCACGTCGGTCTTCGGCCACGTGGGCCGGTCGCGCCGACGGCGTCGCGCGGCCCGTGTAACGGCGAGGGCGCCGCCGCGACAGAGGCGGCATGCACGAGCTGACGGTCGACCACCCAAGCGCCGACGAGGCCACCACCTGGTGGCCGTCCCCCTTCGGCCCCGACGACCAGCACGGCATGCTCAACCACGTGACGGATGCGAAGCGCCTCGCCGCGCTTCGCTCCGTCCGTGAGGGGCGCCTCTACGACCTCGGCCGCGTGCTCGACGAGCACGTGCCCGTCTTCCCCGGTCGTGCGTTCCACCAGACGCTCGTCACGACCGCCCACCACGCGAACCGGGGCGGCGTCGGCCGGAACGAGGTCAACTGGATCACCGAGGTCATCTCCGGCACCACCCAGATCGGCACGCACCTCGACGCACTCAGCCACCTGCAGATGGGCGGGCGCGGCTACAACGGCTGGAGCGCGGCGGAGCTCGCCACCCCGGCCGGCGTGGCGAAGCTCGGCGCCGAGACGATCCCGCAGATCGTGACCCGCGGCTGGCTCGTCGACGCGGCGGCCGCGCGCGGCGTCGACCGGCTCGACGCCGGCGACGTGATCGGGCTCGACGACCTCGGCGGTCTCGAGCCCGAGCCGGGCGACGCCGTCCTCTTCCACACCGGTTGGGGCCGCCTCTGGCGCGAGGGCATGACGTACCTCTCCGGCCAGCCGGGCCCGGGTTGCGAGGTCGCCTCGTGGCTCGCCGCGCGCGGCGTCGCCCTCACCGGCTCCGACACGTGGAGCTACGGCCCCGTGCCGCCTGAGGACCCCGACCGGCCGTTCGAGGTGCCGCAGATCCTGAACGTCCGCCACGGCGTCTTCGTCGTGGAGAACCTCGACCTCGGCGACCTCGCCGCCGACGGCGTGACCGAGTTCGCGCTCGTTCTCACCCACGCGAAGCTCCGCGGCGCCACCGGCGCGTGGGTCTCCCCGATCGCCCTCGTCTGAAGGAGGACACGCGCATGCGTACGGACTACGACGTGATCGTCATCGGCAGCGGCGCCGGTGGGGGCACGCTGGCCCACCGGCTGGCCCCGACCGGGCTGCGCGTCCTGATCCTCGAGCGCGGCGACTACGTCCGCCGCGAGCCCGAGAACTGGTCGAGCCGCGAGGTCTTCGTCAAGGCCCGCTACAAGACGAAGGAGGAGTGGCTCGACCGCGACGGCGTCCCGTTCCACCCGGGCCAGCACTACTACGTCGGCGGCCAGACGAAGTTCTACGGCTCGATCCTCTTCCGTCTGCGCGAGCGCGACTTCGGCGAGGTGCGCCACCACGGCGGCGTCTCGCCCGCCTGGCCGCTCTCCTATGACGACTTCGAGCCCTACTACGCCGAGGCCGAGCGCCTCTACCACGTCCACGGCGAGCAAGGCGCCGACCCGACCGAGGCGCCCCGCTCGGGCCCCTACCCGTATCCGGCGGTCAGCCACGAGCCCCGCATCCGGCGCCTCCACGACGACTTCCGCCGTGCCGGCCTGAACCCGTTCCCGCTGCCGGTCGGCGTGCTCCTCGACGAGCAGAACCCGGAGAAGAGCGCGTGCGTGCGGTGCTCGCGGCTGGACGGCTTCCCGTGCCTCGTCGACGGCAAGGCCGACGCGCACGTCTGCGCCATCCGGCCCGCGCTCGAGCACGACAACGTGACGCTGCTCACGCGGACGAAGGTCGAGCGGCTCGAGACCGGCGCCGACGGCCGCACCGTGACGAGGGTCGTCGCCGAGCGCGACGGCGAGT
>DASTPC010000078.1:0-3876 GCA_035720085.1 Gaiellaceae bacterium
CACAACGTCGCCGTCCAGGGGCCGGCGAGCCGCGAGCTGCTGGCACCGCTCGTCTGGACGGCGCCGACGCAGACGCCGTTCGCCGACCTCCGGTGGTTCCGCTTCTCGGTCGCGCGCCTCGGCGGGCCCCAGGGGCTGCCGCTGATCGCCTCGCGCACGGGCTACTCCGGCGAGCTCGGCTACGAGCTCTTCTGCCACCCGAAGGACGCCCCCGCGCTCTGGGACGCGGTGCTGGCCGCCGGGGAGCCGCACGGCCTCGTCCCGCTCGGGCTGGAGGCGCTCGACATGCTGCGGATCGAGGCGGGGCTGATCTTCGCCGGCTACGAGTTCGACGACCAGGTCGACCCGTTCGAGGCCGGGATCGGCTTCACCGTCACCGCCGACAAGGAGGACGACTTCCTCGGCCGGGAGGCGCTCGCCGAGCGGCGCGCGCATCCGCAGCGCGTGCTCGTCGGCCTCGAGCTGGAGGGGAACGAGCCCGGCGGCCACGGGGACTGCGTGCACGTCGGCCGCCACCAGGTCGGCGTCGTCACGAGCGGCACCCGCTCGCCGACGCTGCGCACGAACGTCGCGCTCTGCCGGATGAACGTCCGCTACGCGGAGATCGGCACCGAGGTCGAGGTCGGCAAGCTCGACGGGCACCAGAAGCGGATCCCGGCGACGGTCGTCCGCTTCCCGTTCTACGACCCCGAGAAGACGCGACCGCGGAGCTGACGTGGCGCGTGCGGGGACAGCCCTCGTCGAGTCGTTCGCGCCCGAGCAGGTGGAGGCGTTCCACCGCGACGGCTTCCTGATCGTCGAGGAGGGGCTGATCTCCGAGCGGGCGCTCGAGCTGCTGCAGCAGCGCTACGAGCGCCTGTTCGAGGGCGTCTACGAGACGGGGATCGCGCCGGACGAGGTCAACTGGAAGCCCGGTCGCGACCCGGAGGACCGCACGCGCCAGCTCTGCAATGCCTGGAAGGCCGACAAGGTCGTCGCCGCGCAGGTGCTCTCCGAGCGGACGGGCCGGCTCGCAGCGCAGCTGGCCGGCTACCGCGGGGTGCGGATCCTGCAGGACAACGTGCTCTGGAAGCCGCCCGGGACGAAGGCGATCGGCATGCACCAGGACTCCTCGTACGCCGACTACCTCGTCCCGCCCGAGATGATCACCTGCTGGCTGTCGCTGCACGAGACGACCGCGGACGCGGGCCCGATCGCCTACGCGCGCGGCTCGCACCGGTGGCCGAAGTCGCCGCCCACGCGCTCGCAGTTCCACGCGCCCGACGACTGGCTGGCGCCTGCGCGCGGGGCCGCGCCCGGCGGCGAGGAGCTCGACCTGGTGCCCGTGGTCGTCCGGCCCGGCGGCGGTGCGTTCCACCACGGCCTCTGCTGGCACGGCTCGGCGCCGAACGAGAACGCCACGGTCGCCCGCATGGCGCTGGTCTCGCACATGCTCCCGCGCGAGGCGCGCTTCCACCACGAGCACGTCGACGTCACCTACTCGCGCTACCGCCGCCGCGGCGACCTCTCCCTCGACGAGTCGTTCTTCCCCGTCATGTGGGACGAGTCGGGCTACCGCACGCCCTGGCTCGCAGAGCTGCCAGTCCTCTAGGCGCAAGGTCAGGAACCGCAGGAGCGGCTTCCTGACCGCGCGAACATCCCTGATGGCGTCCGCCTTCGGCGGCCGCGACGGCATCACGGTCTTCCGCCGGAGGGAAAAGAGTGTGGTTTACCGCCCCCTGCGGGCCTGCCTCCGGCACGTACGATGGCCGGCGGATGGCACGTGCGACGTCCACCGTGGGGCCGGCCGCCGGCCTCGAGAGCCAGTTCGAGCAGCACCGCCGCGACCTGACCGCGCACTGCTACCGCATGCTCGCCTCGCCCTTCGAGGCCGAGGACGCCGTCCAGGAGACCTTCATCCGGGCGTGGAAGGGTTTCGAGCGGTTCGAGGGGAGGGCGGCGCTCAAGTCTTGGCTGTACCGGATCTCCACCAACGTCTGCCTCGACATGCTCTCGAGCCGCGAACGCCGCGCGCGGCCGATGGACCTCGGGCCCTCGCGCGAGCCGGTCGCCGAGAACCTGGCGACGCTGCCGGAAGCGACGTGGATCCAGCCCGCACCGGACAGCCTCGTGCTCCCCGAGGGCGACCCGGCCGAGGTCGCGGTCGCGCGGGAGACGATCAAGCTGGCGTTCGTCGCGGCGCTGCAGCACCTGCCTCCCCGCCAGCGCGCGGTGCTGCTCCTCTGCGACGTGCTGCGCTGGCAGGCGAGCGAGGTCGCCGAGCTGCTCGAGACGAGCGTTGCGTCGGTGAACAGCGCGCTCCAGCGGGCGCGCGCGACGCTCGCGGCGAGCGACATCGAGCCCGAGAGTCAGGCGGCCACGCTCGACGAGGCCGACCGCGAGCTGCTCGCCCGCTACGTGCAGGCGTTCGAGCAGTACGACGTCGACGCGCTCACCGCGCTGATCCGCGAGGACGCGAGCCAGTCGATGCCGCCGTACGACCTCTGGCTGTCGGGCCGCGAGGACATCTTCCGGTGGTGGTTCGGCCCGGGAATCGGCTGCCGCGGCTCGCGCGTGCTCGCGACCGTGTCGGCAAACGGGTCGCCTGCGTTCGGCCAGTACAAGCCGGGCCCTGACGGCGGCCACGAGCCCTGGGCGCTGCAGGTGCTCGAGCTCGGCGAGGGCGGCATCGCCGAGCTGACGTTCTTCCTCGACACCGAGACGCTTTTCCCGCTGTTCGGCCTGCCCCCGCGGCTCGACACGTAGTCAGTCAGGCAGGACGTCGCTCAGGCCCATCAGCTCGACGAGCCCGCGCAGGCCGTCGGAGGCGTTCCGCAGGCGCACCGTGCAGCCGTGCCGCCGCGCGCCGAGCTGTAGCCGCGCCAGCGCGTCGACCGTGACCGCGTCGGGCTCGACGCCGGCGACGTCGCACAGGGCGACCCGCGCGCCGGCGTCTCCGAGCAGCGCGCAGACGCGCTCGCACAGGCCCGGCAGGTCCTCCTGCCGGATCGGGCCCCAGATGGCGAACGCGACCGTCCGCGGTTCCGTGGCGGCCATCACTGCATAGACGGCGCCTCCGCGCACGATTCATCGACCGTGCCGCGCCCGGCGCGGGCCGTGCGTCACCCTGTCTCGCGGAAGCGCGAGGCGAGCACGGAGATGAGCGCGAGCGCCACCTTCGGCTCCCCCTCGAGCGCCTCGACGAGGTCGGCCCGCGAGACGGCGAGGCAGCGCACGGCCCCCTCCGCTGTGATCGTCGCGATGCGGCCGCGCCCGGGGTCGAGCACCTCGATCTCGCCGATCAGCTCGCCCTCGCCGAGCGTGAGCGAGCGGCCCGGCCGGTCGACCCGCACGGTGCCCTGGAGCACGAGCAGGAGCGAATCGCCGGGGTCGCCGATCCGCATGATCGTCTCGCCGTCGGCGAACGCCAGCTCCGTGCCGCCGGCGAGCAGCCCCTCGAGCAGCTCCGCCGGCAGGGCGGAGAAGACGCGCGTGTCGCGCACGAGCCGCTCGTAGCGGCCGCCGTGGAAGAGCAACGGCTCGCCCTCGCCGTAGCGGGCGTACTCGACCCGGCCCAGGAAGAGCGAGTGGTCGCCGCCCCAGTAGGAGCGGACGACGCGGCAGACGAGGTGGGCGAGCGCCCCGTCGACGACGGGCGTCTCGCGGACGACGGAGAAGGTCGGCTCCTGCGCGCCCTCGACCGACCGGCCAGCGAAGCGGTCGGAGAGCGCCGTCTGACCGGCCTCGAGGATGTTGACCCCGAAACGGGTGCCCTCGTGGAGGAGCCCGTTCATCCGCGAGCGGCGGTCGACCGAGACGAGGACGAGCGGCGGCTGCAGCGAGACCGACGTGAACGCGTTCGCGGTCATCCCGTGCACCTGGTCGCCGGAACGGCAC
>DASTPC010000079.1:0-4338 GCA_035720085.1 Gaiellaceae bacterium
CATGCCGAAGAGCTGCGCGCCGCGGACGTCGGCCTCGACGTCGTCCGTGACCATCCACGTCAGCTCCGGCTCTGCGTCGAGCGCGTCCAGCGCGGCCGCGAAGTAGGCCGGGGACGGCTTGCCGAGGACGGTCGCCTCGACGCCGGTCGCGTACTCGAGCCCGGCTACGAACGCGCCCGCGTCGAGCAGCGGCCCGCGGCTCGTCTGCCACCACTTGTTCTTGTGCAGGCAGTAGAACGCGGCCCCGGACTGGATCTCGGCGAACGCCCTGGCCAGGTTCATGTACGTGAACACCTGGTTCGGCTCCAGCGTCTCGTCGCAGCCGCCGAGCAGCACGGCGTCGACGCCCATGCTGGCGAGCTCGAGCCCGTCGAGGTCGGGGACGACGGCTGCCATGACGAGCGCGAACACGCGCCTCCCGGCCAGCTCTCGTGCCGCAGCTCGCGGCGTCGTCTGGATCTCGGCCTCGGCGAGGTCGAACCCGAGCTCGTGCAACTCGGTGGCGAGCTGCTCCTGCGGGCGCGTGGAGTTGTTGGTGACGAAGCGGAGCGAGTGTCCCGCGCGCCGGAGCGCAGAGACGGCGTCCACCGCTCCCGGGATCGGCTCCCCCGAGACGTGGAGGACGCCGTCGACGTCGAGCAGGATGCACGCCATCGGGTCGCAGTCTCCCAGACGGGGCAGCGGTTGGCATCACCGCTGCCGGGTGCCGGCATCGACGGGGTCCCGGCATGCTGACGCCGATGGCCGGCTCCGACGACAGCCGCATCAGGGTCACCCGCTCGGTGAGCGTGCCGCTCGCCGAGATCGAGCTGCGCGTGTCGCGGTCGAGCGGCCCCGGAGGGCAGCATGCGAACACCGCCGAGACGCGGGTCGAGGCGCGCTTCGACGTCACCGCCTCGACGGCCCTGACCGAGACGCAGAAGCGGCGGGTGGTCGGGCGGGCCGGGCCCGTGCTCCGCGCCGTCGCGCAGGACGAGCGCAGCCAGGCGCGCAACCGCGAGCTCGCGCTCGAGCGGCTGGTGGAGAAGCTCCGGGAGGCGCTCCGCGTCGAGCGCCGCCGCGTCGAGACGGCCCCGACGGCGGCCTCGCGCGAGCGGCGGCTCGAGGCGAAGCGCCGTCGCGCGCAGGCGAAGCGGCTCCGCCGCGCGCCCGGCCCCGACGCCTGACCGCGGCTGCCGGGACAGCTCCTGTCCGGACGAGTCCGGGGGCCGGTCCCCGGTCTCCGCCCCTGTGTGCGGTCGCGACGGCACTCGGCGAACCGGCCCCGGCGGGCGCCGTAGACTCGTGCCGTGGACGTGCTTCAGACGACGGCGGTGCTGTCGGAGCTGCCGCGCGAGCGGACGAGGCTGCTCGACAACCTGGGCCGCCTGCGGCGCGAGGTCGGGCCGATCACGCCGGAGCTCTCCGACGCGCTCGCCGACCACATGTCGATCCGCCGGGGGGAGGTGCACGAGGTCGTCTCCTTCTACGGCTTCCTGCAGGTGCCGGTCGACACCCGCCGGGTATGCACGGGGCCGGTCTGCGACTGCTTCGGCGCGCGCGACCTCCTCGCCAGCACGCCGGGCGCGATCGAGGTCCCCTGCCTCGGCCACTGCGAGCTCGCCCCGGTCGCGACGGCCGGGGACAGGGTGCTCCCGGGCGGCGAGGAGCGCCCGGTCGAGCACCTGACGAACGACGGGCCCGCGCTCGGCCTCGGCACGGTCGACGAGACGCTTGCCGACTACGCGCGCCGCGGTGGCCTGTCCCTCCTGCGCGAGCCGCTGAGCCGCGAGCGGATCCTCGAGGAGCTGGGCGCGGCCGGGCTGGTCGGGTACGGGGGCGCCGGCTTCCCGACCGCCGTCAAGTGGGAGGCGGTCCTGCGGAGCGGCGGGGAGCCCGTCGTCGCGGTCAACGCCGACGAGGGGGAGCCGGGGACGTTCAAGGACCGCTACGTGATGGAGCGCCGCCCCCACCTGCTGCTGGAGGCGACGCTCGTGGCGATGGCATTCGCCGGCGCGCGCGAGGGGCACGTCTACCTGCGCGAGGAGTACGCGACCGCGCGGCACCGGCTGGCTGCGGCGATCGAGGAGCTCCGCGCGGCCGGCTTCCTGGAAGGGCGCACGCTCGAGCTCGTGGTCGGCGCGGGCGCCTACATCGCCGGCGAGGAGACGGCGATGCTCGAGTCGATGGAGGGACGCCGCGCGATGCCTCGGCTGAAGCCGCCGTTCCCGACCGAGGTCGGCTACCTCGCGCGCCCGACGCTGATGAACAACGTCGAGACGCTTGCCCACGTGCCCGCGATCCTGACGAACGGCGGCGCCTGGTGGGCGGCGCTCGGCACGCGGGGAGCAGCCGGGACCCGGCTCTGGTCCGTCTCCGGCGCGGTCGCCCGGCCGGGGTGCTACGAGGCCCCGAACGGGAGCACGCTGCGCGAGCTGGTCGAAGGCCACGCCGGCGGCTTCGCGGGCGAGGCGGGCGCGATCGTCCCGGGCGGCGCCGCCAGCGGCATCCTCTCCCCCTCTGCGCTCGACGTCCCGCTGACCCGCGACGCGCTCCGCGAGCACGGCGCCGCAGTCGGCTCCGCCGCCGTGCAGGTATTCCCCGCGAGCTACCCGCCGCTACGGCTGCTCGGCGAGACGATGCGCTTCTTCGCCGAGGAGTCGTGCCAGAAGTGCACGCCCTGCCGGATCGGCAACCGCGCCGTGCACCATCTCGTCGAGCGGCTCGAGCACGGCGAGGCGGCGATGCCGCGCCACCAGCTCGAGGAGTGGCTCGAGGCGATGGAGCGCACCTCGATCTGCGGCCTCGGCCAGGCGGCGCCGGTTCCGGTGCGGGCTGCCATGCGCATCTGGCCCGAGCTGTTCGCCCCGCTCGACGCGGAGACGAGCCGCGTAGCATGAACGCCGTGGTCGAGCTCGTCCTCGACGGCCGGACCGTGAGCGCCGCGGAGGGCGAGCTGCTCGTGCACGCCGCCGCGCGCAACGGCGTCTTCATCCCGACGCTCTGCCACGACGACAAGCTCGTCCCCTACGGCGGCTGCCGCATGTGCGTCGTCGACGTCGAGGGCGCGCCGCGGCCGCTGCCGGCGTGCGCCACGCGCGTCGCGCCCGGGATGGTCGTCTCGACGAACGGCTCCAACACCGGCTACCGGCGCACGCTCACGGAGATGCTGCTGAGCGAGCACCTGAACGCGTCGCCGGGCGGGCGGCCGAACGAGCTGACCGACCTGGCGGCCGAGCTGGACGCCCAGGCGCCGTTCGTCCTGCCCGACGCGAAGCGGCAGCCCTACGACGACCGCAACCGGCTGATGGGCTACGACCCGGACGCCTGCATCCTCTGCAACCGCTGCGTGCGCTACACGCAGGAGGTGATGCAGTGCTCCGCGCTCTCGCTCGAGGGGCGCGGCGGGCACGCGCGGATCGTGCCGACCTGGGAGCGCTCGTGGCTCGACACCGAGTGCGAGCTGTGCGGCGGCTGCCTCTCCGTCTGCCCCACCGGCGCCATCTACGAGAAGTTCCTCGAGGGCGCGCCGGCCGGCCACGAGCAGCGGCTGCGCAAGGTGCAGTCCACCTGCACGTTCTGCGGCGTCGGCTGCCGGGTCGACCTGAACGTCGACCCGGAGACGAACCGGATCGTGAAGGTCACCTCCGAGCCGCACTACGTCTCGAACCAGGGCAACCTCTGCGTCAAGGGGCGCTTCTCCTTCAACTTCGTCCACCACCCCGACCGCCTCACCGAGCCGCTCGTGCGCGGCGAGGACGGTGAGCTCCACGAGGCGACCTGGGAGCACGCGCTGCAGGCGGTCGCCGACGGCATCAAGGGGGTGATCGCCCGCCACGGCCCGCAGGCAGTCGGATTCCTGGCCAGCGCACGGCTGACGAACGAGGAGAACTACCTGATCCAGAAGCTCGCTCGCACCGGCGTCGGCACGAACAGCGTCCACTCCTGCGAAGCCACCTGACACGCTCCGACCTTGTACGGCCTGGTCAGGTCGTTGGGCAGAGGAGCGTCGACCAACTCGATCCCCGAGATCGAGCGCGCGCGCTTCCTCCTCGTGATCGGCTCGAACACGACGGAGGCGCACCCGGTGCTGGCGCTCAGGATCAAGAAGGCGGTGCGCGACGGCGCCACGCTCGTCGTCGCCGACCCGCGCAAGATCTGGCTGACGAAGCTCGCCTCCCGGCACCTGCAGCTGCGCCCCGGGACCGACGTCTGGCTGCTCAACGCGATGATGCACGTGATCCTGGCGGAGGGGCTCACGGACGAGAGCTACATCCGCGGGTTCACGGAGGACTTCGAGGCCGTCCGGGACGTGGTCGCCCGCTACACGCCCGAGGAGGCGGAGCAGGTGACCGGCGT
>DASTPC010000080.1:0-7709 GCA_035720085.1 Gaiellaceae bacterium
CCGCCCCTTCTGGGAGACCCACCGGCACCGCTCGTCGCCCGAGACCGCGCTCGCGATCGAGACGATGATCGCCGCCGGGTCGCTGCAGGTGATCGCCGGGCGGCTGGTCGGCTTCGAGGAGGACGCGGACGGCGTGACGGCGTCGTTCCGGCGTCGGGGAAGCTCGGAGGTCGAGACGATCCGCGTCGGCAAGGTGATCAACTGCACCGGGCCGGACACCGACCTCGCCCGCGTTCGGGAGCCGCTCGTCGCGAGCCTCTTGCGCGAGGGGCTCGTTCGGCCGGATCCGCTCGGCCTCGGCCTGGACTCGGACGAGGATGGCTGGGTGCTGGACGCAGAGGGCCGACCGAGCCCGCGGCTCCTGCTCGTCGGGCCGCTCCGGAAGGGGCGCCTCTGGGAGAACACCGCCGTGCCCGAGCTGCGGCGCGAGGCGGAGCGGACGGCGGCGCTGCTCGCGGCCGCCGCCGAGCCGGCGCCCGCCGTATCGGCGCCGGCGCAGCCGCTGCCTCGGCGGAGCTGACCGACCGCCCGGTCGGTCCCGGCCGAACCGGCGGTGCTAGGTTGGAACCGTGGCGGCCGCAGTGGCCGCTCCGGACGAGACGCGCGCCGTACCCGGCCTCGACGACGACGCGCAGGAGGAACGATGGACCAGCTCGTCCAGGTCGCCGGCGCGTTGCTCGTGCTCGCGGGCTTCGCTCTCACCCAGCTCGGCGTGCTCGAGACGCGCGCCTACTCGTACCTGCTCGTCAACCTCTTCGGCGCGGGAATCCTGACCGTGCTCGCCTGGAACGAGCGGCAATGGGGCTTCCTGCTGCTCGAAGGGGCCTGGACGCTCGTCGCCGCCGGCGGCCTCGTCGCCCGCGCACGCGCCGACCGGCTCGGCGGTCGCCGGCCCGCAGGCGCGTCTCGATCGGGCTAGTAGGAGGTGCCGGCGCGGCCGCGGCGGGCTTAGAACTCGTTTCGAGATGAAGGCTTGTGCCGGCGGAACGCGCCGGCGAAGCGTCATTCCGAAACGAGTTCTCAGCCGCCCAGCTCGTGCCTGAGCGGGCCGGTGTCGAGCGGGTCGAAGCCGAGGCGGGCGGCGATCTCCTCGCTCGAGGGCCGCGTCCCCTCGCGGAAGAGGTCGCGGAGCAGGTCGCCCGTCTCGGGCCGGCGCCACCAGTCCTCGCCGACGTCGCGCCGCAGCCATGCCTGCAGCTGGGCGGAGCGGATCCAGGCGCGGAGGTAGTCGGCCGAGTAGAAGCCGGCATCCATGTCGGAGAGGTACTGCTCCACCGGGTAGCGGATGCCGACGGCCTCGGTGAGCCGCTCCTCGTAACCGGCCGGCGTGCCGCCGTCCTCGGCGAAGCGGCTCCAGAACTCGAGCTCGTAGCCGAGCTTGGCGCTGTAGCGGCGGTAGAGCAGCACCTCGAGGAACGTCGTCGCCTCCGCGTTCGTCGCCGCCTCGGCGTCGGAGAGGCCGAAATGTTCAGCGTGCCAGCCGGGCTCGCGGGAAACCGCTTCGACGATGTACGAGTAGATCTCCGTCAGCGCGTGGTCGCGGGCGAGACGGCGAAACGCGTAGGGGAGGTCGGGGTCGCAGCCGGCGTAATGGAGCGCGTGCCCTGCCTCGTGCAGGAGCGCCTGGTAGTCGTGCAGGCCGCCCTGCGCACGCGTGATCAGGTGCACGACGCGGGGCGGGTCCGACGCGATCACGCACGCCCGCGGCGACTTCTGCGGCCGGTCCTCCAGGTCGAGCACGACTCCGGGCGTCCGCTCCAGGTCGAAGCCGAGCCTGGCGAGCGTCTCGACGCAGACCGGCACCGCGCGCTCCTTCGTGTACGTGCCCGCAAGCGGCGACAGCCGCCGCAGGTACGCCGTGTGGAAGGAGGTCGGCACGTCCGCCCGCTCCGGGCCGAGCAGACGCTCGAACCAGCGCTCGCGCAGAGCGTCCCAGGCAGAGGTCGTCTCCGCGCGCGCCGCCTCGAGGGCGGCGAGCAGCGGCCGGAGCTCGATCTGCTTCTCGCGCTCGCTCCGCCGGACCGGGTCGGGCTCGCCGGAGAGCTCTGCCTCGAGCGCCTCGCGCGCCGCGAGCAGCGAGCGGCGGTCGTCGTTGAACCCGGCCGACACCGCCAGCTGGGCGGCGCCGAGCGCGTCCCGCTCCGCGTAGGCGTCGAGCACGGCCAGGCGTGCCTGCGCGGCGCGCAACGGCAGCTCCTCGCCGTCCCACTCGACCCGCGCCGCAAGGATCGCGTTCTCGAGCTCGTCCTCCCGCTCGGCCAGCTCCGCCGCGGCGATCCCACCCTCGCAGGTGAGCGCGAGCCGGGCGAGCCGCTCGCGGTCGTCGCCGTCGGCGCCGTCCGTCTCGGCGCGCAGCGCGTCGAGCTGCTCGCGCGAGAAGAGATCGGCGTAGCGGGCGACGATGGCAGCCTGCTCCGAGACCTCCTTCTCCCCCACCCGCACCGCACGCGACTCTTCCGCGCGCTCGTAGAGGTAGCGCGAGAGGCGCTCCTCGAAGGCGGCGGCCGTCCGCACCGCGACCGAGCTCACGCCGGCGACCCCAGCGCCGCCTGGATCCGGTCGAGCGCCACGTCGCGGCCGAGCAGCTCGAGCGACTCGTACAGGCCGGGCGAGATCTTCGACCCGGTGACCGCGAGCCGGATCGGCGCGAACACCCTCCGCGGCTTCTCGCCGAGCCGCTCGCAGAGCGCCTTGAGGGCCTCCTCGAGCGCGGGCGCCTCCCACGGCGAGACGTCGACCAGGGCCGTGCGCGCCTCCTCGAGCAGCCGCGCGTCGTCGCCACCGACCGCCGGCGGCTCGACGCCATGGAAGAGGAAGCCGGCGAAGTCGGGGAACTCGCCCAGCCGCGCGATCTTCTCCTGCACGAGCGGCGCGGCGTCGCGCACGCGCTGCTCGTCCCAGTCGAAGCCCCGCTCGCGCAGGTACACCGCGAGCGCGTCCGCGTAGCCGGCGGGGCTCAGCGCGCGCAGGTAGACCCCGTTCATCCAGTCGAGCTTCGCGTAGTCGAGCGTGGCGGGGCTGGCCCCCACCCGCTCCAGCGAGAACCGAGCGACGAGCTCGTCGCGCGACATCAGCGTCGTCTCGCCGTCCGGCGCCCAGCCGAGCAACGCGAGGAAGTTCAGCAGCGCCTCCGGCACGTAGCCCGCCGCTCGGAACTCGTCCACCGAGGTCGCGCCGTGTCGCTTCGAGAGCTTCTTGCCGTCGTCGCCGAGCACGTCCGGCACGTGCGCGTAGACGGGCGGCTCGTGCCCGAGCGCCTGCAGGATCCGCAGCTGCTTGGGAGTGTTCGAGACGTGGTCGTTGCCGCGGATCACGTGCGTGATCCCGTCGTCCATGTCCTCGACCGGGGAGGCGAAGTTGTACGTGGCGCGGCCGTCCGAGCGGACGATCACGAGGTCCTCCAGCTGCTCGTTCGGGAACTCGATCCGGCCACGGACGGCGTCGTCCCAGCCGGTCGCGCCTTCGTCCGGCATCCGGAAGCGGATGGCGCCCTCGTCCTCGTAGGCGTCACCCTGCTCGACGAGCCGCGCGGCCAGCTCGCGGCAGCGCTCCATCGCATCGAGCTGGAACGTGACCGGCCCGTCCCAGTCGATCCCGAGCCACGCGAGCGACCGCTGGATCTGCTCGACCGCCTCCTCGACCTCGCGGCTCGTGTCCGTGTTCTCGATCCGCAGCAGGCAGGCGCCGTCCCGACCGCGGGCGAACAGCCAGTTGAAGAGGAAGGTGCGTACCCCGCCGATGTGGAGGAAGCCCGTCGGGGACGGCGCCATGCGGACGCGAACCGACATCCGCTGGATCGTAGTCGGCCCTACGATCCTCCCCGTGTCGGAACTCGGCGAGCTCGAGCGCACGCTCCTCCGGCCCGCGGTCGGGACGTTCACCGAGGACGAGCTGGAGGGTCTGCCGGAGCCGGTGCGCCGGCTGTTCCGCGCCGCGGTCGCGCCCGGCACGCCGCTCGCCCGCAGCGCCAGGATCGCGATGCGCGGCGAGATCCGCCTGAAGAAGTGGACGTCGTTCCGGGGAACGGAGGTGCTGGCGCCGCTGGAGGGGTTCGTCTGGTCGGTGCGGGCGGGCCCGATCTCGGGCTACGACCGGTACGTCCGCGGGGAGGGCGAGATGCGCTGGAAGCTCCTCGGCCTCGTCCCGGTGATGCGCGCCGACGGCCCCGACGTCAGCCGCAGCGCCGCCGGCCGGTTCGCCGCGGAAGGGATCTGGCTGCCGACCGCGCTCCTGCCGCGCTTCGGCGTCGCCTGGTCCGCGGTCGACGACCGCCACGTCGTCGCCGTCCTCCGCGTCGACGTGCACGAGGTCACCGTGCACTTCGCGCTCGACGACGACGCCCGCGTCCGCGCCTGCTGGTTCGACCGCTGGGGCGACCCCGACGAGACGGGCGCGTACGCCTTCCACCCGTTCGGCCTGGAGGCGACCGCGCACCGGACCTTCGGCGGCGTCACGATCCCGAGTTGCGGCGTCGCAGGCTGGCACTGGGGCACGCACCGCTGGCCCGCGTCCGCGTTCTTCCGCTACGAGATCACGGGTCTGGAGCCGGTCGGACCGTCGTCGTAAGCGGGGCTGCGGGAGCGCGGATCGCGCGGACCGACGGCATCGCCGCGATCACCGCGGTGGCTGCGACGAAGATCACGACGGAGAGCCAGATGGTCGGGTCGACGCCGATGACCGCCGAGACGGGCCCGACGAAGGCCATCCCGAGCGGGATCAGGACGAACGAGCCGAGCGCGTCGTACGAGCTGACCCGCGACTGGGCGCGCTCGGGAATCTCGCGCTGGAACACCGTGAACCAGAGCGCGAGATGCACCGCGAGCCCCATCGACGAAGCGAGCGCGAGCGCCGCGATCAGCCACGTCGGCCAGCCGGCCGCAAGGCCGGCGAGCGGCAGCACCATCGGCAGCGGCGCCAGCACCGATGCGAGCAGGGGTCGCGCCGGGCGCACGCGCATCGCGACGAGGCCGCCGACCACCGCGCCGATCCCGCCGGCGGTCAGGATCGCCGCCCAGGCACGCGCGCCGCCGAGCTCCTCGTTCGCGATCGTCGGCCCGAGCACCGCCCAGGAGCCGACGTACCACATGTTCGAGAACCCGAAGATGCCGACCGTCGACCAGAGCCAGGTGCGGGAGGTGAACTCCCGCCAGCCTTCGCGCAGCTCGCTCAGGTAGCCCGGCCGCTCCTCCTCCCCGCGGCGCGGTACCCGGATGCGGGCGAGGAGCGCGGCGCAGACGAGGAACGAGGCGGCATCCGCGGCGAGCGCGACCCCCGGGCTGCCTGCCACCACCAACGCACCGCCGACGGCCGGGCCGAGCACGCCGACGATGTTCCGGGACATCCCCTGCAGTGCGTTCGCCTGCTGCAGGCGTCCCGCGCTCACCGTCTGCGGCACGAGCCCGATCTCGGCCGGCACGACCAGGCCGGAGCCGACGCCGTAGACGGCCTGCAGGGCGACCAGCGCCCAGATCGACGTCCCGCCGGCGAGCACGACGGCCGCGGTCGCCGCCTGCGCGCTCGCCTGGACGAGCGACGCGCCGACGAGGATCAGGTTCCGCGGCAGCCGGTCGGAGAGGACGCCGCCGAACACGAGCACCACCGCCTCGACGGCCTGGCTGGAGGCGAGCACGATCCCCAGGTCGGTCGTCGTCCCGATGTCGAGGACCGCGAAGGCGAGGGCGATCGCGGCCAGCCGGTCTCCGACGGTCGTGATCGTGGTGGCCCCGAAGAGCAGCCGGAAGTCGCGCTCGGCGAGCGGGCCGACCCGGTCACGGAGGGACTCGCGCACTGCGCGCTAGCGTACGCCGGTGCTCTTCGGCGCCCACGTCTCGGCCGCGGGCGGGATCTCGACCGCGATCGACCGGGCGGAGGCGATCGGCTGCGACGCGGTCCAGGTGTTCACGCAGAGCCCGCGGATGTGGCGCCCGACCGCGCACGACCCGGAGCAGGTCGCGCGCTTCCGGACGCGCCGGGAGGAGGCGGGGATCGGCGCCGTCGCCTGCCACGCGCTCTACCTCGTCAACCTCGCGAGCGCGGACGACGCCATCGTCGACAAGTCGATCACCGCACTGCGGGCGACGCTCGAGACCGCGGCGGCGATCGGCGCCGAGGCCGTCGTCTTCCACGTCGGCTCGCACCTCGGCGGCGGCTTCGACCAGGCGGTGGAACAGGTCGTGCCGCACCTGCGCGGCCTCCTCGAGCTGACCACGGACGAGCTCTGGCTCTGCCTCGAGAACTGCGCCGGCACCGGCGGCACGATCGGTCGCTCGATCGACGAGCTGGCCGTTCTCCACGAGGCCCTCGACCGCCATCCCCGGCTCGGGATCTGTCTCGACTCCTGCCACTGGTGGGCCTCCGGCGTGGACGTGACCGACGCGGCCGCGCTCGACGCGGCCGTCGGCGAGCTCGACGAGCGGATCGGGCTCGACCGGCTCCGCTGCCTGCACGTCAACGACTCGAAGACGCCGCTCGGCTCCAACCGCGACCGCCACGACTCCGTCGGCCGGGGCCTGATGGGCGCGGGCCTCGGCACGTTCCTCGCGCATCCCGCCTTCCAGGAGTTGCCGGCGCTGCTCGAGACGCCCGGCCCCGACGCCCACGGCCCGGACGCCGCCGAGCTGAAGCGGTTCCGGAAGCTACACGCGCAGGCGACGGGTGGGGCGGCCAGGGCCCCTCGTACGCGCAGCCGCCGCGCCGCAGCGCGGCCGCGGCCCAAGCGCGGCGACACGCCCGCGTCGGGCTAGCCGGATCGGGACGAGGCCGGCTCCGCCCAGGCCCTTTCAGTCAACTTCTCGGGCCGCCGGCCTCCTCCCCACGGCTTCGAGCCTACTCGGCATCCACGGACGGAGGGGTGACGCCGCTGTGCCGGAAGCGTGCCGAGTTGCCCACAGGCCCAGGCCGGGTGCGGCCGCGCCGAGCGCGCCCCCGCCTGCCGGCGCAGCGAGCCTCAGCGCGGGTCGAGCTGGGCGAACACGCGAAAGCTCGGCCGCGCGCGCGGGAGCTCGAAGAACTCGGGGTTCCGGCAACCGAGCTCGTCGCCGCGGTGCTCGTAGCAGGACGACACCTCGACGTGGCACATCGGTAGCGGCGGCCGTCGCGCCTTGATCCCGCCGAAGCCGTCGCGCCGGCGCTGCGCGGCACGCAGCAGGTCGAGGTCGATCTCCACGTCGAACACCTTCTGCATGCAGCCGATGTACGTGTGCCCCCATGCCTCGTACGCGTAGACGAACGGGCACGCGCGCTCGAGGCACGCCCCGGGGTAGACGACCTTGTCGCAGTGGACCTCGCATCGACGGCACTCGGCCTCGTCCTGCGGGTGCAGAGGGAGCTCGGTCTGCGTCTGGGCTCGCTCGGTCACGTAACGGGATTGTGGTGGCCCGCTCACGGGCCGCGCAAGACTTGACAAACGGACCGATTTCAGGCAAACGTCGCGCGCGCGTGCCGCTCCGGTGGGCAACGGCCGACCGGGTAGGGTTGCCCGGCCGTGGTCCGCCGGATCCTCTTCGCGCTGCTCGGGCTCGCGCCGCTCGTCGTCGCGCTGCACTACCTGACGGACATCGGCGGCGTGGCCGAGTTCACGATCGCAGCGCTCGCGCTGGTGCCGCTCGCCTGGCTGATCGGCGAAGCGACCGAGCACGCCGCCGAGCACACCGGGCCCGGGATCGGCGGGTTCCTGAACGCGACCTTCGGCAACGCCCCGGAGCTGATCA
>DASTPC010000081.1:0-4033 GCA_035720085.1 Gaiellaceae bacterium
AGTCGGCGTCGCCGCGCTCGCGGCCGCCGCCCTCGGCGCCGCCGTCCCGGTCGCGCGCGCGGCGGACGAGTGCCGCGGGCTGCCCGTCTGCCTGCCCGTGGCCGGTCCGTGGGTCGTGATTCCCGCGCCGGCGCCCGGAGAGCGCACGTCCACCGTCGTCTGGGAGCTGCGCTGCCCGCTGCGGGGCTACATCGTCGCCGGCATCGACGCGCGGCTCGGCGACGCCGCCATCGACGTCAGCTTCCGCGGCGAGAACGGCGCCCCGGTCGCGCCCGGGATCACCACCGGCAGGAGCGTCCTCTTCACCGCCACGTACGCCGGTACGGCCTCGAAGCGCACCGTCTTCCGCCCGTTCGCCGGCTGCGTGCCGACCCAGGGCGGCGGCGGACGCGCCCAGACCGTGCACGTGCCGCGGACGCTCGCAGCGGTGCGGCCGGGACGTCCGATCGAGCGCGTCGTCACGCGGGCCCGGTTCGGCGCCGGCGCGACGCGGTCGGCGACGGCGGCCTGCCAGCGCGGCGACCGCCTCGTCGGCTCCTCGCACGCGTTCGGCTTCCACTCCCGCCTCGAGCCGGGCACGAGCCTCCTCGGCCTCGCCGACGCGTCCCACGTCGAGCGCGGCACGCGGGCGATCGGGCGGGGAACCGCGTCGCCGGCGCTCCCGGGCGGCATGCAGGTCGAGCTCCAGGTGCACGCGCTCTGCGCGAGGAGCGGCCGGTGACCTTCTCCTCCCCCTGGTGGCTGCTCTCGCTCCTCGTCGTGCCGCTGGCGCTCGCCGGCTACCTCTGGCTCCAGCGGCGCCGCGCCCGCTACGCCGTCAGCTTCACCAACCTCGGCGTGCTCGAGTCGGTGGTCGAGGAGACCCCCGCGTGGCGCCGCTGGCTGCCGCTCGGGCTGCTGCTCGCGGCGGTCGCGTCACTCTGCGTCGCGGTCGCGCGGCCGAACGTCACGCTCGCGGCTCCGCAGGAGCGCGCCACGGTCGTCCTCGTCGTCGACACGTCGGGCTCGATGCGCGCCGAGGACGTGGCGCCGACCCGGCTGGGCGCGGCCAAGGAGGCGATCCGCACCTTCCTGGAGAAGGTCCCCGACGAACTGCGGGTCGGGATCGTCTCCTTCTCCGACGAGCCGCAGGTCGTCGTGCCGCCGACGACCGACCGCGGGCTCCTCGGGGCCGGCGTCGACCTGCTCTCGCCCGGCTTCGGCACCGCCATCGGCGACGCGATCGTCCGGGCCGTCGAAGTCGGGCTCTCGGTCGAGGCGGAGGGTGGCGAACGGCCTGCTGCGGGTCAAGCGGGCGCCGCGGAGGAGCCGCTGACGGCGATCATGATGCTCTCCGACGGGTTCCAGACGCGCGGCTTCGTCGAGCCGCTCGACGGCGCCCAGCAGGCGGCCGACCAGCACATGCCCGTCTACACGATCGCGCTCGGCACCGACGAGGGCACGATCGAGGTCTTCCGCTTCGGCCAGCGCCAGACCGTCCCCGTGCCGCCCGACCGGCAGACGCTGGCCGCGATCGCGGAAGCCACCGGCGGCCAGTACTTCGACGCGTTCGACGCCGACAAGCTGCGCTCCGTCTACGACCAGCTCGGCTCCGAGGTCGGCCGGGTCGAGAAGCCCCGCGAGGCGACCGTCGCCTTCGTGCTCGGCGGCGTCGTGCTGCTGCTCGCCGGCGGCCTGCTCTCGGGCATCTGGCTGCCGCGCCTGCCCTGAGCCTCGGCTCAGGCCCGGCGGATCGCGAACGAGGTGTCGCCGAGGAGCTTGCCGTAGCGCGGTTTCGCGCGGGTACCGAACGCGGGCCAGACGAACAGCCGGTAGCGGCCGTCGGCGAGCGTGCGCGCGACGCCGTCGTACGTCCAGCGCCGGGGGAGCAGGAGGCGAGGCGCCCGCACCCAGGCGCTGAGGATCTTCTCGGTGCCGCGGTAGAGCTGGGCGTTGTAGAAGCGCGCCTTCGGGAGATCCTCCCAGGCCGCCCGCACCGGGCCGCGCAGCACCTTCCCCTCGATCGGAGCGAACACGGGCGGTCGCGGAAGCGCGGCGACCACGCGCCCGGAGCGGTTGCCGGCGCGGTCGACGCTGAGCAGCTCGTAGCGGTAGCGGACACCGTTGCGGACGCGGCGGTCGGTGAACCCGCGTTTGGTCCCGCGGTAGACCGTGCTGGTCTTCGCCTTGCCGAGCCCGGGCGTGCGGACGAGCTCGTAGACCTGCGCCGTCGGCGCGCGGGCCCAGCTGAGGCGGGCGACGCCGTCGCCGGCGTCCACCTCGACGCCCGCCGCGGCGGGCGGCGGCGTCGAGTCGTACCGGATCGTCGCGGTCGCGGGTGCGCCGGCGTTGCCGGCGGCGTCGCGGCACGTCCCGGTCACGTCGGCGCCGGCCGTGTCCGGGCCGCGGTACGTCGCCGGCCCGTCGCACGACGCGACGCCAGAGAGGCCGTCGACGGCCGCGAACGCGACCGTCAGCGGCGCGCGGTACCACCCGTTCCCGTCGGGCGGCCGGGACGCGGCGGCGGTCACGGTCGGCGGCGTCGCGTCGTAGCGGAGCGTCACGCTGCCGGTGCTCGAGTTACCGGCCACGTCCTGGCAGGTGCCCGTGACGGTGGCCGTGGCGCTGTCGGGGCCGGAGTAGGTGCCGCCGCTGCAGCCGGCGGGGCCGGAGGTGGCGTCCGTGGCCGAGAACGCGACCCCGACGGGCTTGTTGAACCACTCGCCGGAGTCGGGCGCCCGGGCCGTCCCGCCGCCGGAGACGGTGGGCGGCGTGGCGTCGCGCTTGATCACCTTCCCGGACTCGACGTAGTCGCTGCCGTACCAGACCCGGCACCGCACCGAGGTGCCCGTCGTGTCGGCGGTGATCGTGACCACGTTGCAGTCGGTGGAGGTGACGCCGCTTGGGTCGAACGACCAGGTGACCGTCACGTCCGTCGTGAACCAGGCGGCGCAGTCGCGCGGCGTCGAGGAGCCGGGAATCGTGCACGTCGCGACGGGCGGGGACGCCGCCAGGCCGGGTGTCGGCGCGACCGCGGCGGCGACGAGCAGGGCGAGGACGCAGAAGGTGAGGCGCGCGCGGCTCACGTCCGCTCCTCCTGTGCGCAAGGCCGGGAATCCGCAGCAGCGGATTCCCGGCCGCGCGAACATCCCTGTAGCCGGCCGCTGCCGCGGCCGGGGGTTGACACGGGACGTCTCACGTCCGCTCCAGCGCCCTGCTGGCGGTCGTGGCGACGACCGCGCCCCCGAGCGCGACGAGCCCGACGGCGAGCCCGCCCAGCGCGAGCAGCCCGCGGTCGAGCCGGTCGGGCGCTGCGGGCAGCGCCTCGAGGCGCGGGACGAGCCGCAGCAGCCGCTCGAGCACGGCCCTCGGTGACGGTGGCGCCGGGGCTGCCGTCTCCTGGCCGTGCTTCGGCTGCTTCGGCGCCGGCCGCTCGACGGGCGCCGGCTGCGACGGCCGCGAGGCGGTGGCGGCGGCAGGCGCGTGGGGCGTGGCCGCCGGAGGGGTTGGAGGCGGCGGCGCAGGCGCCGGGGGAGGCGTCGAGGCTGCCGCGGGCCGCGCCGGGGGCGTGGGCTGGGCGGGCGCCGGCGGAGCGGCCGTGCCGGAGGCAGGCGGCCGGTCGGGGCTCGGCGCAGATCCGGTGAGGGCTCCCGCCGGCGGCGCGTCGGGGGCGGGCGCCGATCCGCCGGGAGCGGCGGCGGGCGCGGTCACGAAGAGGACACAGGAGGACGCCGCCGCCGCGGCAGCGGAGGCGGAGAAGCGCCGCAGTGACGATGGACGCCGGGTGCTCATCGTCGCCGCCTCTCGTTGCCGGTCCTTCCCGCACGCTACGCCGGGAGGCGGATCGTGTCAATCGCAGCGAGGTGTGATGACGGCGCGGCGGCGGCCGGGGTCTGCACGGGTGTGCAGACCCCGGCCCTGCGCAAGAGGGCTAGCGCTCGTACACCTCCTTCCGTGGCTCGGGATGGCGCTCGTCGCACGGCGAGCGCTTGCACCGCTCCTGGCACGGGTCGTGCCGCTTGCACGGATCGCGCTCGACGCATGGGTCGTACCG
>DASTPC010000082.1:0-4782 GCA_035720085.1 Gaiellaceae bacterium
AGCCGTCTACATCATGATCTTGCCGGGCTTCGGGATCGTCTCCGAGATCATCTCGGTGATGAGCCGCAAGCCGATCTTCGGCTACCGGCTGATGGCGCTCTCGCTGATCGGCATCCTCGTGCTCGGCTTCTCGGTGTGGGCGCACCACATGTTCGTCGCCGGCATGGCCGACTGGCTCCGCGTGCCGATGATGGTGACGACGCTGCTGATCGCCGTGCCGACCGGGATCAAGGTGTTCAGCTGGCTCGCGACGATGTGGGAAGGGAAGATCCACCTCAACACGCCGATGCTGTTCGCGCTCGGCTTCGTCTCGATGTTCGTGATCGGCGGCCTCTCCGGCATCTACCTCGGCGCCGTCCCGATCGACATCCACGCCTCGGACACCTACTTCGTCGTCGCGCACATCCACTACGTGCTCTTCGGCGGCTCCCTGCTGACGATCTTCGCCGGGATCTACTACTGGTTCCCGAAGATGACCGGCCGCATGTACGACGAGCGGCTCGGGAAGCTGCACTTCTGGCTCACGTTCGTGAGCTTCAACGTCACCTTCTTCCCGATGCACTGGGTCGGCCTCGTCGGGATGCCGCGACGCGTCGCCGACTACGCGGACCGGTTCGCCAACCTCAACCTCGTCGTCACGATCGCCTCGTTCGCGCTCGGGGCCTCGGTCGTGATCTTCCTCTACAACGTGATCGTCAGCTGGGCGCGCGGGCCGATCGCCGACTCGAACCCCTGGCGGGCGATGTCGCTCGAGTGGCAGGTCTCCTCGCCGCCGCCCGTGTTCAACTTCGACGAGATCCCGCAGGTCGTGGCCGGGCCATACGAGTACGGCGTGCCGGGGGCGCGCCACGCCGTCATGCACGGCGGCGCGCTCCAGGAGGCGAACGTATGAGCGAGGAGCAGGAGCCCCAGCCCGCTGTCGTCCTCGTCGTCGCCAACGAGACGCTGGCGGGCGACGAGGTGATCGCCGCCGTCCGCCGGCGGGCCGAGCGTGGCCCGATCCGGGCGGTGGTCGCGGCGCCGGTCAGCGAGCCGTCCGCGGGGTACGTGGTCTACGAGGACTCGCGTCGCGCCGCCGCCGGGAGGCGGCTCGACCGCACCGTGAAGGCGCTGCGCGACCTGGGCATCCCGGCCCACGGCGGCGTGTTCGACCACGGACCGCTGACCGCCGTCAAGGACATCGTCGCGGTCGAGCACGTCGACGAGCTGATCGTCTCCACCCATCCGGAGGCGAAGTCCGGCTGGCTGCGCCGCAACCTGATCGACGAGATCCGCAAGGCCGTCGCGCCCAGGCCCGTCGAGCACGTGGTCGCCGGCGCCGCCGCGCGCACGGGGCCGGCGAACGTGCTCGTCGTCGCCAACGAGACGGTGCTGGGGAGGCCGCTGCTCGACCGCATCCGCGAGCGGGCAGCCGCCGGCCCAGCCGGGTTCCTGGTCGTCTGCCCGCAGAGCGACCCCACCGCCGGCGCGCACCCCGAGGCCGAGCGGCGGCTCCGCGCCGCGCTCTCGCAGCTCCGGTCGGAGGGGATCGAGGCGCACGGCCAGGTCGCCCACCCCGACCCGTACACCGCCGCCATGCAGGTCGTGCACGACGAGCGAGTCGACGAGATCATCGTCTCCACGTTCCCCGGCGAGCGCGGCTCCAGCTGGCTCCGCCGCGACGTCGTCAAGCGCCTCCAGGGCGACGCCGGCGTCCCTGTCGAGCACGTCGTCGTGGACGCGGGCCAGATCGAGGTGCCCGCGTGACGACCGCCGGCGAGAGTTGCCCCACCGGCCGCGGCAGCTGCCGGCTTCAGGGATGTCGCGCTTGCGCAAGGAGAACGGCGTGAGTGCGCACGCCGAGGCCGCCGGGCACGGGCACGAGCATCACGGGCCGCCTGCCGCCCACAAGAGCTCGCGCCTCGACGCCACCACGCTCGGGATGTTCCTGTTCATCGCCTCCGAGGCGATGCTGTTCGGCTCGTTCTTCACGGTCTACTTCTTCGATCGGGTCGTCAACCCGCTCACCGGGGAATGGCCGCCCCCGCCGTACGAGTTCCCCGTCTTCGTCGCCGGCGTCAACACGGCGATCCTGGTCACCTCGAGCTTCACGATGCACTGGGCGGTGCAGTCGATCCGGCGGGGCAACCGCGCCGGGCTGAAGGCGGGCCTGGTGCTGACGATCGCGCTCGGGCTCGCCTTCCTGCTGACGCAGATGATCGAGTACGCCCACGTCGGCTTTAACACGAGCGACGGCGCCTTCGCCTCCGTCTTCTTCGGCCTCACGGGCCTCCACGGCGCCCACGTCTTCGTCGGCCTCTCGCTCCTGACGATCTCGGCCGTCCGCGCCTTCCGCGGGCACTTCACGCCCGACCACTACCACGGCGTCGAGATCCCCGGCATCTACTGGCACTTCGTCGACGTGATGTGGATCGTCGTGTACTCCGCGGTGTATCTCCTCTAGGCGCAAGCGCACCGAACGGCAGGAGCGGTTCGGTGCGCGCGCAAACATCCCCGCAGGCGGACCCTTTCGCGTCCGCAGCACCCTGGCCCCGCACTCGGAGCCGGCTGTCCCTGTGATCGCGTCGAATCCGGCCGGGGCTTCGCGTCGTAAGCTACGGATGTGACGAGGCGCGGCTCGAGATGAAGAACCCGCTGCGCAGCGAGGCCGACGCCTTCCGGCTCGTCTTCCTGGCGATCGGCTACTTCGCGCTGATCGTCCTCGCCTCGTGGATCAACACCTGGCTGGGGGTGGCGGTCTTCGTCGTGCTGACGCTCGTCGCCGTCTGGCTGCTCCGCGGCGGCCGGCAGGAGGCGCCGGTGCGACAGCACGTCGCCCATCCGGAGGACGGGGAGGGCGAGCGGCGGATCCTGGTCGTCGCCAACGAGACCGTCGCCGGCGAGGCGCTGCGCGAGCTCGTCGAGCGGCGCGCGGCCGGCGTGCGCGAGGACGTGCTCGTCGTCTGCCCGGCGCTCAACTCGCCGCTTCGCCACTGGGTCTCCGACGAGGACGGCGCCCGCGTGGCGGCGCAGGCACGGCTGGACGACTGCCTGGCACGGCTGGCCGAGGCCGGCGTGGCGGCACGCGGCGAGATCGGCGACGGCGACCCGCTCCAGGCGATCGAGGACGCGCTGCGCACGTTCCCGGCGGACGAGATCGTCGTCTCGACGCACCCCGAAGGCCGCTCCAACTGGCTCGAGCGGGGCGTCGTCGCGGGCGCGCGCGAGCGCTTCGACGTGCCCGTCTGGCACGTGATCGTCGACCTCGAGCGCGAGGCGCAGGCCGCTCCGCGGTGAGCCGGGCCCGCCGCCGCTACTTGCCGGCGACGGTGGACACGTAGGTCGCCACCGCCTGGATCTGCTCGTCCGTCAGCTGCCCGGCGAAGGGCGGCATCGCCCCGCCGCCGTTCGTGACGCGGTCGACCGCGAGCTCCTTCGAGGGCATCGCGTCGTCTAGGTTCGGCCCGACCGTGCCGGACGTGCCCGCGTCCGCAAGCGTGTGGCACGTCGCGCAGCCGGCCGACTCGAACACCTGCTTGCCCTCGGCGAGCGCATCGCCCGGCTCCGCGGGCGGCGGCGGCCCGGGCTCAGCAGGCGGCGGAGGGGCCGTAGGCGGCGCGGCCGCGGGCTCGAGCCCCGCCACGTCGGCGACGTAGGAGGAGACGTCGTCGGCGTCGCGGCCGGTGACGATGTCCGCGGGCATGCCCGGCTGCTCGGTCGGCGGGTCGACGATCGGATACGCGATCTGGCCCCGCACCACCTGGGCGATCGTGCTCTGCCCGAGGCCGGCCTCGCGTGACTGCCTGAAGGCATCGTCCAGGTCGGGGCCGATCGTCCCCTTCGTACCGGCATCGGCGAGCGTGTGGCAGGAGCCGCAGTTGTCGACGAAGAGCTGCTTGCCGCGCTGGGAGTCGCCCCCTGCGCCGGTGTGGCCGACCGTGCCGCACCCCGCCAGCACGGCGGCTGCGGCGCCGAGCGCGACAGTCGAGAGGGCGGCGCGCAGGCGCCGCCGCGGTGTGACGCTCGGCTCCACTCGGGGGCGAGTCTAGTGGACGCGGCCGTGCGCTCGCTCGTGCATGGCGGGCTGCAAACCGAGCAGGCCTAGGACGCAGGGAGCCCCGACACCGGCTGGTATCGGGGCGACTGAGGACGACGGGATGCGAAGCGTTTGCGGCCCGCCAGGTACCCCGCAGTGCGTGCGGCCGCGTCCGCTCAACCCGCCGTCGCGGCCTTGAGCTGCTTGAGCTGCTGGCGGACGATCGACGCCTGCGGATCGTCGGGCGCGAGCTTCAGGAACTGCTCGTAGGCCGCGATCGCGGTCAGCGCGTCGTTGCCCTGCTCGGCCGCCTGGGCGAGCTCGAGCTGGACGCTGGCGTCCTTCGGCGTCGCCGCCGCGAGCCGGCGGTAGGTCGTGATCGCCTTCGAGTAGGAGGCGCCCGCCTCGGTGAGCTTTGCCGTGATCTGCTCGTTCGAGCGCGCGTCGAGCACGCTGGTGAGCTTGTTGCTGCCGAAGACGTTCGAGCCGGCGACGAACAGCGTCGGCATCACGGGGCTCGCGGCCCCGGTGTAGATCCCCTGGAGCTGCACGATCTGCGCGTCGCGTTGCTTCGCGGCCCCCTGTGCCAGGTAGAGGCCGCCGAGCTCCCGCAGCACGCTGGCGTCCTGCGGGCGGAGGTCGAGGTAGGACTCGAGCGCCGAGATCGCCTGCGCCGTCTCGCCCTCGGTCTGCAGCGCGATCGACAGCTCGCGCCACGCCTCGGGATCCTTCGGGTTCTCCTCGGTCGCCTTCCGCGCCTCCGAGAC
>DASTPC010000083.1:0-9126 GCA_035720085.1 Gaiellaceae bacterium
GCCACGCCCATCACGTTGTAGTGCGGCACGGCGCGGATGCCGCCCAGGTAGGTCATCGTCACGATCGAGCCGCCGCCTCGGGCGTCCATCAGCGGCTCGGCGGCACGCGCGCAGGCGACGAGCGAGTACGCGCTGACGTCCACCGCCAGCCAGAAGCGGTCGCGCGGCGTATCGACGAACCGGCCCTCGAGATCCTCGGCGGCCGCGAACGCGACCGAGTGCACGAGCAGGTCGAGCCCGCCGCCGAACGCGTCCGCCGTCTCGGCGAAGACGCGGGCGACGTCCTCGTCGCTGCGCACGTCGCAGGCCGTCACGAGCTTGCCGCCGACCGAATCGGCCAGCTCGCGCACGCCCTTCTCGATCCGCTCGCCCTGGTACGTGAACGCCAGCTCGGCGCCCTCCTCGTGGAGGCGGCGGGCGATCGCCCACGCGATCGAGCGGCGGTTCGCCACGCCGAGCACGAGCGCCTGCTTGCCCTCGAACCGCCCTGCCACGGGGCGATCCTACGGTAGGTTGGCGAGCCGGTGCGCGCCCACGTCCCCGACCCCGTCCTCGTACGCGGCGCGCGGGGCGGCGGCGTGAGCGGCTCCCGGCCGGTCGCGGTGGTGACGGGCGCCTCGTCCGGGATCGGCGCGGCGACGGCCCGGGAGCTCTCGCGGCGGGGCTGGCGCTGTGTCGTGGTCGCCCGGCGGGCCGACCGGCTGCAGGCGCTCGCCGACGAGCTGGGTGGCGAAGTCGAGGTGTGCGACGTGTCCGACCGCGCGGCGGTCGAGGCGACGGCCGCGCGCGTCCTCGAGCGACACCCGGCGATCCGGCTGCTGGTCAACAACGCCGGCATCCCGGCCCGGGGCACGTTCCTCACCGTCGAGCCGGAGCTGGTCGAGCAGGTGCTGCGGGTGAACTACCTCGGCAGCGTGTGGTGCAGCCGCGCGTTCCTGCCCGGCCTGCACGCAGCCGCGAGGGACGGCGGCGCCCACGTCGTCAACCTCGTCTCGGTGGCAGGCACCGTTTCCTTCGCGCCGGCCGGAGCGTACGCGGCGTCGAAGCACGCGCAACTGGCGTTCTCGCGCTCGCTGCGGGCGGCGCTGCAGGGCAGCGGGATCCGAGTGCACACGGTGCTGCCGGGCTTCGCCGAGACGGAGGGGTTCCCGCAGAAGGGCGTCCTCCAGAGTCGGCTCCTGCGCGCGTTCGTGATCACGCCCGATCGCGTTGCGCGCTCGATTGCGACCGCGGTCGAGAAGGACAAGGGCGAGGTGACGGTGCCCTGGTTCCCCTTCCGGCCGATCTCGATGCTGCAGGCGCTCGCCCCCGGGCTGATCGCGCGGTTCGTCGGCATGTCCGACTACCGCCGCGACGCCGTCTGAGCTCGCGACTCCGCCGCTTCGGCTTTCCACAGCCCACCCCGGCTCCTCCGGACGCGTCCCGGCGAGCCAACGTCCAGGGTCTGACCCGGGACGTGTCGGAAACCGCCGCGTCCGAAGTGTGAAAGAAGCGTGACAATCGTTCCCCAGCGTTCGCGTCGGCACGCGCACGCGCTACCGTCGCCCGCATGCCCCGACCGCTGCGCCGCGACCTGCCCGACGGGTTCTTCCACGTCGTCTCGCGCGGCGTCGCCGGCGGGCTCGTGTACCTGGATGACGACGATCGGCGGTCGTTCCTCGCGATCCTGAGCGCCGCACTCACGCGCTCACGCCTCGAGGTACACGCCCTCTGCCTGATGGGAACCCACTACCACCTCGTCGTGGAAGGGCTGGTCTCCGAGCTGTCGCGGCTGATGCACCGGCTGCAAGGCACGTACGCGCAGGCGTTCAACGAGCGCCACGGGCGCTTCGGCCATCTCTTCGCCGACCGCTTCACCGCCCGGCCGATCGCAAGCGACGAGCACCTGGTCGAAGCGTGCCGCTACGTGATCCTGAACCCGTATCGGGCTGGGCTGGTGGAGAGCCCCGCCGACTGGCCGTGGAGCAGGAGCCGGTACGGCTTCGACCTCGCCTGAGGCCGCGATCGGGGTCGACCTCACGTCGCGCGGACGTCCCTGCGCCTAGGCCCTCACTTTGCGCGCCACGTACCACCCCACTTCGATCTCGTTCGTCGGCGCCGGCGCCATGTGGCGCAGGCGCTCGCGCTCCTCGCCCTGCGCGCCGACGAGGTCGAGGTAGCGCTCGACGTCCCGGCGCTCGCGCACCACCTCGTTCGACACGACGACGAGGTCGTTGGCCTCGAAGAGCGCCCGGAGATCGCCGTCGGGCAGCAGCCGCGTGTGCGACGGGTCGCGCGCCCGCTCGAAGCGGTCCTGCTCGAACGCCACCATCGGGTCGATCGCGCCGAGCTGGTCGACCACGAGGATCCGGCCGCCGGGGCGGGTCACGCGCGAGAGCTCGGACATGACGAGCTCCGGTCGCCGGACGTGGTGCAGCACCCGCGCGCAGCCGACCAGGTCGAAGGAGCCGTACTCGAACGGCAGCCCCGTCACGTCGCCCTCGACGAAGACGCAGTTCGGCGGGGCGAGCTCCCTGGCTGCGGCGAGCAGGTCGGCGGAGCTGTCGACGCCGACGACTTCCTGCACGAGCGGCGCCAGGGCCAACGCCAGCGCGCCCGCGCCGCAGCCGGCGTCGAGCGCCCGCTCCTCGCCCGTCAGGGGCGCCAGGACGGTCGCGACGCGCTCCGCGAGCGCCGCAGCGCGCTCCTCCTGGAGAGCGACCCGTGCCTTCACCACGTCATCGGCCATCGGCAACCTCCCTCGTCGCCCGCGGGGCGCGCGCGTTCACGCCGCACAGGATCTCGTATCCGATCGTCTCTGCAACCGCTGCGTGCTGTTCCGCGGTGATGCCGTCCCCGAGAAGCGACACTTCCGTGCCGGGCGCCACGTCGGCCGGGAGCTCGACGGCGAGCGCGTCCATTGAGATCGTCCCGACGACGCGCCGGCGCTCCCCGGCGACGAGCACCTCGGTGCCGGTGAGGTCGCGACGGAAGCCGTCCGCGTACCCGACCGGGACGAGACCGATCCACGTCGGCTCGGCGGCGACGTAGCGCCGGCCGTAGCCGGTCGACTCGCCCGGCCGCAGCAGCCGCGTGACCGCCACCTCGGAGCGCCAGCCGAGCGCCGGGCGCAACCCGTGTGCAGCGGCGTCGCGGCCGAACGGGTCGACGCCGTACAGCGCGATGCCGCAACGGGCTGCGTCCAGCCTCGCCTCCGGGAGCCCGAGCGCGGCGGCGCTGTTCGCGACGTGCCTGGTCGGCCCGGGATGCGGCTCCGTCGCCTGCAGGAACCGCTCCAGCTGCAGCCGGGTGAAAGCCTCGTCGGCATCCGCGCTCGCGAAGTGGCTCATCAGCGCGACGACGTCGCGGCCCGGCGCGGGCAGTTCCGAGAGGCCCCAGCGCCCCATGCCCGTGTCCAGCTTGAGGTGCACGGGCACGCCCTCCGGCACGGGGCCGCCGACGGCGGCGAGCTCGAGCCGGGCCTCCCGCGCACGCGCGACCTCGCCCTTCCCGGCCGGGCCGAGGACCACGATCCTCGCCTCGCGGAGCACCGCGCGCAGCGCCTCGCCCTCCGCGACGCCGGCCACGCAGAGCGCCGTCGCACCGGCCTCGAGCGCCGCCCGCCCGACGTCCGCGGCCCCGTGGCCGTATCCGTCGGCCTTGACGACGGCCCAGAGCTCGGCACCCTGGAGCACCCGCACGAGCGTGCGCGCGTTGTGGCGGATCGCGCCGAGGTCGACCGTGACGGAGGACCGCGCCACGGCTACACCTCGACCGACAGCCCGTCGTACGCGAACGTGACCGGCCGCCCTTCCGACCGCAGCCGCTCCTCGAGCACCAGCAGGTCGTCGTAGGAGAGACCGTCGATCTCCTCCACGTGGCTCAGCACGACCCGCTCGGCCTCGACCCGGTCGACGATCTCGAGCGTCTCGGCGAACGTCGCCTCGAAGCGCAGGATCGGATGCTCGGGGTGGATGCGCCGCTCGCCTGTCAGCGGATGGTGCTCGCAGATCCCCATCGGCAGGACCGCGAGCTGGCAGCCGCGCAGCTCGGCCGAGGGCGACCAGCCGTTCAGCTCGTCCATCGCGAGCAGCAGGCGGCGGCCGCCCCCGCCGAGCTCGAACGCGTAGACGTAGTCCTCGGCGAGGCGGAACGGCCGCACTGTGACCCCGTCGAGCTCGAGCGTCTCGCCGTCCGTGAGCTCGCGGACGCGGACGTAGCCGCGGCTCTCCATGAACTCGAGGTGCGCCATCCCGCCGAGCCAGGTGCGGAAGTCGGCCGCCACCTGCTGAGGCAGGTAGACGTCCGTCGCCTCCTGCCGCTTGGCCTCGCGCGGCCAGGTGCGGAAGTCGCCGTTGCGCGTCTCCCAGACGCGGCGCCCCATCGTGTGGTCGGGGTGCCAGTGCGAGTAGACGCAGGCGGTGATGCGCCCGATCCCGGCGCGGTCGAGCTGCAGCCGGGACTCCTCCGGCGTGTCGAAGAGCACGTCGGGGCCGTGCACGAAGGCGCTCGGCCCGGTGCGGGTGTAGGGGAGGCCGCGCTCGCGGCCCTGGACGCAGACGGGACAGCGGCAGCCCGGTCGCGGCACGGGCGTGGCGCCGCCGGAGCCGAGGATCTCGACGCGCATCGCCCCGATGCTACGGGGCGGCGGCTGGCTACTGGATCTGCACCTCGCAGCTCTGGTGGAAGGAGTCGACTCCGGGCCCGCCGATGCAGACGTCCTGGCCGCTGTTCCCGCGCAGGGTGTCGTTGCCGGGACCGCCGACGATGCAGTCGTCGCCGCTGCCGCCGGTGAGGTTGTCGTTGCCGGCGGTGCCGAGGATGAGCGCCGAGCCGCCCGAGCCGCCGCCCCTGCCCTGCACCGTCTGCAGGTCCAGCGCGGCGCAGGCGGCCGGCTTGAGCGCGTTTGCGCTGACCACCGCGGCATACGCGTCGAGCCGGGTGGTCGGGACGGCGTTGGCGGCCGTCAGGGCGCCCCCCGCGAGCGCGGCGACCGCGCCGGCGAGCAGGAGCGCGCGTGCAAGGGCCCGGGTCACCGCTCGCGGGCCGCGAGGACGAGCGTGGGGGCGTCGTCGACCGGAGCGACGGGCCGGTAGCGGTAGACGGCAACGCCGTCGTCGACCATGTACGCCTCCCGGCCGCTGTCGCCGACGCGCAGGACGACGCGGTCGTACGCCTCGGCGATCCGCGAGAGCGTCGCCAGGTCGGGCACGTCCGCCACCCAGCGTCCCGCCGGGATGCCGCCTGCGGCGGGGACGATCCGGGCCCGGAGCCGCCGCTCGACCCGCTCCGCGTCGCCGAGCGGCCGCCGTGGCGCGAGCGCGCCGGCGACGGCGGCGCCGAGGAGGCCGAGACCGAGCAGCACGAGCGAGGCGAAGCGGGCGACCGGGACCGGCAGCGAGAACGGCCCGAGGCCGACCGAAGCGGCCTCGGCGGCCGCGGCCGTGCCCTCCTGCTGCGGCGTGAGCGGGTCTGAGGCGTCGTCCGGCGGGTCGAGGCGGAGCCCGGTCGGGTCGAGCGCGAACGTGAGCGGAGGCGTGAAGGACTCGGCGACGTCGGTCGAGCCGACGCGGCCTCGTACGACCACCGTCGGCACGACCTGGACGGTGAACGTGGAGACGCCGGAGCCGGTGAGGGCGCGCATCTGGTCGACGACCGTCGTCAGCCGCTCGAGGTCGAGAGCGCCGCGCAGGTGCGTCTCGGTGCCGACGAAGCCTCGCTGCGCGACGAGCGGGAAGGAGCGCGACCAGCCGGCGCCGTCGTCGATCGTTGCGTCCAGCCGCGCGGTGCCGCGGACGTCTGCGTCCAGCTCCGTCTCGAAGCGGTAGTCGAACGTGACGGCCAGCTTGCGCACGATCGAGGTGAACACGGCGTCGCCGGTCTCGACGCGGCCGTCGGGGTAGACGGGGCTGCGGTGGACGTCGGCGGCGTACGCGAATCTGCCGGCGCCGACGTAGGCCTGGTCGTCCGTGCGGAGCTCCTCGGCCGCCCGCGTCCACGACACGACCGCGAGCAGCGCGCTCGCCGCCGCGAGGGCGAGGCTCCCTGCGAGCAGGGCGTGGGCGCCGGCGCCGGGCGACGGCGCGCGCGGCGGCGAGCCGCCCGACCGCGCCACAGGCTGTCCCGGCAGGCGCCGGCGCTTGGACGCTTCGCGGCCCCCGCCGAGCAGGAGGAAGAAGGCGACGAGCGCCACGATCGCGGCGTTCAGCGGCTTCTGCAGCCACTCGACGACCGTGCCCACGCCGGGGAGCACGACCCAGAGCTTCCCGACCACCTGCTGCTCGGTGGGGCGGGCGCCGTCGAGGAAGTCGTTGGCGTCCCCCTTGAGCAGGAAGCGGTCGCCCTGGTCGCGGACGATCCGGTGGAGGACGTTCCGGTGCACGTCGGAGTTGCGGTACAGGACCGCGTCGCCGACCTCGTACGCCGGCCGCTCGCGAACGACGGCGAGGTCCCCGCGCGAGAGCTCCGGCTCCATGCTCGTACCGACGATCACGGCGTACCCCGTCCTGCCCCCGAGCTGCGTCGGCCAGAGCAGCCAGCACGCGGCGGCGAGGAGGACGATCGCGGCGGCGCCGGCGACGGCGCGGGCGGGTCTCGTGGTCATCGGGTCTGGTCTTCCTGGAGCCCGGGCGGGGCTGGCCCCCCGCCCGGACGGGGTGCTACGAGACGGAGACGACCGTCAGCTGGTCGGCCGACAGGACCGTCGGGTTGACTGCGAAGTCGCAGGTCCAGTGGTTGACCGCGTTCGTGCAGGTGGCCCAGTTCGTGCCGGCTGCCTGCACCTTGGCCTTGACCTCGCCAGCGGCAGCGTCCAGGTCGAACTCGACCGAGTCGATCAGCTGCGGGTTGGCGGCGTCGAGGTTGTAGGCGACGTTCGTGACGTTGTAGCCGGTGATCGCGCCGGAACCGTCACCGGCCTTCGAGGCGGGCACGGTGTTGCCGGCGGTGAACGCGTACGCCGCCGTCGCGACGACGAACGCGAGCAGGGCGAGTACGAGCACGCGCCTGCGTGAGCGGGTGGAAGTCATCCAGCATCTCCTTTGCTGGTCCGGTGGGAGAACGCCGTATGTGGCCCCTGTTGACTCGGCGGCGAACGAAGCACGGAACTCCCCCGGAAGGGGTAACCGGCTCGTGTGGTTCGGCTAGGAGAGCGCGCCCGGGAGGGCGGCGGCGACGTCGCTCGCCACGAGCCCCGCCTGGTTCGGGACCGTGGCGGCGGCGATCCCGTGGGCGGTCGCCGCGGCGGCTGCGGCCAGGCGCGGCTCGAGGCCCTTGGCGAGGAACGAGGCGACCACGCCGGTGAGGACGTCGCCCGACCCGGCGGTCGCGAGCGACGGCGGCGCGTGGTCCGAGACGATCGGCCCGCCGTCGGGCCCGACGACGATCGTGTCGGCACCCTTCAGCAGCACGACCGCCGAGAAGCGCTCGGCGCACGTGCGCGCCGCGTGCAGGCGGTGCGCGCCGACCTCCTCGGAGGAGATGCCGAGCAGGCGGCCCAGCTCGCCGGCGTGAGGCGTCAGCACGGTCGCGGCCGGCCGCTCGACCGGCTCGAGGCCGGAGAGGGCGTCGGCGTCGACCACGACCGGGAGCTCCAGCCGTCCCAGCAGCTCGCGCACGAGAGCCCGGGCCGCATCGTCACGGCCGAGACCCGGCCCGAGCGCGACGGCGTCGGAGCGTCCCGCCGCGGCCAGGATCCGCTCCACGGCCTCGTCGCCGGCGAAGCCGAGCTTGACCGGCTCGAGCGCGAGGGTCTCCACGACGGGCAGCGACGCCGCCGGTACGGCGAGCGTGACGTAGCCGGCGTCTGCGCGGAGCGCCGCCGTCGCCGTGAGCACGGCGGCGCCCGTCATCCCCGGCGAGCCGCCGACGACGAGCACGACGCCCGCCGTGTACTTCGAGTCGTGCGGTGCCCGCCGGGGGACGAGGCGCAGGACGCTCTCCGTCGTCCGCTGCACGTCGGTCTCCCCGTGCTCGAGGCCGATGTCCGCGACCACCACCCGGCCGGCGTGGAAGCGGCCCGGGGCGACGACGAGGCCGACCTTGCGCGCGTGGAACGTGACGGTCAGCGTCGCGCGGACGGCTGCGCCCGCGACCTCTCCGGTCGAGCTGTCGACGCCGGAGGGGATGTCGACCGCGACCACGGGCGTGTCGGCCCCGTTGACGCGCTGGATCAGCGCCGCCGCCTCCGGGCGCGGCGCGCCCCGGAAGCCGGTGCCGAACAGCGCGTCGACGACGACGTCGTAGCCTTCCGGCTCGTCGGTCTCGAGCGCCTCGCGGCCCGCCTCGCGCAGGACCCGCGCCGCCACCCGCCCGTCGCCGCCGTTCGCGCCCCCGCCGCAGACGACCGCGAAGCGCCGGGCGCGCGGGAAGGCCCGCATCGCCTCGCGCGCGACGGCCGACCCGGCCCGTTCCATCAGCTCGCCGGTCGAGCCCGGGTAGCCGGGATAGCGCGCCTCGGCGGTGCGCATCTCGTCGGCGGTGTAGAGCGGCTCGAACATCATCGGCGCGGCTCGACGACGCAGATCGCGGCAGCCAGCTCCCGCGAGTGCGTCATCGAAAGGTCGATCTCGCCGGCACGCACCCGCTCGGCCCAGGCGGCCGTCCAGCCGCTCAGCCGCACGCCCGGCTTCGGCCGCCCGGCGATCTCGATCTCCCTCCAGGTGAAGCGAACGCCGCAGCCGAGCGCCTTGCCGACCGCCTCCTTGCCGGCGAAGCGGGCCGCGTAGCTCTCCGCCGGGCGGGGACGCGCGTCGCAGTACGCGCGCTCGGCCTCCGTGAAGCAGCGCTCGCGGAAGCGCGGCCGCGCGAGCGCCCGGCGGATCCGTTCGATCTCGATCAAGTCGACGCCGACGCGGAGGCCGCCCGACCGCCCCGGCGCCCCGCTCACAGGTGCTTCTCGAGCCAGTCGGGGAACTGGGCGAGCGAGCTCAGTACGACGTCCGGGGTCGCGTCCGCGCGCTCGAGCGTCTCCGGGCGGAACTTGCCGGTGCGGAGCAGGACCGTGCGCATGCCGAAGAGCTGCGCGCCGCGGACGTCGGCCTCGACGTCGTCCGTGACCATCCACGTCAGCTCCGGCTCTGCGTCGAGCGCGTCCAGCGCGGCCGCGAAGTAGGCCGGGGACGGCTTGCCGAGGACGGTCGCCTCGAC
>DASTPC010000084.1:0-5078 GCA_035720085.1 Gaiellaceae bacterium
GACGGCGAGGCCGATCAGCAGGACGAGGGCGCTGATGTTCTCGTCGACGGGCCAGAGCTGGCTCGGGAACGCGAGCAGGCCCATCGTCGCCATCACGGCCGAGAGCGCCAGGAGCAGCGGGATCCCCGCGGCCACGAGGGCGCCGAAGGCGATGACGAGGATGATGATCGTGACCGGCAGCGAGAGCATGCCGGCCTTCTCGAGGTCCTTCGCGAACTGGTCGTCGACCTGCTTCACGGCGCTGACGCCGAACTCGTCGATCGAGAGCTGCGGGTTGGCGGCGGCGGCCGCGTCGACCGCGGCGATGACCGGGTCGATCTTGTCGACCGCCTTCTCCGCGTCGCCCTTGATCTCGAAGGTCACGATCGCGGAATGGCCGTCGGCCGAGATCTGCGACCGGTTGCCGGGCTCGAGCGGGCTCTTGATCTCCGTGACGACGCCGACCCCCGAGAGCCGGTGCGCGACGTCGTCGATCGCGGCGCGGAACTCGGGGCTCGAAGCCGTGAGTGCCTTGCTCTGGATGAGGACGGTCTCGCCGGCGCGCTGCTTGAAGCCCTCGTCGAGGATCCGGGCCATCTTGCCCGACTCGCCGGGGAGGGTGTCGGTGTCGCCGAGCTGCTTGGTGCCGACCATGCCGCCGAGGACGACGGCGGCGACGACGAACGCGAGCCACCCGAAGATCGCTGTCTTCCGGTGCCTCGCGCTCCAGCGACCCATCCGGGCCGCGATGTTGTGACTGCGCTTCAAGGGGGTCAACTCTGGGCTCCTTTTTCGAGTCGCTGCACTTGGCCAAGGATCGATCCCGGCGGCCACGCGCGCGGTGGGGCGGCCAGGTGTCTGCATGTGCGGTTTGCCGCACCGGGGCAGTGGGGCTTGCGTCCGTTCGCCGGCGGCGGAAGACTGGGCGCATGGGGGCCGTCGCCCGCATCGACGAGGCCGACCTGCTCGACCGCATCGGGCTCGTCTCGGGCGCCTTCCGGCCGGCCGCTCCGATCGACCGCCGCAGCCTGTTCTCCGGGCGGGCCGAGCAGATCGCGGAGGTGTTCGCGGTCGTCGCCCAGCCCGGGCAGCACGCCGTCGTCTACGGCGAGCGCGGCGTGGGCAAGACGTCCCTCGCGGGCGTCACCGCCGAGATGCTCGCCGGGGCGGAGATCCTGACGGCCCGCGCGACCTGCGACGTCGGCGACGACTTCACGAGCGTCTGGCGGAAGGCGCTCGACGAGATCTCCTTCCGGAACAGCGCCCAGGGCCTCGGCTTCGTGGCGCCACTGGAGGAGCGGAGCGAGCTGGCCTCGAGCCTGTTGCCGCCCGGCTCGGCGACGCCGAACGACGTGCGGCGCGTGCTCGAGCAGGCGACCAGGCAGCGGGAGCTGGCGATCTTCCTGGACGAGTTCGACCGCCTGCGCGACCCGGACGCACGCGCGCTCTTCGCGGACACGATCAAGGTGCTCTCCGACCGGCTGGTGCGCGCGACGGTCGTCCTGATCGGCGTCGCGGACAGCGTCGGCGAGTTGATCCGCGAGCACCGCTCGATCGAGCGGGCTCTGGTGCAGATCCACATGCCGCGGATGGCGCCCGCGGAGCTGGCGGAGATCGCGACCAAGGGGATCGAGACGGCGCGGATGGAGATCAGCGCCCCCGCCGTGCGGAAGATCACGGCGCTCTCGCAGGGGCTGCCGCACTACACCCAGCTCCTGGCCCAGCTCTCGGCGCAGGCGGCGCTCGGGCGGCGGCGCGCCGACGTCTCGACCCGCGATGTCGACGTCGCCGTCGGGCGTGCGATCGAGCGGGCACAGGAGAGCATCGTCGAGGCCTACCGCGAGGCGACCGCCGGCCCGCGGCGCACGATCCACCCGCAGGTGCTCCTCGCCTGCGCGCTCGCCGAGGACGACGAGTTCGGCTACTTCGGCCCCGCGGAGGTGCGCGGGCCGCTCGGGAAGATCCTCGGCCGCTCGCTCCGGACCGGCTCGTTCGCCCAGCATCTGGAGGAGCTCTCCGGCGAGGAGCGCGGCGCGATCCTGCAGCGCCAGGGGGCGTCGTCGAGCCCGCGCTACCGCTTCGTCAACCCGCTGCTGCAGCCGTACGTGGCGATGCGGGGCGTGGCCGAGGGCGTCGTCGGGATCAAGGACCTCGGGTAAGGGGCGACCTGGGCCGTAGGGGCGAGAGATATCTCGCCCCGACGAGCGGCAGGGCGCTTCAGCCTCTGAGGAACGTGAGCACGGCGAGCACGCGTCGGTGGTCGTCCGAGCTCGCCGGCAGGCCGAGCTTGGTGAAGATGCTGGTCACGTGCTTCTCGACCGCGCGCAGGGTGACGAACATGCGCTCCGCGATCGCCTGGTTCGAGCGGCCTTCCGCCATCAGCTCCAGCACCTCGCGCTCGCGGGCCGTCAGCTCGTCCAGCGGGTCGTGCTGGCGGCGGCGGCCGACCAGCTGGCTGACAACCGCGGGGTCGAGCGCGGAGCCGCCCTCGGCGATCCGGCGCACCGAGGAGGCGAACTGGTCGAGGTCGGAGACCCGGTCCTTGAGCAGGTAGCCGACGCCCTCGGCGCTCTCGGCGAGCAGGTCGAGGGCATAACCCGCCTCGACGTACTGGGAGAGCACGAGCACGCCCGTCTCGGGGTACTCCTCGCGGATCTGCCGCGCTGCCCGCAGGCCCTCGTCGGTGTGCGTCGGCGGCATGCGGATGTCGATGACCGCGACGTCCGGCTTGTGCATCGCCACGTGGCGCAGCAGGTCCTCGGCGGTGCCGGACTGGGCGACCACGTCGAACCCCGCCTCCGCGAGCAGCCGCACCACGCCCTCGCGCAGCAGCACCGAGTCGTCGGCGATGACGACGCGGATCGCGTCGCCGAGCGTCGCGACCGTGTACCGCAGCGGCGGAAAGTCGCGCGGCAGGTCGTCGGCGAGGAGCTGGTGGACGTGCTCGGGTTCCGGCAGCGCCTGGATCCGGTGCACGCCGAGGTCGCGGTTGGCGACGCCCGGCGCGGACTCGAGCGTGGCGGCGGAGAGGACGATTTGGCCGCCGTGGCCCGCAGTCGCGATCCGGTGCGCCCGGACGACGTCGATGCCGGTGTAGCCCTCCTCCTCGAGCGCGGGCGTGCCGGTGTGGAGGCCGATCCGGACCCGCACCTCCGCGCCGCCGGGCCATTCCGTGTCGCGGAACCCGCGCTGCGCCGCGAGCGCCGCCTCGACCGCCGCGGGCGCGTCCTCGAAGGCCGCAAACAGCTCGTCGCCGGTGGCGTCGACCTCGACCCCGCCCCAGGACTCCAGCGCCTTCCGCAGCACCCGGCGCATCGTGGCGAGGATCGGGCCGTAGTCCGAGCCGGTGGACTGGACGAGCGCGGTCGAGCCCTCGACATCGGCGAACAGGAAGGTGACGGTGCCGTTCGGGAGAGCACGCACGCGGGGAAGTCTAGGAGGCGGCCCGCGCCGACCCAAACGCGGAGGGCTAGTGCGGGTGGCGAGGAGGCCGTGCCGCGGCCTCCGAGGAAGCCGCGTCCGCGCGCTGACGGCGGAGCTCACGCACCGCGCCGAGCGCCAAGGCGGCGCCTGCGCCGACGAGCAGACCACCGTAGAGGTCGGCTCCCCAGAGCCGGCCGCCGTCGGCGAGCGCGGCCGCGAGGGAGGCTGCGCCGAGGCCTGCGGCGACGAGGCCCGTCAGGAGGACGAGCACCGCCCGGGTGCCTGCACGGAGCCGGGGGAGGACGGCGGCAGCGACGGCAAGTACGGCTGTGCCGGCGCCGGTCAGGAAGCCTGCCGCCGTCGTCCCCGGCTCGCGATGGGGGTTGGCATCGTCGGGGACGTGCAGGTCGGTGGAACGGTGGTGCGGGGGAGAAAAGCTCACGCGGCGGAGGGGAGAGTCGTGTGGAGGCCGCGGAACGCGGCGTACGCGTAGGGGTGCTCGTAGACGTCGACGGCCTCGTGGGGCTCGACGACGAGCTCGAACGAGTCGCCGGCCTCGTCGATCACGGTGACGGCGAGCGTGTCGTCGCCGGGGCTCCACCAGAGCGTCACGTCGATCCCGTTGACGCGGCGGTGGGCCAGCTCTCTGCGGGCGGGGAAGCTGCGGGCGGGGAAGGTGATGATCGCGGCGGACATTTCTCGGGCCTCCTGGCGTGCGTTCGTTGTGAACCACACGGTCGCAGCGCAAGGGCTCGCCGGCAGTCCGGGCGGCCGGTGTCTCCGGGTGCGGGAAGCCCTACTTCGAGAGGACGGTGTCGCGCACGGGGATCGCGGCGGTGATCCGCGTGCCCCCGCCCCGCGGGCTCTCGACGAGCAGCGTGCCGTCGAGCGCGGCGACCCGGTCGGCCAGCCCGCGCAGGCCGCTGCCGTGCTCCGGGTCGGCGCCGCCCGAGCCGTCGTCCGCCACCTCGACGTGGACCAGCTCGAGCTCCCCGTCGTAGGTGACGCGCACGTGGGCGGACGTCGCCTCCGCGTACTTGGCCACGTTGGTGAGGGCCTCGCTGATCACGTAGTAGGCGGCAGCCTCGACCGGCGGCGACAGCCGTTCCGCCGGCAGCTCGAGCTCGACGGGGAGCGGCGTCCGCAGGACGACCCCTTCGAGGGCCGCGCCGAGCCCCCGCTCGGTCAGCACGGCGGGATGGATGCCGCGTGCGAGCTCCCGCAGCTCGTCGAGCGCGTGCGCAAGCTCCTCCCGCGCGCCGCCGATGATCTCCGCCGCCTGGGCGGGGTCGCTCGCGAGCTTCGCCTCCGCCAGGCGGAGCGAGAGCGAAAGCGACACGAGCCGCTGCTGCGCCCCGTCGTGGAGGTTGCGCTCCAGCCGCCGGCGGGCGTCGTCCGCAGCCTGCACGATCCGCTTGCGGGAGGCGCGGATCTCCTCGTCCTGCCGCTTGCGCTCGGTCACGTCCTCGCCGGAGATGAGCACGAGCGGCCGGTCGGCGACCTCCGGCAGCGGCGTCGCAGTCCACGCGACGATCCGGGGCTCGCCGCCGTCCTTCGGCAGCCAGCGCGCCTCCAGGTCGGTGCGCTCGACGCCGTTCGCCGCCGCCGCGATCGCCATCAGCACCGCGTACTGGTCGCCCGGGTCGACCAGCTCGAGGAAGCTGCGCCCGACGGCC
>DASTPC010000085.1:0-2419 GCA_035720085.1 Gaiellaceae bacterium
GCCGCCGTGCCGGCGAGCAGCATCGCGTCCACCCAGTGCGGCGAGAGCGTGCCGATGTTGAGGACGAGCGCGGACGCGAGCCCGACCATCTCCTCGACCTCCTCCCGCGCGTGCGCCATCACCGGCAGCGCGCCGAGCGCCAGCGTCGCGTTGGCGGTCTCGTTCATGACCACGTAGTTGGTCAGCTGGTGGACCAGCGGACGCCGCTCGCGCAGCACGGCGAGGCTCCGGCCGGGGTCGATCATCGCGTCGCCTCCTGGCGGGTCGTGAGGTGCAGGACGTCGACGGGGCCGTCGCCGGCGCCGAGGCCGGCGAGCCCGTCGCGCACCGCCTCGGCCGCGATCGCGGCAGCCCTCTCGGCGGCGTCGGCCAGCGTCGCCCCCCGTGCGAGCAACGCCGCCAGTGACGCCGAATGGGTGCAGCCCGCGCCGTGGGTCGAGGCGCGCTCGTGTCGAGGCACGAGCAGCTCGAGGTGCTCGACGCCGTCGAAGAGGTGGTCGACCGGCTCGCCGTGGCCCCCCGTGACCAGGACGGCGGCGGCGCCGCGCGCGTGTAACGCCTCCGCGAGCTCGCGCTTCGATGCGCCGGGAAGCCCGGCCAGCGCCTCCGCCTCGTGGTGGTTCGGCGTCACTACCGTCGCGAGTGGGAACAGCCGCGAGACGAGCGCGTCCACCGCGTCGTCGCGCAGCAGGCGCGCCCCGGTGCTCGAGACCATGACCGGGTCGACGACGAGCGGCAGGCCGCGCGGCGCGAGCGCGTCCGCGACCGTCTCGACGGTCGCGCGGGAGAAGAGCATGCCGGTCTTGACCGCATCTGCACCGATGTCGTCGAGGACGGCGTCGATCTGCGCGCGCACGAGCTCCGGCGGACACTCGTGGATCGCGGTCACGCCGACCGTGTTCTGGGCCGTCAGCGCGACGATCGCCGACGTGCCCCAGCAGCCGAGCGCGGCGAACGCCTTCAGGTCGGCCTGGATGCCGGCGCCGCCGCCCGAGTCCGAGCCGGCGACCGTCAGGCAACGCGGCACGGATGAGCTCGTCTCTCGAATCTGGGCTCCCTTCACCGGCCTACGTGGGGAAACCCCTGGTTCCCCCGCGGGCCCCGTGCTCCACTCTGCATTCCGGGAGATGATCGCGGGCAAAGCCGGGCAAAGCCCGCCTTCGCGTCGCTTCGCCATGCCGTGGAATCGCTCCTCCCTCCGCCGGTGCGAGCCGGATCAGGTTCGACGGGTGTGATCTCAGCCCCGCAGGGCACCCCGGGTACGGATGACCCTACCAACGAGCAGGGCCCGAACGGCCTCTACTCCTTCCGCGGCCGCGACCGCTTGAATAGCTGCATGGCGACTGCGACCGCCGCCTGGGCCGACCTGCTGGAGGGCGAGGAGCTCGCCTCGCTGACGCACGAGCCAGCCCGTGAGGCACGCCTCGCGCCACTGCCGGACGACCTCGACCCGAAGCTCGCATCCGCGCTCGTCGCCCGCGGCGTGGCCGCGCTCTTCGCCCACCAGGCCGATCTCTGGGACGCCGTGCGGCAAGGCGGGGACGTCGTCGTCTCGACGGGGACGGCGTCGGGCAAGTCGCTCGCCTTCAACCTGCCGGTGCTCGACGCGATCGCCGCGCAGCCGAAGGCGCGCGCGCTCTACCTCTACCCGACGAAGGCGCTCGCGCAGGACCAGGCGCGCGCGCTCCACGAGCTGCGCCTGTCCGGCCTGCGGCCGGCGATCTACGACGGCGACACGGAGAGCGAGCGGCGCTGGCAGATCCGCAAGTGGGCGAACCTGATCCTGACCAACCCCGACATGCTCCACGTCGGCGTGCTGCCGCACCATGACCGCTGGGGCGACGTCCTCCACAACCTCCGCTTCGTGGTCGTCGACGAGGCGCACGTCTACCGCGGCGTGTTCGGCTCGCACGTCGCCAACGTCTTGCGCCGCCTGCGCCGGCTGGCCGGCGTCTACGGAGCCGACCCGCAGTTCGTGCTCGCCTCGGCCACGATCGCCAACGCGGCCGAGCTCGCCGAGGGCCTCACCGGCCGGCCGGCCGTCGTCGTCGACCGCGACGCCGCGCCGCGCGCCGAGCGCGAGATCGCGCTCTGGAACCCGCCGCTCCTGGACGCCGAGCTGGGGCAGCGCGCGAGCGCGTTGTCGGAGGCGTCCCGGCTCTACGCCGAGCTCGTCACGCGCGGGCTGCGCACGATCTGCTTCGCCAAGAGCCGCAAGGCGGCGGAGCTGATCCACCGCTTCGCCTCCGACCGGGTCGAGCGAGAGGTCGCGCGCCGGCTCGCCCCTTACCGGGCCGGCTACACGCCGGCCCAGCGGCGCGAGATCGAGCGGCGGCTGGTCGAGGGCGACCTGCTCGGCGTCTCGGCGACGGACGCCCTGGAGCTCGGCATCGACGTCGGCCGACTCGACTGCGCGATC
>DASTPC010000086.1:0-20983 GCA_035720085.1 Gaiellaceae bacterium
CTTCTGGCGCGACCTCGCCTGGCACGAGACCGTCAACCACGCGCGGGACTGGCTGGCGCTCTCGATGCTCGGCGACGAGGCCCAGGACGCGGTGCGCTCGTTCCTCGCCCGGCGGCGCTGACCCCGAGCGCGCGCGCGCTCCCGTCCGGTTGCCGCGACGGAGGTCGCAACGCGAGGGTTAGGCCGGCGTGTGTCGTTCCCGCGCCGGCAGCCGCCGTCGGGCCGGACCTGCGCCGTCGCAGCACCCCTCGCCCTCGTAGGGACGCTGCTCGCGCTCGCGTCCTTCGTGCTGACGACGCCTGGGGAGGCGGCCGCGGCTGCCGCCGAGCGCGACCGGCTCGCCTACGGCCGCCTCCGGACGTCGCCAACGCCGCCACGCAGGCCATCCGGCCGGTCGAGGTGACGCGGATGCGCGCCCGCTGGACGGCGAAGCTCGACGGTTCGATCCTGGCGCAGCCGCTTCACGTCGCCGAACAGCGAATCGCCGGCCGGCGCGGGCCCCTGCTCGTCGTCGTCAGCGGCGGGAACTCCGTCTACGCGCTGTGGGCCGACAACGGGGACGTCCTCTGGCGCCGCTCGCTCGGCGAGCCCGTGTTCACCGTCTGCGGCGCTCGCGCGGGTATCTCCTCCACGCCGACCGTCGACTGGCGGCGGCGCCTCGTCTACGTCGCCGGCGCGGGCGGCGAGGTGCACGCCCTCGACCTCGTGACCGGGCACGAGAAGGCAGGCTGGCCGCTGCGGGTCAGCGCCCGCCCGGCGGTCGAGTACGTCTGGAGCGCGCTCCGGTTCGTCGGCTCGCGCCTCTACGTTCCCGTGGCGTCGCACTGCGACCGCCCCGACGACCAGGGAGCCCACGCCGACGGTCGCGTCGTCGCGGTCGATCGCTTCCGCGGACGGATCGAGCGGGTCCTCGACGTCGTCCCCGGGCCCGCCAACCTCGGCGGCGTCTGGGCGCCCGGCGGCATCTCCGTCGACCCGCTCGACGGCACCCTGTGGGCCGGGACGGGCAACGCCTACGTCGTCGTCGACGGCTCGCTACGCGCCGACGCCGCGCTTGCGGAGCGGGTCCTCCGCCTCACGCCGGCGCTCCGCGTCCGCGGCTCGGCGTCGCAGACGTTCCACGCTGCCGAGAACCCTGGCGACCAGGGGTTCGGCTCGACGCCGCTGCTCTTCCGGCCGACCGGCTGCGACCCGGTCGCGGCCGCGAACTCCACGAACGGCGCGATGTACGTCTGGGGGCGGGCTCCCTGGCGGCCGGCGCCGATCTTCACCGCCCGGATCGGGCCGACGGAGCCGCACGATCCGTTCCTCTCCCAGCCGACCTGGTTCCCCCAGGCGCGGGCCCTCGTGGTCGGGCAGGGCATCGTCGACAGGGAGGGCGGTCGGGTTCGCGGCGTCGTCGGCTTCAGGGTGGACGCGCGCTGCCGGTTCCGCTTCGACTGGGTCGTGAACATCGGGCCGGGGCCGACGGTGCAGCCGCTCGCAGCCGGCTCGACCGCCTTCGTGCCGGCTCCGCAACTCGGGAAGCTCGCCGCCGTCGACGTGGCGCGCGGGCGCCTCTTCGACACTGGACAGGTGCTCGCCTCACCGATCGCCGTCGGCGGGACGCTGTTCGTCGCCTCCGCCGACGGCACGGTGCGCGCCTACCGCTGACCCGTGTCACCGCGGTAGGGTCAGCGCATGGCCGACGAGGTGCTGACGAGCCGCGAGGGCGCGGTCCTGACGGTCACGCTCAACCGGCCAGAGGTCTACAACGCCCTCACGGCGGGCCTGCATGCGGCGCTGAACGACGCGCTCGCGGTCGAGGCAGTCGACCCGGCCGTGCGGGCGGTCGTGATCACCGGCGCCGGCAAGGCGTTCTGCGCGGGCCAGGACCTGCGCGAGTTCCAGGAGTCGCCGAGCGACATCCGCGAGCGGCTCGAGGAGACCTACCACCCGAACGTCCGCGCGATCCGTGCGCTCGAGAAGCCGGTGATCGCCGCCGTCAACGGCGTCGCCGCCGGTGCCGGGCTCTCCCTCGCGGTGGCCGGCGACCTCCGCGTCGCCTCCGACGCGGCGAGCTTCGTGCCCGGCTTCGTCGGCATCGGCCTCGTTCCGGACGCCGGCGGGACCTGGTTCCTGCACCGGCTGCTCGGGTTCGGCCGGGCGTTCGAGTGGATGTGCTCGAACCGGCGGGTCTCGGCCGAGGAGGCGCTCGCCTGGGGGCTCGTCACCGAGGTCGCCCCCGCCGACCGCTTCGAGGACCATGTCGCCGAGCTGGCCGCCACCTGGGCTGCGCTGCCGACGCGTGCGGTCGGCTGGACGAAGCGGCTCTTCGAGCACGCCTACGCCGCGACGCTCGAGGAGCAGCTCGCCGCCGAGGCGGCGACCCAGCAGCAGGCGGTCGCGACTGCCGACTTCGCCGAAGGCGTCGCCGCCTTCCTGGAGAAGCGGCCCGCCGCCTTCCGCGGCGCCTGAGGCTGTGAGCTCGAGCCTCCCCGACGTCCCCGCCGACGAGCCGCCGCTCCACCCGATCCGCCTCGTCGTCACGGACGACCTCCAGCGGAACCGGCTGACCGTGCTGCTTCGGCTGCTGCTCGCGCTCCCCCACCTCGTCTGGCTGTCGATCTGGGGCATCGCGGCGGTCGTCGTCGCGGTCGCCGGCTGGTTCGCGACGCTGGTGGCAGGGCGGCTCCCGGAGGGCGTCCATTCGTTCCTCGGCTCCTACGTCGCGTACACCACCCACGTCTACGCATACGTCGGGATCGCCGCCGACCCGTACCCCTCCTTCACGGGTGTGCGCGGCTACCCGATCGACCTCGAGATCGACCCGCCCGCCGAGCAGAGCAGGCTGACGGTCTGCTTCCGCCTCCTGCTCGCGATCCCGGCGTTCCTCGTCACGAGCGTGCTGCAGTACCTCTTCCAGATCGTCGCCATCCTGGCCTGGTTCTACGCGCTGTTCACCGGTCGCGCAAACGACGGGATGCGCAACCTGCAGGCCTACTGCCTGCGCTACCAGGCGCAGACCTACGGCTACGTCTTCCTGCTCACCGGCCGCTACCCGAGCTTCGCCGATTGAGCGGCACCGGGCGGATCTCCACCACCGACTACCACACCGGCGGCGAGCCGTTCAGGATCGTCACCGGCGGCGTCCGGATGCTCGAGGGCGCGACCATGCTCGCCAAGCGCTCCTTCGCACGCAATCACCTCGACCACGTACGTCGCCTGCTCGTCCACGAGCCCCGTGGCCACGCGGACATGTACGGCTGCTTCGTCACCGAGCCCGAGGACGAGGGTGCCGATCTCGGCGTCGTCTTCTTCCACAACGAGGGCTACTCCACCGCGTGCGGCCACGGGACGATCGCGCTCGTCACCTGGGCGCTCGACGAAGGGATCGTGCCTGCGCACGAGGGCGAGACGCGGGTGGTCGTCGACGTCCCGTCGGGCCGGCTGGAGACGTGGGCCCGGGTCGACCGCGGCCGCGTGCGCTCGGTGCGTTTCCGCAACGTGCCGGCCTTCGTCTGGGCGACCGGCGTCGAGGCGGCCGGGCGGATCGTGGACGTCGCCTACGGCGGCGCCTTCTACGCGAGCTGTGCCGATCGGGTCGAGCCGCGCGAGCTGCCGCGCCTGATCGAGCTCGGCCGCGCGATCAAGCGTGACCTCGAGGCCGCCCACCAGATCGTCCATCCGCTCGAGCCTGAGCTTCGCGGCGTCTACGGCGTCGTCTTCTGGCAGGAGGAGGGCGTCGCTCCGCTGACGCAGCGGAACGTGACCGTCTTCGCCGACGGCGAGGTCGACCGCTCCCCCTGCGGTAGCGGCACGTCCGCGCGGCTTGCGCTCCTCGACGGCGAGGGGGGGCTGCCGCGCGGGCAGCGCCTGCGGCACCTCTCGGTCGTCGGCTCCGAGTTCGAGGGCCGGGTCGTGGCGGACGCCGAGGTGGGCGGCAAGCCGGCGGTCGTGACCGAGGTCGAGGGGAGCGCCTTCCGTACCGGCCGGGCGGTCTTCGAGCTCGACCCCTATGACCCGCTCCGCGAGGGGTTCCTGCTCCGGTAGGCGTGTGTGGGCCCGTCGTAGGCGACGAGCCCGGTGAGGGCCGAGCGTGGTGGAGGCCGAGGCTCTCACCTCGTTCGCGGCCCCGGATGGCCGGCTCGTCCTCGGCTGGGATCGTGGTCGATCCCGCGCGCCGAGGCGCCGGCTCGGGCGTCGGCTCGTGTCGCTGCTCGCCGACGAGGCGCGGCGCGCCGGTTACGACGACGTGTGGCTGCGCGTGGTGCGGGTCAACACGGCTGCCCCCCTCCTACACTGCAGCCTGGTTCGTCCGCGCGGCCGCGGACGAGGACGCGGCGTTCAACGCCGGCCAGCCGCGGACGTGCGTCTGGACGAGGCTTGCGCGCCGATGGCGGCGTCAGCCGCGCCCGTTCACCAGCCCGCCCAGTTCCCCGTCGTCGGGGAAGCGGCCGACCTGCTGTTTCGAGAACACGAGCTCGCCGTCGGCGAAGACGTCGAACTGGCTCTTCGCTCCCTCGAGCGCGCGTGCCTCGTGGCCCGCCGCCCCGAGCTCGGCCGCGGCACGCGCGGCCCGCCGGTCGTAGCCGTTTCAGACGGGGCAGTAGTAGATCTCGACGAGCACGAGCCGAGCCTAGCGACTCGCACGCGGCCGGTGCCGCTCGACGACGGCGGTCGTGTCGACACCGGCCGGAAGCGTCCCGTAGAGCCGTCCGCTCCGGCCGGCCAGCCGCGAGGCGCAGAACGCGTCCGCCACCTCCGGCGGCGCATGACGGACGAGCAGCGCGGCCTGCAGGCACAGGGCGAGGTGCTCGACCAGCACACGGGCTCGCGGCTCGCGGTCGTCGGGATCCGCGAGCTCGGCTTCGAGGTCAGCGACGGCGACGTCGAGGCGCCGGTCGCCGCCGGCTGCCAGGCGAAGCTCGGTCCGAACGGCCTCCAGGCTCTCCTCCTCCCGCTGCAGCGCCCGTAGGACGTCGAGGCAGATCACGTTCCCCGAGCCCTCCCAGACGGAGTTGACGGGGCTCTCGCGGTAGAGGCGCGGCAGCGCGGACTCCTCGACGTAGCCGTTGCCGCCGAGGCATTCGAGGGCCTCGGCGACGAGCGGCGGCGTCGACTTGCACACCCAGTACTTGGCGATCGCGGTCGCGAGCCGCCGGAACGCCTGGTCGTCCTCGTCGAAGGAGCGCGCGAGACGGAGGGCGAGCACGGTGGCGGCCTCGGCCTCCAGGCAGAGGTCGGCGAGAACGTTCTGCATCAGCGGCTGGTCGGCGAGCAGGCGGCCGAACGCGACGCGGTGGGCTGCGTGGTGCGTCGCCTCCGCGACTGCGCGGCGCATCAGCGCCGTCGAGCCGAGGACGCAGTCGAGGCGGGTGTGGACGACCATCTCGATGATCGTCGGCACGCCGCGGCCCTCTTCGCCGACCCGGGAGGCCGACGCGCCCGCGAGCGAGACCTCCGCCGAGGCGTTGGAACGGTTGCCGAGCTTGTCCTTCAGCCGCTCGAGGTGGAAGGCGTTGCGGCTGCCGTCGGGCAGCACGCGCGGCAGCAGATAGCACGTGAGCCCCGCAGGCGCCTGGGCGAGGACGAGGAACGCATCGGACATCGGAGCGGAGCAGAACCACTTCTCGCCGGTCAAGAGCGCCGTCCCGTCGGCGAGCGGCTCGGCGCGCGTCTCGTTGGCGCGTACATCCGAACCTCCCTGGCGCTCGGTCATCGCCATGCCGCAGAGGACGCCGGCTTTCTCGCTCGGCGGCCGCAGCTCGGGCTCGTAGGCGGTCGAGGCGAGCAGCGGCGCCCAGGCGGCGGCGAGGTCGGGCTCGGCCCGGAGGGCGGGGACGGCGGCGAACGTCATCGACAGCGGGCAGGCGACGCCGGCCTCGGCCGTCGAGAGCGTGATCATGGCCGCGGCGCGCGCGACGTGCGCGCCGGCGCGCGGCTCGCTCCAGGGCAGGCATTGGACGGCGTGCTCGACGCCGGTTCGGAGCAGCTCGTGCCAGGCCGGGTGGAACTCGACCTCGTCGATCCGCTCGCCGAAGCGGTCGTGGGTCCGCAGGACCGGCGGATGCTCGTTCGCGAGCCGCCCCTGCTCGAGGAGCGGGCCACCCGAGAGGCGGCCGAGCGCGGCGAGTCGCTCCGCCGCCCAGCCGCCGCCCTCGCGCCGAACCGCCTCGACGAGCGGCAGGTTCTCGGCGTAGGCGTCGTAGTCCTCGAGCGGGGGCGGCTGGTTCGCGGCGCGGAGGAACGGGCTCGTCGTCACGTCAGATGGTCTTGAACTGCTCGAACGGCTGGCGGCAGGCGGTGCAGTAGCGCAGCGAGCGACAGGGAGTGGGGCCGAAGATGTTCTCCAGCCTGGTCTCGACTGAGCCGCAGTACGGGCAGCGGTGCGGGCCGCGCTCCAGCTGGACGAGCGTGACCGGCCCGGACGAGCGCGGGGCAGGCGGCGCGAACCCGGCCGCCCGGAGCTTCTCTCGGCCGGCCGGCGAGATGTCGTCGGTGGACCAGGAGTCGTCGAGCAGCACGCGTACGTCGCAGGCGGCACCGAGCGCCTCCACGCGCTCGCGGATCGCCCGCACCATCACGTCGAGAGCCGGACAGCCCATGAACGTCGGCGCGAAGTCGACGCGCACGCCGTCCTCCGAGATCGCGACCTCGCGCACGACTCCGAGCTCGACCAGCGAGATCACCGGGATCTCGGGGTCCGGCAGCTCGTCCAGGGCCTCCCAGACGCACTCGGCGCTGACGCCGGAGGAGGTGCTCTCCGGCGAAGCCGGGAAGCGCCCCACTACCATTGCGCCCCGGCCGGCGCAGACCTGCGTACCACCGTCATCTCGGCGAGCAGCTCGGCCAGCTCCCGCTCGTGCTGCCCGCGCGGCACCGGCTCGGCGGCCGGGAGCGCGCGGCCGAGCTTCGCCTCGACCCGCCTGACGTACTCCGGCCGCAGGCCGTCGTCGAGGACGCCGAGCGCGTACGGCCAGAGCTCGGAGATCGCCTCCTCGAGCCTCGCCCGGCCTTCGGGCGAGGCGAGCAGGCGATCGATCCACATCTCGGCGTGCAGGCGGTGGTAGCGCTCCTCGCGGTCCATCTTCGCCGCGATCCCGGCTACCTCGGCATCGTCCATGACCATCAGCGCCTCCAGGCGAAGCGCGTCGGCGGTCTCGTAGAGCCAGTGGCGCGCAATCGTGCGAGCCCACTCGAGCCGCCGGAGCTCCACGAGCGGCGCGCAGCGGTACTCCGAGGGCTCGCGGTCGAACGCCAGCTCGTCGGCCGTCGTGCCGAGTTCGGCGGCGGCGAGCTCGTAGAGCGCGCGCGCGTGTCCGATCTCGTTCTGGGCGATCGACGAGAACGCGACGTCCTCTTCGAGGAACGGAGCGATCCCGGTCCACTCGGAGTTCCGCCAGCCGAGGACCAGCTCGTCGTCGGCGAGCTCGAGCAGGAGCTCAGCCCTCGACCGTGCCGGCCCGCTCACGCGCCTCCCGCAGCCGCGTCTTGATCGAATAGCCGTCCACCCGGCGGTACTTCAGGTCGAACTCGTCCGGGAACTCGGCGACCTCGTGGATGGCCGTGCGCGGGACGAGCCAGAGGGCGTCCGATTCCTGGCGCCGGCCGTACTGCTCCCGCGCGTAGATCTCGGCGAACCGCGGATCGGGTGCGCTCACCGAGCCTGCGTGCTGGAACGGCTGGCCGTGCCGCTCGCGGCGGAACACCTCGTAGACCGTGGTCACGCCGCCTCCGCGAGCACCACCCGCTCGACCCAGTCGGCGTCGGCGCGTGAGAGCCGGCGAAACGCCAGCCGCTCCTCGGAGGCCGGGCCGTGCCCGGTGACGACGGCACGGAGCTTGTCCCAGTCGGGCTCGGTGTACAGCCAGCGGCCCGTCTCCTCGTCCTTGCGCAGCGCCGGATCCGGGATCTCGAGCCCGAGCTCGCGGATCTGCGGCACGTAGCCGTCGAGGAACTGCTGCCGCGCCTCCTCGTTCGCCTGGCTCTTGATCCGCCAGTAGACCATCGGGTCCTCCTCGGCCGCGAGCGGTGTGCCGTGGAAGTGCATCAGCGGCTCCCACCACCGGTCGAGTGCCTCCTGGACGAGCTCGAACTGCTCGGGGGTCCCGGTGACGAGCGCCAGGATCACGTCGCGCCCGTGGAGGATGTGGAAGGACTCCTCCCAGCAGATCTTCTTCATGATCCGTGCGTAGGGAGCGTACGAGCACTTGAGCAGCGCCTTCTGCGAGACGATCGCCGCTGCGTCCACGAGCCACGCGATCACGCCTACGTCGCCCCACGTCCGCGTGGGGTAGTGGAAGACGTTGTGGAACTTCGACCGGCCGGCGACGAGGTCGTCGAGACAGGCGCGGCGCGGCTTGCCGAGGTCCTCGACCACGCGGTAGATCAGCTGCGCATGGCCGACCTCGTCCTGGATCTTGGCCGTCAGCGCAAGCTTCCGCTGCAGGGTCGGTGCCCGCAGGATCCAGTCCCGCTCGGGGAGGACGCCCATCAGCTCCGAGTTGGCGTGCATCTCGACGAACTTGACGAGCCGGCTGCGGTACTCGTCCGGCATCCAGTCGGACACCTCGACCTGGCCGCCCGCCTGCACGTGGTCGAGGAACTCGCGCGTCTGCCCGTCCATCGGCTCGGAGACTCCTGTTTGCCCGACTGGTTTCCCTACCTACCGGTCGTTAGCATCGTACAGGTGAGCACGAGGCGCGACGAGCTGGTCGACACTGCCGCGCGCCTGTTCGCCGAGCGTGGCTTCCACGGCACGTCGATGGGCGACCTCGCCCAGGCGATGGGCGTCCGGAAGGGCTCGCTCTACTCGCTCACGGACTCCAAGCAGCGACTCCTCCACGAGGCGATGCGGGCCGGCGCGGCGGCGTTCCACGAGGCGCTCGACGGCGTGCCCGAGGACCTGCCCGCCGTCGAGCGGATCCGGCTGGCGCTACGGAGCCACCTGCGTGTCGTGGCGGAGCAGCTCGACGTCGCGACCGTCTTCACCCGTGAGTGGCGCTACCTGGAGGATCCTGCGCGGGCGGAGATCCTCGCCGAGCGACGGCGGTACGACGAGCGCTGGCGGGCGCTTTTCCGCGACGGAGTCGAGCGCGGCCAGCTGCGGACCGACCTGGACGTCGGCGCCGCCGCCCTCCTCGCCGTCTCGGCGGCGAACTGGGCATACACCTGGCTGCGTCCCGGCGCGGACACCGACGCGCTCGCCGATCGGTTCACCGCCATCGTCGTCGACGGGATCCGGGGCTATTCCACGCCGTGACTGCCGGGCGGATCCGTTCGTTCCCCAACTGCGGGCCCCCGGTCGCCTTCGGAGTGCGTCTCATCCCGGGCGATCACCCGGTATGTCTGGTGCGCATGGCAACGTTCCTCGAGAGGCTCCTCCGTTGTCGTCGATGACAACATATCAGCGACTTCGGACGCCGGTCGCCGGCGGCGATCGTCCCCGCCTCGCCCCGCGGTCGGGGCCCGAGCACGCCCGTGCTGAGTAGGCTCGGCGCGTGGCGGCGCTCCTGATCGTCAACCCGTTCGCGAGCGGCGTCGACGAGCAGCGGCTGGCCGCCGTCGCCGCGGCGCTCAGCAGCCCGGAGGTCGTGCGCACGAGCGGGCCCGGCCACGCGACGACGCTCGCGCGCGAGGCGCTCGGGCGGGTGGAAGCGATTCACGTCTTCGGCGGCGACGGCACCTTCAACGAGGTGCTGAACGGCGTCGACGCGACAACGCCGCTCGGCCTCGTGCCCGGGGGTGGCACGAGTGTCCTGCCGCGTGCCCTCGGCCTTCCCCGCGATCCGGTGCGGGCGGCGGAGCGGATCGCCGTCGGGCGCCCGCGGCGGATCGGCCTCGGCCGCGCGGGCGAGCGACGCTTCGGCTTCAACGCGGGCATCGGGCTCGACGCGGAGCTCGTGCGCCGGGTCGACGCGCTCGGCCGGCGCCACGACGGCAAGCGCCCGGGCGACGGCGCGTTCGCGTGGACTGCGATCCGCCTGCTCGCCGAGCGCCGTGGCCGCCTCGAGTCCGCGCTCGAGCTCGACGGCCTGGGCCGGGCCGCGTTCGCGCTCGTCGCGAACTGCTCGCCCTACACCTACGTCGGCCGGCTGGGCCTGCCGATCGCGCCGGAGGCGAGCTTCGACAACGGCCTGGACGTCGTGGCGCCCGCACGCGTCCGGGCGCGCTCCCTGCCCCGGCTCGCGCGGTACGCGGTCACCGGCCGCGGCCAGGCGACGGCCGCCGACGTCCTGTACGCCCACGACGCGGCGCGCGTGGTGGTGCGCTGCGACGCGCCGATGCCGCTGCAACTCGACGGGGAGGACGTCGGCGACGTGACCGAGATGGTCTTCACGTCCGAGCCGGACGCGGTCACCGTCCTCGTCTAAGCGCTACCGGCGCGTCGCCGCCGAGACCTCGCCGGGGCGGCGGCCGATCGCGTCGGCAAACGCCTCCTCGAGCATGCCGAAGTGCTCGTCCAGCACCAGGTCGAGCGCGCGCTCGTCGCGGCGGCGCATCGCGTCCAGCTGGCGCACGTGGACGTCGAGGGTCAGCCGGTCGCGCTCCAGCCCGCCCGAGTAGGCGTCGCGGATCGGGGCGAGCGCCTTGCCCACGCCGCGCATCGACGCCTCCAGCGTGCGGTTGTGGCACGCCCGTACGAGCGAGCGGTGGAACATCGCGTCTGCCCGCATCACCAGCGGGCGCTCGCCCAGGTGACGCTCGAGCAGCTCGACCGTGCGCTCGAGGCGCGCGTAGTCGCCTGCGCCGGCGCGGGCGGCGGCCTCGTGCACGACGGCCGTCTCGAGCACGCGCCGTGCGCGCAGGACGTCGGCGGCGGCACTCTCCTCGACTGCGACCGCGCTCGAGATCGCGAGCGTCGGCACGAGCTCAGAGGCCAGGAAGATGCCGCCGTTCTTGCCGCGGCGCACCTCGACCACCCCGGAGAGCTCGAGCACGCGGAGCGCCTGGCGCAGCGTCGGCCGGGAGATCTCGAGCAGTCGCGCGAGCTCCTGCTCGCCGGGCAGGCGGTCGCCGCGGCGCAGCCCCGACCGCTCGACCGCGTCGGCGAGGTGGTCGATCGCGGCCTCGAACGTCCTCGTGGCGCGGATCGGCTCGACCACGAACGGCTGTGCGGCGGCGAGCGTCACGTGGTCACTGTAGGGCGCTTGACGGCCAAAGGGCAAATTTGTTTCCATTTAGGTCGTGACCGAGCTCTCGATCGAGCGCGGGCTGCGCCGCGTGATCGGCGACGGCACCGCGGTGCCCGACGGCGAGGTCGACGGCCTCACCCCCGACGCGCTGCTCGCCCTGTACCGCTCGCTCGTCCTGCTGCGGACGTACGACGAGCGCTCCGTCGTCTACCACCGCCAGGGCCGGATCGGCACGTACGCGATCTTCTGGAACCACGAGGCGATGCAGGTCGGCGTCGTCCACGCGCTCGAGCCTCGCGACTGGGTCTTCCCGAGCTATCGGGAGTCGGCGATCGGGCTCCTGCGCGGGATGGCTCCCGCGACCGTCCTGTCGTGGTGGCGCGGCCACCCATCCGGCTGGTGGAACCCTGCCGACCACAACGTCGCCTCCATCTGCGTCCCGATCGGGACGCACGTCCCCCACGCCGCCGGGCTCGCCTGGGGCGCGCGCCTGCGCGGCGAGGGCCGGGTGGCGGTCGCGTTCTTCGGCGACGGTGCCACCTCCGAAGGCGCCTTCCACGAGGGGGCGAACTTCGCCGCCGTCATGCGCGCGCCGCTCGTCTTGCTCTGCAACAACAACCAGTGGGCGATCTCGACGCCCGTCTCCGCGCAGACGCGGGCGCAAACGCTCGCCGACAAGGCGGTCGGGTACGGGATGCCGGCGATCCGGGTCGACGGCGCCGACGTCCTCGCCGTCTACGAGGCCGCGCGTGAGGCAGTTGCCCGCGCACGTGCCGGTGACGGGCCGACCTTCGTCGAGGCGGTCACCTACCGGGCGGCGCCGCACGCGACGGCGGACGACCCGAGCGCGTACGTCGATCCGGAGCGTGTCGAGGAGGAACGGCGCTCCGAGTGTGTCGGTCGCTTCGAGGGCTGGCTCCGCCGCGCCGGCCTGCTCACGGACGAGGTGGCGGCCGAGATCAAGGCGGAGGCGCTCGAGCGGATGCGCGAGGGAATCGCGCAGGCCGAGGCCGAGCCTCCTGCAGGGGAGGAGCTGCTCTTCGAGCACGCGTACGCGAGCCCGCCGGCCGCGCTCGCGGCCGATCTCGCCGATCTGCGGCGGGTGCTCGGCCGGTGAGCATCCTCGAGGACGTGCGCGAGCTGCTCCTCGTGGAGGCCGTCAACGACGCCCTCCACGTCGAGCTGGAGCGCGACCCCTCGGTGCTGGTGATGGGCGAGGACGTCGGCGTCGCCGGCGGTGTCTTCCGGGCGACCGCCGGGCTGCTCGAGCGGTTCGGCCCCGACCGGTGCGTGGACACACCGCTTGCCGAGGCCGGCATTCTCGGCACGGCAGTGGGCCTCTGCATGGCGGGCTGGCGGCCGGTCTGCGAGCTGCAGTACGACGCGTTCAGCTACCCGGGCCTCGACCAGCTGATCACCCACGTAGGGCGGTACCGCTGGCGCACGGGCGGCCGGATGGAGTTCCCGCTGACGATCCGCATGCCCTACGGCGGCGGCGTGCGGGCGCCGGAGCTGCACGACGACTCGCCCGAGACGTACTACGTCCACACGCCCGGGATCAAGGTGGCGATCCCGTCGACCCCGGCCGACGCCAAGGGGCTGCTCGCGGCGGCGATCCGGGACCCGGACCCCGTGGTCGTGCTGGAGCCCAAGGCGATCTACCGCACTGCGCGGGGCGCCGTGCCGACCGGCGAGCACGTCGTCCCGCTCGGCGAGGCGCGGCTCGCACGGGAGGGCGACGACGTGACCCTGGTCGCGTACGGGGCGATGGTGCCCGTCGCCGAGCGCGCGGCGGATGCTCTGGTCGGCGAGGCGTCCGTCGAGGTGCTCGACCTGCGGTCGCTGAAGCCGCTGGACGAGGAGTCGCTGCTCCTGTCGACCGCCAAGACCGGCCGCGTCGTGATCGTGCAGGAGGCCCCACGCACGTGCGGGTTCGGCGCCGAGGTGGCGGCGGTGCTGGCGGAGAAGGCGATCCTCGACCTGCGCGGGCCCGTCCGGCGCGTCACCGGCTACGACGTGCCGTATCCGTACTGGCAGCTCGAGGACTACTACATGCCGTCCGTCGAGCGCGTCGCCGACGCCGTTCGCGCGCTACTCGCCTTCTGATGCCGGCTGGCTGTCTCGCGTGCGACCTCGCCGAGGGGCGCGTCCCGCTGCCCGGCGGGCCGCTGCTGGACGCCGGCCGCTGGCTCGTCGAGCACTGCGTCGGGCCGCTCGGCGTCGGCACGCTCGTCGTCAAGCCGCGACGTCACGTGCTCCACGTCGCGGACCTCGACGAGCGCGAGAGCGCCGAGCTGGGACCGCTTCTCCGCCGCGCGGCCGACGTCGCAGGGCGCCTCGCCGGAGCCGAGCAGGTGTACGTCTGCCTGTGGTCGCACGCGGGCGGAGCTCCGGTGCACATCCACTTCGTCGTGCAGCCCGTCACGAGCGAACAGAAGGAGGCGGCGGGCGCCTACGGGCCGGCCCTGCAGCTCGCGCTGTTCGAGCGCGGCGAGCAGCCCGACGCGGCCGAGGTCGTGGCGTTCGCAGAGCGGGCCCGCGCACTCTTCGCGGTCACGTGAGACGTCGTGGGTCGATTCCGGCCGCAACAGCGGCCCGCTTCAGGCGTGTTCGCGCGGGCGGGATCTGCACGGGTGTGCGGATCCCGGCCTTGGGCAGAGGAGGAGCGGGCGTGAGGCGTCGTGGGTCGTTCCCGGCCGCGACAGCGGCCGGCTTCAGGGGTGTTCGCGCGGGCGGGATCTGCACGGGTGTGCGGATCCCGGCCCTGCGCCAAGAAGACGAGCTCGGGTGAGCGAGCGCCTGCGGCTCTGGCTCGAGCGGGCAGGCAACGGCGTCCGACTCCGCGACGCCGCCACCGGCGAGCCGGTCGCGTGGGAAGACCCGCGGATCCGCGTCGTCCCGGCCGCCGGCGTCTCCTACCGGCCGGAGGCGCTGCCCGATCCCTCCTTCGACCCGGGGCGCCGCCTCGTGCTCGTGCCCGAGCCGGACAACCCGCACGACCCGCACGCGGTCGCGATCTGGAACGAGGAGCGCAGCCTGCAGCTCGGCTACGTGCCTGCGGCATTCGTGGGGGAGCTGGCCGGGGACGAGCAGGCCGTGTCGCTCTGGCGGGTGGAGGGAGGGCTGCGCGTGCTGCTCGCGCCGCCGGACGCCTGGATCGGGACGCCCCGGTAGATTCCGGCGCCGTGGCGTACGAGTTCCGCCTGCCAGACCTCGGCGAGGGCCTCACGGAGGGCGAGGTCGCGCGCTGGCTCGTCGTCGAGGGCGACACGGTGGCGGAGGACGACCCGCTCGTCGAGATCCAGACCGACAAGACCACGGTCGAGATCCCCTCTCCGGCTGCGGGCACGGTGCTCAAGATCCTGGTCGCCGAGGGCGAGGTGGCGCCGGTCGGCGCCGTGCTCGTCGTGATCGGCGAGGAGGGCGAGCAGCTGCTCCGGGCGGTCGCGAGCCCGCCGAGCGAAGAGCGCGCGATGGGCCCGCCGATCAGCGTCGTCGGCGGCGCAGCCGCTCCACGGGTGCTCGCGACGCCGCTCGTGCGCCGCCTCGCGGAGAAGCTGGGAGTCGATCTGGCGGGCGTGGTGGGCAGCGGCCCCGGCGGCCGGATCACCGAGGCCGACGTGCATGCGTCGTCGGACGTCGCGCCGCCTGCCGCCGGTGACGGCCGGCGGGTGCGCATCCGCGGGATCCGGCGGCGCATGGTCGAGCATCTCGGCACCTCGCACCGAGAGATCCCCGCGGTCACGTTCGTCGAGGAGTGCGACTTCACCGGCGTCGACCTCGCCCTGCTGATCCCGCTCGCGCTGCAGGCGGCTGCGCACTCGCTGCGGGAGTTCCCCGAGCTGAACGCGCGGCTCGAGGGCGACGAGATCGTCTACCTCGGCCGCTACGACCTCGGCCTGGCCGTCCAGACGGACGAAGGCCTCGTCGTGCCGGTCGTGCGCGGCTGCGACATGGCCTCGGTAGACGAGCTCGCGGCCGAGGTCGCGCGCCTCGCCGACGCCGCGCGGGCCGGGACGCTCCGGCCGGAGGAGCTGCGCGGCTCGACCTTCACGGTCACGAGCGCGGGCAAGCTCGGCGGCATCTTCGTGACGCCGCTGATCAACCACCCCGAGGTGGCGATCCTCGGCCTCCACCGCGTCGCCGAGCGGCCGGTCGTCCGCGAGGGAAGGGTCGTCGTGCGTCGGATGGGGAACGTCTCGGTCACGTTCGACCACCGCGTCGTCGATGGCGCGCGGGCCGGCGCGTTCTGCCTCGACCTGATCCGCAGGCTGGAGAGCGGGCCGCCCGGCTGAGAGCGGCCCGCTCGCCCGCCTCGCAGTCAGTCCTCGTCGAGGTCGTGCTTCTTCGACGCGAGCTGCGCTCGGATCTCACCGCCGGGGCGGCCGACGGTGTGGACGTTCGCGTACATCGCACCCGCGCGGATCGCGGCGACGAGCTCGGCGAACTCGCCGGCTGCGAGCCCCTGCGCCGCGCCGCCTGCCGTCACGTCGGACGGGCTGATCGTGCCCTCGATCGTCGCCGGCGCAGGCGGACAGGCCTGCGTCCCGGCCGGGCCGTTGCCGAGGTTCGAGCAGAGCCACACGACGATCGGCCCGTTGTTCGACTGCTGCTCGAGATGGATGTGCGACTGGGTGACCGCCGACTCGGTCCCGGCGTAGGAGAGCCGGTAGTGGATCTCCTGCGCGTCGGTGTCGATGCGGGCCTCGAACTGCCCGTTCCCGGGCGTCGAGAGGGCCGGCACCTCCTGGTAGCCCTCTAGCGTCTCCCGGATCGTCTTCTTCCCCCCGTCCGCGAGCGCGTACGACGCGAATCCTGCCGCGGCGACCACGGCGACCAGGAAGATCCAGCGGCCTGCGTTCCTGCGCATGCTCGTTCCCCCTTCGCTCGTTCCCGAAGACACAGGTCAGTACGTCGATCCGGAGGACACGGTTTGCCGCGTCTACACTGCGCTGCGTGGGTGACTGGTACACGATCGGCGTCGCGCTCGGCGTCGGCGTCGCGCTCGGGGTGCTCGCGGCCGGGCTGCTCGCCTGGTGGCGCCTCGGCGCGCCGGTCTCGACGCTCGCGGCCGCCCTGGCGGGCGTCGTCGCGGGCTTCGTCACGAACCGCTGGATCGGCACCGACTGGGTCGGGCCGATCGCCGGCGTCGTCGGAGGCGTGCTCGGGGCCGTCTCGGCAACCGTGATCGCACGCGGCGGCTTGCAGCGCGGCGGCACGCCGGGAGGCACGGCGTTCCTGCTCGGCTCGGCGGCGCTCGCGCTGTTCCTGCTCGCGCTCGTGCCCATCGCCGGGTACGTGCTGGCAGTCGGGGCGCCGATCGCGGCTCTTCGCGCCCGGCGGCGGGCGCCGCAGCGGCACGCCGGGCTGCGCTCGCTCGCCAAGTGACTCCCAGGAAGCTGATCCTCGTCGTCATCGACGGCCTGACGCCGTCGGCGTTCGAGCAGGCGGTCGAGAGCGGCGCGGCGCCGACGCTCGCCCGCCTCGCCCAGGTCGGCGCGTACCGGCGCGCGGTGTCGACGTTTCCCTCCCTGACCCCCGTCTGCCTCTCGTCCATCGCGACGGGCGGGCACCCCGACGTCCACGGCATCCCGCACCTCGTCTGGTACCACCGGGGCGAGCGCCGGCTGGTCGAATACGGCTCGTCGTTCGGCGCCGTGCGGGCGGCCGGGATCGGGCGGACGCTGCGCGACGCGCTCGTGAACATGAACGCCGAGCACCTGAGCCGTGGCGCGGTGACGGTGTTCGAGGCGCTCGAGGACGCCGGGCTGGTCCCCGCGGCCGTCAACTTCACGGCCTACCGCGGTCGCACCCTGCACCGCGGCACGCTACCGCCGCTGCGCGGCCGCACGGTGCTCGGCCCGCGGCGGTTCTTCTTCTACAACCTGTTCGAGTCCGATGCCACGGGCGCGCCGCTCTCGTGGCGCAGTCGCGCCGACGGCACGATCGACGCGTACGCGGCGGCGGTCGGGCGCTGGCTCGTCACGCGCGACGGCTTCGACTTCCTCGTCTACTACCTCTCGGACTACGACTACGCCTCGCACGAGCTCGGGCCGGACGGCGCCCACGAGGCACTCGCACGCGCGGACGCGGCCGTCGGCGCGCTCGTGGAGTCGGCCGGCGGCCTCGACGCCCTGCTCGACCGCTACGCACTGGTCGTCATGTCCGACCACGGCCAGACGCCCGTCGAGCGCATCGCCGTGCTCGGGCGCCGCTTCGCGGACGTCCCCGGCGCGCTCGTGACGGCCTCCAACCGAGCTGCCATGGTCTATCGCCTGCCGGAGGCGCGGGAGGACGCCCGTTCGCTCGCCGAGCGCCTCGACTGCGAGCCGGCCGTCGCGGTGACGCTGTTCCGCGAGGGCGGCGAGGCGGTCGCGCGACGCGAGCGCGAGGAGCTCCGCTTCGCGCCGGCCGAGGACGGCTGGCAGCTCTCGGGCGACACCTCGATCCTGCCGCAGCCCGACGCGCTCGCCCGCGCCTGGGCGGCGCTCGAGAACCCGAACGCGGGCGAGGTCGTCGTCTCCGCGGCCCCGGGCTGGGAGTTCGTCGACCTCGGCGGTCGGCACCATCTCGGCGGCGGCTCGCACGGCTCGCTCGAGGCGGGAGACTCGGAGGTGCCGCTCCTGACGCTCGGCGTCGAGGGCACGGCGGCCAGCATCGTCGACGTGGCGCCGCTCGTCCTGCGCCACTTCGGCGTCCCGCTGCCGCAGTACGCCGGGCAGGTGCACCTGGCCGCCTGAGCGGTGGAGCGCGACCCGGCCACCAGGCGCGCCGAGATGGTCGAGCGGCAGCTCCGCCGGCGGGGGATCCGCGACGAGCGCGTGCTCGCCGCGATGGCGACGGTGCCGCGGGAGCTGTTCGTACCCGCGGGCGAGCGTCTCCGCGCGTACGCCGACTCCGCGCTGCCGATCGGCTGCGGGCAGACGATCTCCCAGCCCTACGTCGTAGCTGCGATGTGCCAGCTGCTCGAGCTCGACGGCGGCGAGCGCGTGCTCGACGTGGGCACGGGCTCCGGCTACGCGGCGGCGGTGCTGGGCGAGCTGGCGGCGTCGGTGGTGACCGTGGAGCGCGTCCCCGAGCTCGCCGAGCGCGCGCGGGAGGCGCTCGCGGCGGCGGGTCACGGTGAGGTCGAGGTCCGGCTCGGCGACGGCTCTCTGGGAGCGCCCGACCGGGCGCCGTTCGACGCGATCGCGGTCGCGGCGGCGGTCCCCGGCGTGCCGTCTGCCCTCTACGAGCAGCTCCGCGACGGCGGCCGTCTCGTCCTGCCGCGGGGCCGGCGTGACGAGCAGGAGTTGGTGCGCGTCGTGCGCACGGAAGCCGGGCCGGTCGAGACGCGGTCGCTGCCCTGCCGGTTCGTCCCCCTGATCGGGGCCGAGGGCTTCCGCGAGTAGCCGGCCCGGCCGGCTCCGGTACGCTCGCGCGGCGATGACGACCACGACGAGCTCGGAGTCCTCCTGGGGCCGCGCGTCCCGCGCGCTGCGCCACCCCGGCAACTGGGCGCAGCTGGCGAAGTTCTGCACCGTCGGCGCGAGCGGCTACGTCGTCAACCTCGCCGTGTTCACGCTGCTCGTGCGCGGGTTCGATGTCCACCACCTGGCCGCGGCCGTGTGCTCGTTCCTGGTGGCGGTGACGAACAACTACACATGGAACCGACTCTGGACGTTCCGGCACAGCCGCGGGCGCGTCGCGTACCAGGGGATGCGGTTCCTCGTCGTCTCGACCCTCGTTCTCGCCGTCAACCTCGGGTTACTGGAGTTGCTGGTCAGCGCCGGCGTGGACGAGGTCGTCGCGCAGGCGCTCGCGATCGTGCTGGTCACGCCGCTGAGCTTCCTCGGCAACAAGCTCTGGTCTTTCCGCCGCCGTTGACGCGGCTGGCGCTCGCGCTCGCAGCCGTCGCGGGCGCGCTCGTCGTCGCACCGGCTGCGCGGGCGACCGAGGTGCCGCCGCCGCGTCTGGACGAGCGCTCTGCCACCGCAGCCGTGCTGGCGAGCCCGAAGGTGGCGGCCTGGCTCGAGCGCTACCCGCCCGACCCGACCACGGACGCAACCTACGAGCGCGCGGGCGACCGTTGGACGGTTCGGGTCTGGTCGGGTCGCGCCGGCCAGGTGGCGGAGGGCGTCGTCGAAGACGGCACGGGCGCCGTGGTCGAGGCCTGGGCGGGGCCGCAGGTGGCCTGGCGGATGGCGCGGGGCACGCCGGGCGCGTTCGGCGGCAAGCTGCTGAACCGCCCGGCGCTCTGGCTCGCGTTCTGCCTCGCCTTCGTGCTCGGCCTCGCCGACCTCCGCCGGCCGTTCTCGCTGCGCAACCTCGACCTGCTCGTGCTGCTGTCGTTCTCCGTCTCGCTTGCGTTCTTCAACCGCGGCGAGATCTACCGCAGCGTGCCGCTCGCGGTCCCGCCGCTCCTCTACCTGCTCGCCCGCTCTGCGTGGATCGGCTTCCGCGGCCGGCGCGAGCGCCGGCCGGTCGCCGTCTGGCCGGTGTGGGTGCTGGCGGCGGCGACCGTCTTCCTGGTCGGCTTCCGCGTCGGCCTGAACGTGCAGGCGCCGCGGAGCGTCATCGACGTGGGCTACGCAGGGGTGATCGGCGGCGATCGCATCCTCGACGGTCAGGCTCCCTACGGCCATATGCCGGTGCGCGACGCGCGCCCGGGGTGCGGGGAGCCCGACTCCAGCGGCGACACCCGGGAGCGGATCCAGGCGAACGGACGCTGCGAGTCGGCGAACGAGCGCGGCGACACGTACGGGCCGCTTGCGTACGTCGCCTACGTGCCGGCGGTGGCACTGCTCGGCTGGAGCGGGAAGTGGGACTCGCTGCCGGCGGCGCACGCGACGTCGATCGCCGCCGACCTGGTCGTGCTCGCCGGCTTGCTCCTCGTCGGCCGGCGGTTCGGCGGCTGGCGGCTCGCTGCGACCCTCTGCTTCGCGTGGGCCGCGTACCCGTTTACCGCGTACGCCCTGAACGCCAACACGAACGATGCGTTGATGCCCGCCGCGCTCGTCTGGGGCTTCTGGCTCTCGTCGTCGGCCTGGGCCCGGGGCGCATTCGTGGCCGCCGCCACGTGGACGAAGTTCGGCGCCCTGCTGCTCGCGCCGCTCTGGGCGACCTACGCCGTGCCCGCTGCCCGCACGGTCGCGCGCTTCGCGGCGGCCTTTGCCGGCGCCACGGTGCTTGCGTTCGCGATCCTGCTGCTCGAGCCCGACCTGCTCGAGGCCCTGCGCACGTTCTGGGACCGGACGGTCGGCTTCCAGCTCGGCCGCGAGTCCCCGTTCTCGATCTGGGGGTGGGGGCAATACCACGCGCGCGGGATCCCCGACCTCGGCTGGCTGCAGACCGTCGTCCAGGCGGGCGTGCTGACCCTCGCCGGCGTGGTCGCGCTCGTGCCGCCGCGGAAGAGCCCGCTCGAGCTCGCGGCGTTGACGGCGGCGGTGCTGCTCGCCTTCCAGCTCGCGCTCACGCACTGGTTCTACCTCTACCTCCCGTGGGCCCTGCCCTTCGTCGTGCTGGCCCTCTTCCTGCCGCGAGCGGGCGTTCCCCGTGCGTCCTGAGACGGCGCGGATCGCGCTCGGGGCGGCCGCCGCGGCGGTGTTCCTCGCGCTCTGCGCCTCGCTGGGCGACGTGTGGCGCGGCGACGCGGCGATCTCCGACGTGCCGGTGTACCGCGGCTATGGGGACGTCGTCGAGAGCGGTGCCGTCCCGTACCGCGACGTCCGCCTCGAGTACCCGCCAGGCGCGCTCGCCGCGTTCGTGGCGCCCTCGCTCGTCACCTCGGGCGAGGTCGGGTATGCACGGGCCTTCGCCGCGCTGATGTGCCTCTGCGGCGTGGCGGCGATCGCGCTCGCGACCGCCGCCCTCGCCGGGCTCGGCGC
>DASTPC010000087.1:0-8680 GCA_035720085.1 Gaiellaceae bacterium
GACCCGCACGGCAACGACTTCGGCCTCTGGCAGACCGACCCGTCCGCGCCGATGCCGGAAGGGTAGAAGCTCGCGGGCTAGGCGTGCGCTGCCGCGGCGGCCTGCTCGAGCCCGGCGACCTCGATCTTGCCCATCTGCAGCATCGCCTCCGTCACGCGCTGCGCCTTCTCCTTGTCCGGATCGTCGAGCAGCTGGAAGAGGGCTTTCGGGACGATCTGCCACGAGAGCCCGTAGCGGTCCTTCAGCCACCCGCACGGGCCTTCCTCGCCGCCCTCGGTGAGGGTGTCCCAGTACCGGTCGACCTCGTCCTGGTCGTCGCAGAGCACCTGGAACGAGACGGCCTCGGTGAAGCCGAACTCGGGCCCGCCGTTCAGGGCCACGAACGGCTGGCCCTCGAGCTCGAAGCTGACGGTCATCACCGTTCCCTCGGGCCGCGGCCCGGCCGAGCTGTACCGCGTGATCTCGCCGAGCTTCGAGTTCGGGAAGACGGAAGTGTAGAACCGCGCCGCCTCCTCGCCCTCGGTGTCGAACCAGAGCCAGGGAGTGATCTTCTGCATGCGTCTCCTTTCCCGCCTCGCGTCCGCGGCGTTCACCTCCAAGACGGCCCTCGCGGCGGCGACTCATCGGCGCCGCGCGTCGCTGAAGCCTAGGTACGGGATCGCACTGCGGAGTGCACGTGAAACCTGCGCGGAGTGCGCGGCAGGACGCGCTTCGGCTCCCGCCGCGGCAGTGCCGGGCCGCGGCGGGAGCTCGTTCGGGAGGTCAGGCAGTGGGCGGGATCAGGACGCGGTTGACGACGTGGATGACGCCGTTCGACGCCATCACGTCGGGCGTCGTCACCCTCGCGCCGTTGAGGAAGACGTTCGAACCCGAGGTGCGGATGCGAACACGCTGGCCGTTGAGCGTCTTCGCCTGGCGGAGCTTCACGACCTTGGCCGCCGTGACCTTGCCGGCGACCACGTGGTAGAGCAGCACCGACTTGAGCTTCGCCTTGTCCTGCAGGAGCGCGCTCAGCGTCGCCTTCGGGACCTTGCCGAACGCCGCGTCCGTCGGCGCGAACACCGTGTACGGGCCCGCCTGCTCCAGCGCCCGCACGAGCCCGGCGCGCTTGAGCAGCATCGTCAGCGTCTTGAATTGGCCGGCGGAAGAGGCGGTGGCGACGATGTCGCCCTGCGCGCGCCCGCCCGCGGCGGCGGTCGAGCCGATCGCGACGGCCGCCAGGGCGACCACCGCGAGCGTGAGGAAGAGGATCCGGATGTGGGTCATGTCGTTCCTTCCTGTTCGTCGATGTCGTCGGTGCCCTCAGCGAGAGGCGGACGCCGGCGTGCGGCGCGTGTCGGCGAGACGCCCTCGGCTGGTCACCAGCAGCGCGATCTCGTAGACCGCGGCGAGGCCGACGAGCCCGTACACGATCCGGCTCACGGCGTTCGTCTCACCGAACTCCAGGCCGACGAGCGTCGCCACGAGATCGAACTCGGCCAGGGCGACGAGACCCCAGTTCAGCGCGCCGACGAGGACGAGAGCGAGTGCGACGGCTTCCAGCTTCTTCACGAGCTCCTCCTTCTTCGAAGTTCTGTCCAAGGTTTGTCTAACAAATGGCACGGTACCGCGTCAGGTACGGACTGTCAAGTAATTGTCCATATGTTGTATAGTTGCCACGATGGACGGGACGCGGTTTCGAATCGGCGAGCTGAGCAGGCGCTCCGGCGTCAGCCCCGAGCTGCTCCGCGCCTGGGAGAGGCGCTACGGGCTGCTCCGCCCGGTGCGGTCGGCCGGCGGGTTGCGTCTGTACTCGCGGGAGGACGCCGAGCGGGTGCGGCTGATGCGAGAGCACCTCTCGGGCGGCGTCGCCGCAGCCGAGGCGGCGGCGCTCGTCTCCGGCGCGTACAGCGCCGGCATCGAGCAGACGGCGGACCTGGCCGCGCTACGCACCGAGCTCGCGGCGGCGCTCGACGCCTTCGACGAGGCACAGGCGCAGGCGGTGCTCGACCGCGCGCTCGCCGCGGCGACTCTCGACAGCGTGCTCACGGAGCTCGTCGTCCCGTACCTCCACGAGCTCGGCGAGCGCTGGGCGCAGGGGCAGGCTTCGGTCGCGCAGGAGCACTTCGCCTCGGCGGTGACGCGCGGGCGGCTGCTCGGCCTCGCGCGCGGCTGGGGACGCGGGCTCGGCCCGCTGGCCCTCCTCGCCTGCCTGCCCGGAGAGAGGCACGACCTCGGCCTGCTCTGCTTCGGCGTGGCGCTGCACGGTCGCGGCTGGCGCGTCGTCTACCTCGGCGCGGACACGCCGCTGCCCACGGTCGACGAGGCCGCCGCGTCGCTCACGCCGGCCCTGGTCGTCCTCGTCGCGGTCGCTCCCGAGCGGGTCGTCGACGCCGCTCCGGCGCTGCGCCGGCTCGGGGAGCGTCAGCGCGTGGCGCTCGCGGGTGCAGGCGCGACCGAGACCGACCCGCAGGCCGTGGGCGTGCTCCTCCTCACCGGCGATCCGGTTGCAGAGGCGGAGCGGGTGACGCGGCTGCACGCGGCCGGCTGGACTTCTTGAGGGGCAGGGTCGCGCATCCCCCGGCTCGGGCGCGCGCACCCGCCGCCGTCCTCGTCGGCTGGGCGTCCGTGGAGCGGCGCCGTGACGACGGTGCGGTCGAGACCGCCCAGCGGGTCGTCGCCGCACGGCCGGTCGTGACCCTGACCGCGGACGGCGGCTGCGCCCTCGGGCGCGCGTACTGGCTCGAGGTGGCGCGCGCCTGCAAGGGCGTCGTGCGCTGCCGGGAGAGCGCGGCCGGCGTGCAGCTGCTGCTCTTCGGCGTCGGTCCGCCGCTGCTCTGCTTCGGGCCGGCACAGGTCCAGGTCGAGGCCGACGTCGTCCGCTGCCGGTACCCCGTGCGCGGCGGGCTCCTGGCGCGCCGGCCGGGCGGCGCGCTGACGCTCTCGCAGGCCGGGAGGGAACGGCCCGAGCTGCGCTCCGAGGTGACCGGCTTCTTCCCCCGGCTGGCCTCCGCGCCCGGGGCACCGGCCTGGAGCGGCGCCCTCTACCGGCAGGTCCAGAGCCGGGCGCACGTGGCGCTCAGCCGCCGGTTCTTCCGCCGGCTCGCCACCCGGGGGCCGGCGTGAGGCTCGCCGTTCTCGGCGCCACCGGCTTCGTCGGCCGAGCGCTCGTCCCCGCGCTCGCCGAGCTCGGCGAGGTGGTCGCCGTCTCGCGCCACGCGGCCGACGCCCCGGCCGGGCGGGGTGTGCGCGCGGTCGCCGCCGACGTCGTCGACGGCCGCTCGCTGCGGAGCGCGCTGGAAGGCGCCGACGTCGTCTACCACCTCGTCCACTCGCTCGGCTCGCCGGACTATCGCGCGCTCGATCGGCGCGCCGCGGAGTCGGTCGCACGCGAGGCGGCGCGGGCAGGCGTCTCTCAGATCGTCTTCCTCGGCGGCCTCGGTGACGACCGGCCCGACCTGTCGCCGCACCTGCGAAGCCGTCTGGAGACAGCCGAAGCGCTCGGCGGCGGCTCGGTGCCCGTGACGACCCTTCGAGCGGCCGTCGTCGTCGGTCGCGGCAGCGCGGGGTTCGAGACCATCGTCGCGCTGGTCGACCGTCTCCCCGCGATGGTCGCGCCGAGTTGGATCTCGACCCCGACGCAGCCGATCGCCCTCGTCGACGTCGTGCGGTACCTCGTGGGCGTCGCCGGTGAGCCGGCGGCGGTCGGCGAGAGCTTCGACGTCGGCGGCCCGGAGATGCTCACCTACCGGGACATGATCGAGCGCGTCGCCCGGATTCGCGGGCGCCGGCCGCTGATCGTGGAGGTGCCGGTGCTCAGCCCGCGGCTCTCGTCCTACTGGCTGCACCTCGTCACGCCGGTGCGCGCCGGCGTCGCCCGGCCACTCGTGGAGGGACTGCGCAACCCGACGGTGGCGCGCGAGCAGCGCATCCGCGAGCTGCTGCCGTTCGCGCTGACGCCGTTCGACGAGGCGGCGCGGGAGGCGCTCGAGGTTTCCTTCGGCTGAGCGGCCGCCGCCGCCGCCCTCACGTGCCCGGCGCGGCGACGCGATCCTGCGGGCCGAGCTCGCGGAGGACGCGCGCCGGGACGCCCGCGGCGAGGACGCCCGCGGGCAGATCGCGGGTCACCACGGCGCCCGCGCCCACCACCGTGTCGTCGCCGATCGCGACGCCCGGGCAGACGATCGCGCCGCCGCCGAGCCAGACGTTGTCGCCGATCGAGATCGGCTCACCGAACTCCCACCCGTCGCGCCGCGGGCGTGGGTCGAGCGGGTGCCCGGCGGTCAGCAGCTGCACCCGCGTGGCGAGCTGGCAGGCTGCGCCGATCCGGATCGGCGCCACGTCCAGCAGCACGCAGTCGTAGTTGAGGAACGTGCCCGCGCCGATCGCGATGTGGCTGCCGTAGTCGCAGCGGAAGGGCGTCCGCACGACGACGCCGTCGCCGACCTCGCCGAGCAGCTCCCGCAGGAGCTGGTCGCGGAGCTCCTGCTCGTCGTGGCGCGTCGCGTTGTAGCGCTCGACGAGCGCCTGGGCGCGCGCCGAGTCCGCCGCCAGCTCGGGGTCGTCCGCGTGGTAGAGGTCGCCGCGGAGCATCCGCTGCTTCATCCCGGCCATGCAGCCCCGAACGTACCGAAGCGGCCCGGGCCCGGTGCTCTAGGCTCGACGTGCCCGTGCGTAACCACGAGGAGGGAGCAGCGATGGACGACGAGCAGATTCACGGCCGGATCGAGCAGCTCGTGGCCGAGGAGCACGAGCTCTGGGAGCGAGAGGGCCGCGGCGAGGGAACCGACGCCGACAGCAGTCGGCTCGCCTCGCTGAAGGTCTCGCTCGACCAGTGCTGGGACCTGCTGCGGCAGCGGCGGGCGCTGCGCGAGGCGGGGTTCGCCGAGGACGCTGCGCGGGTGCGCGACCCCGAGGTCGTCGAGCGCTACGAGCAGTAGCGGGCTTCAGAACTCGAATCGAAATGAAGCCTTGTGCCGTCGGAACGCGCCGGTCGGCACGCTGCTTCGTCCTCGGTCGCCCCGATATGTCTCATATCGGGGCTCCCTGCGTCCTCGCATCGCACTCGACCGGCGCGCCCCGCCGCCGAAGCGTCATTCCGATTCGAGTTCTCAGCCCGCGAGCGCGAGCTCCTGGAGCCGGCGGTGGACGAGCGCCACCGCCGCCGCGCCCTCGCCGACGGCGCCGGCGACGCGCTTGGGCGAGCCGCTGCGCACGTCGCCGGCCGCGAACAGGCCCGGCACGCTCGTCTCCAGCGTCAGCGGGTCACGCTCGAGCGGCCAGTCCTCGGGGCGACGGCCGCGGTCGAGCAGGTCCGGCCCGGTGAGGACGTAGCCCGCCCCGTTGACTCGCACGCCGGCCGCCGCCGCCCAGCCAGTGCGCGGCTCGCCGCCGAGGCACAGGAAGAGTGCGCGGGCCGGTCGCCGCTCGCTGCGTCCGCCCGCGTCCTCGACCGTGACCGCGCCGAGCTGGTCGCCGTCGGCTTGCACGGCGGTCACCGTGGCCCGGAGGCGCACCTCGATCAGCGCGTGCCGCTCGATCCGCTCGACCAGGTACGCCGACATCCGGGCCGCGAGCGTCTCGCCGCGCACGACCATCGTCACGCGCGCGCCGGCGTCGGCCAGGTTCATGATCGCCTGGCCGGCGGAGTTCCCCGCTCCGACGACGACCACGTCGTCGCCGCCGCAGCGGGCCGCCTCGCTGCGCCCGGCGCCGTAGTAGACGCCGCGGTCGAGAAGCTCGTCGACGCCCTCCACGTCGAGACGCCGCCACACCATCCCGGGGGCGGCCAGGGCCACGTCGGCCGTGAGCTCGTAGCCGCCGGCCAGCTCCAGGCTCGGCCGTCCGCCGGCGTCGAAGCTGCTGCCGACGACGCCCCGGAGCAGCACGAGCTCCGCTCCGAAGCGTTCCGCCTGGCGGCCCGCCAGCCGGGCCAGCTCCGCGCCGCCGATCCCGTCGGGAAAGCCGAAGAAGTTCTCGATCAGCGACGTGTGCGACGCCTGTCCGCCCGGCACGTCGGCCTCGACCACGACCGTGGAGAGGCCGTCGGAGGCCGCGTACACGGCCGCGCCCAGCCCGGCCGGGCCGGCACCGACGATCGCGAGGTCGTAGTGGCGGCGGGCCGGGGGAGAGGTGAGGCGCCAGGCCTCCGCGACCGACGCGACGGTCGCGCCCGCGATCACCCCGTCGCCGTCGAGGAGCACGGGCAGCTCGGCGCCGGCGATGGCGCGCTCGGCGAGTAGGGCGTCGGCTGCGGCGCTACCCGCCTCGAGGAACTCGTACGGCTGAGCGGTGCGCGTGAGGAAGTCGCGCAGGCGGTGGTGCTCCGGGTCGAAGCTCCGCCCGACGACCTGAACCGTCGGCCGGACGGGGCTCATCAGGGGACGAGCCGGAACATCAGCTCGTCCACGTAGCACCAGCTCCAGTCCTCGCCCGGCTCGACCGAGCGCGCGACCGCGTGTCCGGCCTCACCGGCGTGCCGGCTCGCGTGGCGGTTCGGCGACGAGTCGCAGCAGCCGATCTTCCCGCAGGTCTGGCACATCCGCAGGTGCACCCAGCGGTCGCCGGTCTTCAGGCACTCCTCGCAGCCCGCGATCTCGCTCGGCGCCTCGAGCAGCTCGACCTGGTCGAGGTGGGTGCAGCCGGCCACGCCGCGAGTCTACGGTCAGCCGGCGAACTCGCGCACCGGCAGCCCCGTCACGCCCGGGGCGAGGGCGAAGAGCGAGCCGGCGAGCGGCTCGGCCTCGACGTCGACGCCGTCCCGCGAGGTCGTGATGAAGAGCCCGTCGAGCGCCGGGCCGCCGAAGGCGCAGGCGGTCACCTTCCGCACGGGCAGCTCGACGACCTCGTCGAGCGCGCCGTCGGGCGCGTAGCGCCGCACGGCGTGCCCGTTGGAGAACGCGACCCAGACACCGCCCTCGGCGTCGACGGTGAGGCCGTCGGGGCGGAGCTCGCCGGTGACCGCGAAGGGTCGTCGCCCCGTCAGGCCGGCCTCGCGGTCGTAGTCGAACACGTCGACCCGCGAGGTGTCCGTGTCGTTGTAGTACGCGAGCGAGCCGTCCGGGCTCCAGTCGAGCCCGTTCGAGATCGTCACGCCCTCGAGTACCACGTCGACCGAACCGCCGGGGTCGAGGCGGTAGAGCGTCCCCGCGCCGGGGGTCTTGGCGTAGGCCATCGTGCCGCAGTAGAAGCGGCCGTCGGGGTCGCAGGCGCCTTCGTTCATCCGCACGCGGTCGTCCGCCCACAGCTCCGGAAGGTGCGTGAGCGTCCCGTCGGCCTCCTCGAGCGCGAAGCCGCGTTCCACGCCGATCACCGCCCCGCCGCGGCTGCGCGGGCGGACGGCGGCGGCGATCGTCCCGACGTGCCGGCGCTCGACGCCGCCGTCGGCGTCCAGGGAGAGGATGTCGCCGGCCAGCATGTCGAGCCAGCGCAGGCCGCCCCAGCGCTCCGACCAGACGGGGCCCTCGCCGTGGAAGGCGACCGGGCCGGTGACCTGCTCGGCGCGCGCCATCGACCTTCAGTATCCACGGTCGACGCGCCGCGGCGGCGGCTCGAATGTTCGCCGGGCGGCCCGGACGGGCAGGATTGCCAGCGGTGGAGACGGCGGGCGGCGACATCCGGGCCTCGACGACGGCGCGCGCCCCTGGTCTCTGCTCGGCGGCGTGAGCTCTGCCGTCCTGCTGCCCGCGAGCTTCGCGATCCTGCTCGCAGGCGCGCTGCTGTTCACGAACGCGATCGAGTGGTTCGGCAGCATGGTGGGGCTCGGCCAGGGCGCGGTCGGCAGCCTCCTCGCCGCGGTGGCGACGGCGCTGCCGGAGTCGTTGATCCCGATCGTCGCGATCGTCGAAGGGGGCCCGGGCTCCGAGGACGTCGCGGTCGGGGCGATCATCGGCGCGCCACTCCTCCTGGCGACCATCGCGATGGCCCTCGTCGGGCTCGGGGCGGTGCTCTACCGCCGCCGGCGCGACACCGGCCTGCAGCTGGACGTACACGCGCCGACGCTCGAGCGCGACCTCGGCTTCTTCATGGGGTGCTTCGCCGTCGGGCTCCTGCTCGGGCTCGGCGCCCCGGCGGCGGTCCGGATCCCGGCGGCCGTCGCGCTCGTGCTCGCGTACGCGGTCTACGCACGCTGGACGCTTCGGCACGGCGGCTCCGTCGAGTCCGAGGAGGAGCTGCGGCCGCTGGTGCTCGACGCGACCCGCGGCGATCCGCCCTCGATGGGCGTCGTCGTGCTCCAGCTCGTCGTCGCGCTCGGCGCGATCGTCGGCGGTGCCCACATCTTCGTCGAGCAGGTGCTCCACGTCGCCGACAGCGTCGGTCTCGAGCCGCTCGTGCTCTCGCTCGTCCTCGCGCCGTTCGCCACCGAGCTGCCGGAGAAGGCGAACAGCTTCTTCTGGATCCGCGACGGGAAGGATTCGCTCGCGCTCGGCAACATCACCGGCGCGCTGGTGTTCCAGTCGACGCTGCCGATGGCGGTCGGGCTGGCCTTCACCTCGTGGGAGCTCGACACCTACTCGGTCCTCGCCGGCTGCCTCGCGCTCGGCGGCGGCCTCGTCGCGATCCTGACGCTGCAGATCCGGCGCCGCTTCAGCGGTCGCGCGATCGCGCTCTGGGCGGCCCTCTACGCGGCGTTTGTCGTCTACGTAGTCTCCGCTGCGTGACGCCGAGACGCGCCGACGTGCTCGCCTGGTCGGCGGTGGCG
>DASTPC010000088.1:0-12326 GCA_035720085.1 Gaiellaceae bacterium
GGGCGCGCGGCCCGGCACGTAGACGGCCGGGCCGAGCGAGCACGCCCCCGCGTAGACCTTCGCCTGGGGCAGGTAGAGCGGGTTCGCGCCCTCGATGTCGCGCGAGGAGACGTCGTTGCCGATCGTGTAACCCTCGATCGCGCCCGCCTCCCCGAGCACGAGGCCGATCTCCGGCTCCGGCACGTTCCAGGCGCTGTCGGAGCGAACCCCGACGGCGTCGCCGGGCCCGACGGTGCGCCGGCAGGCGGCGTCCTTGAGGAACAGCTCCGGGCGGTCGGCGTCGTATACGTGCGTGTACACGTCGCTGCCGGACTCCTCGACGCGGGCGTCGCGGCTGCGCTCGTAGGTCACGCCGGCACACCAGACCTCCGGTGGCTCGACGGGAAGCAGCAGCTGCCACGGCTCCGGCAGCTCGAGGGAGGCCAGGTCGACGGGCTCGACGCGCGCGCCCGAGGCGGTGACGACCGTGCCGTCCTCGACGATGCCCTGCTCGACGCCCTCCGGACCGCGCACGCGCACGCGGCGCATCAGTAGACGGCTCGCCCGCCGGAGATGTCGTACGTGGCGCCGGTGGAGAAGGAGCATTCCTCGCTCGCGAGCCAGCAGACGAGGGCGGCGACCTCCTCGGCGCTGCCCATCCGGCCCATCGGGATCCGCTCGACCATGTAGTCGACGTGCTCGCTCGAGAGCCCGGTCAGGATCGGCGTCTCGATCACCGCGGGCGCGATGCAGTTGACGAGGACGCCCGTCCGCGCGAGATCCTTGCCGATCGCCTTGGTCAGGCCGATCACCGCCGCCTTCGAGGCGGAGTACGCAGCGGCCATCGGGTTCCCCTCCTTGCCGGCGATCGAGGCGACGTTGACGATCCGCCCGTAGCCCCGGCTCACCATCGCCGGGATCACGGCGCGGTTGCAGAAGAAGACGCCGTCGGCGTTGATCGTGAGGACGCGCCGCCACTCCTCGTCGGAGACGTCCACCGTCCGCAGCGACACGCCCGGAACGCCGGCCGAGCAGACCAGCACGTCGATCGGGCCCAGCGCCCGCCCGATCTCGGCGACCGCCTCTTCGACCTCCTCTGAGCGGCGGACGTCCGCCGCCAGCGCGACGACCCCCTCGGGCGCCTCCGCGCGCAGGTCGAGCGAGGCGACCCTTGCGCCCTCGCGGAGCAGGCGCTCGGCGGTCGCCGCGCCGATGCCGCTGGACGCGCCGGTGACGAGCGCCACCCGCCCGGAAAATCGATAATCGTTGCTCATGCCCTCCCGCCAACCCTAAAGTCTGACTGCCGTGGACAACGCCCCGAACCGCGACTACCCGCTCGGCGAGCGCCGGCCGGAGCTCGTCCGCACGCCCGCCGGCACGCCGCTCGAGGAGCTTACGCTGGCCGCGGCGCGGGACGGGTCGATCGCGCGGGACGAGCTGCGCGCGACGCCCGAGACGCTGCGGCGCCAGGCCGACGTCGCGCGCGCGGCGGGGCGCGTTCAGCTGGCCGACAACCTCGAGCGAGCCGCCGAGCTGACCGCGCTGCCGGACGGCCAGCTGCTCGAGATCTACACGGCGCTCCGGCCCGGCCGCTCGACCCCGGCCGACCTGGAACGCTGGGCGCGGCGGCTCGAGGCCGCCGGCGCAGCGCGGACGGCCGCGTTCGTGCGCGAGGCGGCCGCGGTCGCCGGAGGCGCTGCGTGAACGAGCCGCGCTCCGCGCGCTTCGCGGCGCGCGCGGAGAAGGAGGTACGACGCGAGCTCCTGATCTCGCCGCTGCCTGAGCTGGGGCTGGTCGCCGTGGACGGGCCGAACGACCCGGAGCCGGAGCTCGTCGTCGAGGGAGGGCGCATCGTGCGCCTCGACGGCGTCGCCGAGGCCGACTTCGACGTGATCGACCGCTTCCTGGTCGCGCACGGGCTCGACCTGGACGTCGCCGCCGAGGCGATGGCGATCCCGGACGCCGAGCTCGCGCGGATGCTGGTCGACGTCCACGTCACCCGCGGCGAGCTCGTGCGCCTCGCGCGCGGCCTGACGCCCGCCAAGCTCGCCCGCGTGGCGGCGCTGCTCGACCCCGTCGAGCTGATGTTCGCCCTCAAGAAGCTGCGCGCCCGCCGCGAGCCGCGCAACCAGGCGCACGTGACGAACCTGAAGGAGAACCCGGCGCTGCTCGCCGCGGACGCCGCCGAGGCAGCCCGGCGCGGCTTCGCCGAGCTGGAGACGACCGTCGGCGTCGCCCGCTACGCGCCGCTGAACGCGCTCGCGCTCCTCGTCGGCTCGCAGACCGGCCGGCCCGGCGTGATGACGCAGTGCGCCGTCGAAGAGCGGCGGAATCTCGAGCTCGCGATCCGGGGCCTCGTCACCTATGCCGAGACGCTCTCCGTCTACGGCACAGAGCAGGTGTTCGCCGACGGGGACGACACGCCCTGGTCGAAGGCGTTCCTGGGTGCCGCCTACGCCTCGCGGGGAGTCAAGGTGCGGTTCACGTCCGGGACCGGGTCGGAGGCGCTGATGGGGCACGCGCAGGGCTTCTCCATGCTCTACCTCGAGGCGAGGTGCGTCTCCGTCGTGCGCGCGGCGGGCGCGCAGGGCGTGCAGAACGGGTCGATCTCCTGCGTCGCGCTCGTGCTCTCCGTCCCGGGCGGCACGCGCGCGATCCTGGCCGAGAACGTGCTCGCCGCCTGGCTCGACCTGGAGGTGGCCTCGGGCAACGACGCGGTCGCCTCGCACTCGGCGATCCGCAAGACGGCCAAGCTGATGGGCCAGTTCCTGCCGGGCACGGACTTCGTCACCTCCGGCTACTCGGTGATGCCGCGCCACGACAACACGTTCGGCGGCGGCAACTACGACGCGGACGATCTCGACGAGTGGCTGACGATCCAGCGAGACTGGCAGGTCGACGCCGGCATCGAGCCGGTCGCCGAGGACGAGCTGCTGCGCGTGCGCGAGCGCGCGGCGCGCGCGGTTCAGGCGGTGTTCGCCGAGCTCGGCCTGCCGCCGGTGACCGAGCGGGAGGTCGAGGCGGCGACGACCGGCTACGACTCGGCCGACCTGCCCGACCGCGACCGGGCGGCGGATGTCGAGGCGGCCGACGCGCTGCTCGCCGACGGCGTCTCCGGGGTCGACGTCGCGCTCGCGCTCGACCGGCGCGGCTTCGCGGACGTGGCCGAGGCCGTGTTCGCCATGCAGCGCCTGCGGGTGGCCGGCGACTACCTGCAGACGGCGGCGGTGATCGACCCGGACGGGCGCGTCCGCTCGGCGGTCGACGATCCGAACGAGTACCGCGGCCCGGGGACCGGCTACCGCCTCGAAGGCGAGCGGTGGCGGCTGCTGCAGTCGCTGCCGCACGTCGTCGACCCGGCAACGGTCGGCGCTGCGGCGGCCGGGGCGGGCGGAGCGGGGCTGCTGGAGGAGCGCGGCCCGGCGGCCGCCGGCGACGACCCGACGGAGGTCGTCGTCGCGGTCGGGCCGGCGTTCGGCTCCGAGCTCGTCGAGACGATCAACGGCCTGGCCCACGGCGACGTGCTGGCCGCGATCTGCGAGGGCATCCGCGAGGAGGGCGCGTCGCCGCGGGTCGTCCGCGTCCGCCGGGTCGCCGACGTCGCCTTCGTCGCCCACGACGCCGCCCGGCTCTCGGGCTCGTCGGTCGGGCTCGGCGTGCAGTCGAAGGGCACGGCGGTGATCCACCGCGCCGACCTGGAGCCGCTCGACAACCTGGAGCTCTTCGGGATGTCGCCGCTCTACTCGCTCGAGTCCTACCGGGCGATGGGCCGCAACGCCGCCGGCTACGCGCTCGGCCGGCGGGTTGGTCCCGTTCCGACCGAGCTCGACAACTACGCCCGCGCGAAGCTGATCGTGCGCACGACGCTGCTGCACGCGCGCGAGGCGCGCGCGGTCGTCCCGGGCGCGCCGGCGGTGGAGCTGGCGCTCGCCGGCGCGCCGGCCGGGACGCGCTAGCCCGCTACCTCAGCAGCCCTCGATACGCCGTGTCGTCGAACACGAGGACGCCGCGGCTGCCGAGCAGCGCGCCGGTCCCCTGCGTCACGACCGCGACGATCCGCAGGTTCGAGGGGATGAAGGTCGCGCAGTCGAAGTCGCTCGTGAACGCGAGCGACCACGTGAGCGTTCCGGTCCGGGTGCCGAGCGAGCCGGTGAACGTCTCCGTTCCGTGCCCCACCGTCCGGCCGGCGGCGCAGTCGATCAGCTGTGCGAAGCGCGCCGTCGACCGCCCCACGAGGGAGCCCTCGTACGTCGCCTCGAGCCCGGTCGTCCGGCAGTCGAGCCTGTCGCCGGCGAGCGGCGCGCACGTCGTCTCGCCGAAGGCCGTGACGAGGTAGCCACCGGAAACGGGCGTGACATGCACCGGGGCGGCTGCGGCTCCGGCGGCGAACGTCGCGAGCGCCGTCGTGGCGAGCGCGACCAGTAGGACGAGCTTGCTGCGGGCCATGTCATCCTCCATTCCGTCTGCGCCCCGCTGCCGGGGCGGTTCGGGCACGGTAGGGCCACGGCTGGCGGCTCCTCGTCAGGGCGATCCCGGAGATCGGTGAGGTTCCGGGAGATCCCGGAGTTGACGCCCGTTCCGTGCATGTCACGATCGCCACGTGCAGATCGTGCGCTTGTTCGCGGGCGGAACGCGGACGCCGGGGTGGTGGGCGGCCGCGGTGGTCGGGCTGGCCCTGCCGGTCTCCTACCTCGCCGGGAGCATTCACAACGGGAGTCTCACCGGCCGGTCCGCGTACTTCCTGCTCACGATGACGGTCGGGATCGGCGTCGGGCTCTGGGCGTGGGCCTGGCGCCCCGGCACGCACATGGGGCCGCTCATGTTCTGGTGGCCGGCGCTCTGGCTCGCAGGCGATCTCCCGGCCGCCTTCCCCGACTCGCGCACGGCGTCCACCATCGGCATCGCGCTCTTCGTGATGGGGCCGATCGCGTTCGCCCAGATGGCGCTCTCGTACCCGACGGGCTCGCTGATGCGCAGCCGGCTCGCCTGGGTCTACGTGTTCGTGCTCGGCTACGCGGCCCAGGTCGTCCAGAACGGCTACAACCTGCTGTTCCTCGACCTGAGCGCGTGCCCCCTGTGCCCGCCCCCGCGCGCGCCGAGCTGGCTCCACGTCGACGCGACGCCGCCGATCTCGCTCGAGGACTGGAACGACGGGTGGCTGGTCTTCGTGATCGCGATCCTCCCGATCGGCCTGTTCCTCCTCTACCGGGCCTACGTCCGTGCGAATCCGGCCCACCGCCGCTCGCTCGGGCCGGTCGTCGCGACTGCGACGTTCATCACGTGCACGTCGTGGATCACGAGCTACGCCGTCCTCACGGACCGGTTCTCCGTGCTGACGCCGATCTCGTGGCTGCAGACGACGGGCGCGCTGGCGGCCGCCCTGACGGCGCTCATCGGCATCGCCGTGGCCCGGAGGGCGCGTGGGCCCGTCGGCGCGCTCGTGTCGGAGCTGAACCGGGTCGGACCGGGCCACGTGCGCGACGCGCTCGCCCGCGCCCTGGGCGATCCCACGCTCGAGCTTGCCCTCCGCCTCCCGGAGCGCGGCGTCTGGGTCGACGAGGCGGGGAGGGAGCTGACGCTTCCCACCGGCCGGGAGCGTGCCGTCACGATCGTCGGCGACGACCTCGCCGCGCTCGTCCACGACCCGGTGCTGCTCGACCAGCCGGCGCTGCTCGACGCAGCCGGCTCGGCCGCGCGGCTGGCGCTCGAGAACGAGCGGCTGCAGGTGGAGCTGCGCGCGCAGCTCGCCGAGCTGCGCCGCTCGCGAGCGCGCCTCGTCAGGGCGGGAGACGAGGAGCGGCGACGCCTCGAGCGCGATCTCCACGACGGCGTGCAGCAGCGGCTGCTCGCGATCGGGATGGCCCTCCCGCGGCTTCGTCGCGAGCTAGCCGACCGGGCAATGGCGAGCGCTCTCGTCGACGACCTCGAGCACGACCTCCGCGAGACGCTGCAGGAGCTCCGCGAGCTCGCGCGTGGCATCCATCCGGCCGTGCTCGTCAACGAGGGACTCGACGCCGCCGTCCGCGCCCTCGCCCAGCGAGCGCCGCTGCCGGTTGGCGTCCAGACCCCGGCGGACAGGCTGCCGGGCGACGTCGAGACGGCGACGTACTTCGTCGTCGCGGAAGCGCTGGCGAACGTGACGAAGCACGCCCACGCGACTGCGGCCACGGTCACGATCGAGCGCCGTGACGGCCACGTGCGGGTCGAGATCGCCGACGACGGCGTCGGCGGTGCCGGCGCAAACGGCAGCTCCGGCCTGGCCGGTCTCTCCGACCGGGTCGGCGCCCTCGACGGACGGCTGCTGGTCGACAGCCCGCGCGGCCGTGGCACCCGTCTGGTCGCGGAGATCCCGTGCGGGTCGTGATCGCGGACGACGCGGCTCTGCTGCGGCAGGGGCTCACGCGCCTGCTCGAGGACGCCGGCATCGACGTGGTCGGAGCGGCCGCCGACGCCCGCGGCCTGCTCGAGCTGGTCGAGCGGCACCGGCCCGACGTGGCGATCGTCGACATCCGGATGCCGCCGAGCCACACGGACGAGGGGCTCGTGGCGGCAGAGCTGATCCGCGCCCGCGTTCCGGGGACAGGCGTGCTCGTGCTCTCCCAGTACGTCGAGGCGGCCTACGCGCTCCGGCTCGTCGACGGCGAGCAGAGCCGTTGCGGCTACCTCCTCAAGGACCGAGTGCTCGACGCGGAGGAGCTCGTCGCGGCCCTCCGGCGCGTGGCCGACGGCGAGGTCGTCGTGGACCCGATCCTCGTGGACGAGCTGCTCGCGCGGCGACGTTCCGAGGGCCCGCTCGACGGGCTGACCGCGCGCGAGCGCGAGGTGCTCGCGCTGATGGCGGAGGGCCTCACCGACCGAGGGATCGCGGCCCGCCTCTGGCTGACGCCGCGAACCGTCGAGACGCACGTGCGCCACATCCTGCAGAAGCTCGGCATCCCTGCGGACACGGCGGTCAACCGCCGTGTCCACGCGGTGCTCGCCTATCTACGAGCCTGAGCGTCCGCGCCGAGTGTCCCGGTGCGGGACAAGAGGCACGTGCGTCGCGGCCGGCCGGGCAGGCGCTTCAGCCGACGGCGACGCCGAAGAGGGCGCCCACGCCGTACGTCACCGCCGCCGCGCCCAGCCCGAACGCGAGCTGGCGCGCGCCGGAGACGAGCGGGCTGCGGCCGGTGAAGAGCGTGATCGCGGCGCCGATCAGGAACAGCGCGACGACGCTCGCCGCGACGGCGGTGGCCACCGCCGCGTTCCCGTCCAGGAACACGAAGGGGATCACCGGGACGATCGCGCCGACCACGAAGAGCACGAACGACGTCGCGGCGGCGACCCAGGCCGAGCCGCCGAGCTCCTGCGGGTCGATGCCGAGCTCCTCGCGGGCGAGCGTCTCGAGCGCGACGTCCTCGTCGCGCATGATCGCGTCCGCCAGCTCGGCCGCCTGGGCCGGGTCCAGGCCCTTCTGCTCGTACACGAGCTGCAGCTCGGCCCGCTCCTCCTCCGGGTGCTCCCGGATCTCGGCGCGCTCGACCCCCAGCTCGCGCTCGTAGAGCTCGCGCGAGCTCGTGACCGAGATCCACTCGCCCATCGCCATCGAGCCGGCGCCCGCGATCAGCCCGGCGATGCCCGTCAGCAGGATGTCGTCCGACGCCACGCCCGCACCGGCCACGCCCATGACGAGGCTGAGGTTCGAGACGAGTCCGTCGTTGACGCCGAGCACCGCCGCGCGCAGCGCGTTGCCGCCGCCGCGGTGGCCCTTCTCGAGCGCCGTCAGGGCCCGGCCGACCGGATCGCTGCGGCCCTCGCCGCCCAGCTCGAGGAGCAGGCGCTCGTGCTCGCGCTCCTCCGCCGCGAGCTCCGCGCCGCCGGCCGCCTCGTAGGCGCCGGCGCCGAACCGCTCGCGCTCCCGCATCGTCGGCACGACGACTGCGCGGCCGAAGCGCTCCGCCAGCCGGGCCAGCAGCTTCGCGCGCATCGACGGACGGCACGGGCCGGGGTCGAGCCCGGCCCCGCGCAGCCGCTCCTCGAAGAGGCGCGCGTGCCGTTCCTCGTCGGCGGCGATCCGCTCGAGCACCGCCTTGCCGGCCGGGTCGCGCTCGTAGCGCGCGAGCGCCCGATAGACGGCTGCGGCGTCGACCTCCTCGGCCAGCGCCAGCCGCCAGCCGTCGGCCTCCTCGGCCGACGGTGCCGCGGGCTGCGGCTCCGCGGTCAGGCGCTCGGCTTGCCGGCGATCCCCCAGTGCTTCGGCGAGACGCCGTGGATGATCACCTGGATGTGCTCCTTGGCGGCGCCGCTCGACTCGTGGAGGGCGTCGGTGAGGGCCTCGATCATCTTCGGCACGGAGTCCTCGGTGACGCGCTTGTCGTAGAGCTTGACCTCGATCACGGGCACGGCCGCCTCCTTGGTTCGTCGCTGCGCCGAGCCTACACCGGCACCCGCTCGAGGCAGGCGCGTGCAGCTGCCTCGCCGCTCCGCACCGCGCCCTCCATGTGCATGTGACCGACGCCGGCGATGTCCGTGCACGCCCAGTGCAGCGGCCCGACCGGGCGGCGGAGGTCCGGCCCGAAGCGCGTCAGCCCGCCGACGCCGAACGTCGCGGCGTAGGCGCCGCGCGTCCACTCTTCCGCCGACCAGTCGAGCTCGACGACCTCGCGCGGCCGGAGCGCCGCCGGGCCGACGTAGCGCGCGAAGCCCTCCAGCACCGAGCGCCGGCGCTCGTCGGGGGCGAGCCGGTCGGCGGCCTCGGCGCGCTCGCCGGCGAGAAAGGTGCAGAGCACGCCGGGCGATCCGGCCGGAGGGGTGTTGTCGTACAGCTCGCGGACGAGCTCGTACGGCGCGAAGCCCTGCCCGCTCAGCCCGTCGGCGCGCCAGAACGGCTCGTCGTAGGCAGCGAGGACCTTCGTCACCACGCCCTGCGAGAGCGCCTGCTCGAGCCGTAATCGCCACGCGGGGAGCGGCGGCTCGAAGCGGATCGCGCCGGTCAGGTTGGGTGGGATCGCGAGGACCACCGAGCGCGCCGTCACTCGCAGATCGCCCGCGTCGAGCTCGACCCGGTCGGCGCTCCAGCGGCACCCTCGCACGGGCGCGCCCAGTACCACGCGGTCGCCGAGCCGCTCCGCGAGTCGCAGCGGGATCACCTGCGAGGCTCCCACGACGCGGTAGCGCAGGCACTGGTCTGGCTCGAACAGCTCGTACGTGCCGCCGGCGCCGGCGATCACCCAGAGCCCCTGCAGGAGCGAGAACGCGTGCGCCGGCTTGGTCAGGAAGCCGCCCGCGAGCCAGGAGCGGAGCAGGTCGCGCGCCAGCTCCTCGCGCACCTCCGCCTGGAGCCAGGCTTCGAACGTGATCGCGTCCAGCTCGGCCGCGCGGGGGTGCCCCCACGGCGCCTCAGGGTCGAGCTCCTTGGCCAGCCGGTCGAGCTTCGCGTCGGCGGCGGCGTACGCCGCCTCGGCGGCCGCGCCCAGCGGCGGCTCGTGCCCGCCGTAGCGGCGCGCCTCCCCGCCTGCCGCGACGTAGACGTGCTCGCCCTCGCGGTAGCTCGGGTAGAGCTCGACCTCGAGCTCGGCGAGCAGCCCGTGGAGAGCGCTCTGGTAGGGCGCCACCCACTGGCCGCCCAGCTCGTTCGGCTCCCCGCCCAGCTCGACGTTCCAGAGCCGGCCGCCCACGCGGTCGCGGGCCTCCAGCACGACGACGTCGACGCCTTCCGCGGCGAGGCGCGTGGCGGCGGTGAGCCCGGCGACGCCGGCGCCCACGACGGCGACCTCGGTCTCGACCGCCTGCGCCACGCCGGTGATCCTAAGCGGCTGACCGCCTGGTCAGGGGCCCGGCGGCATCTCCCCGACCGGCCACGGCTTGCCGCCCAGGCCCCAGTTCTTCGGGTCGTGCCCCTCCACGATTACCCAGGTGTGGTCTCGCAGGCCGGGGTGGACGGCCTCGCAGAGCGCGTCGGTGAGCTTCTCGATCAGCGCCGCGCTCACCTCCTCGGTCAGGCGGTAGTCGAACAGCTCGACCCTGATCAGCGGCATCGCCCCTCCCTCGTCGCGGTGTCGCGAGCCTACGCCCGCAAGGCCTAGCGGTCGACGTGGAGCGAGTCGCCCTGCGGGCCGAGCACGAGGTCGCGCCCGGGGTCCGGCACGTGGTCGCGCGGGACGGGCGCGAGCGCCTCCAGGAACGTCATCCCGTTCTCGGAATGCAGCTCGTGCTCGACGCCGCGGTTGATCACGACCACGTCACCCGCGCCGAGCGTCTTCGTCTCGTCGCCGACCGTCATCGTCACGTCGCCGGAGACGATCCACATCAGCTGCTCCGCCTCGGGGTGCGAGTGGCGCGCCACCGTCGTGCCGGCGGCGTACTCGACGTGGCACATCAGCACCTGCTCGCCGCCGATCGCGTGGATCGTCACCCCCGGGAAGAGGGGGTGACGATCCACGCCGTTCCAGGTCCGGAAGGCGCTCAGGCGGACACCTCGAAGCGCAGCCCCGAGCCGACCGCGTTCACCGACAGCTCGTCGTCGAACGCCACGACCTTGCCCTCACGGCGTGGCTCCGCCTTCGCCTCGAGCGCGCGCAGCACGCGCTCGGGGGTGATCGGCAACTCGGTCACCCAGACGCCGACGGCGTCGTAGACGGCCGCCGCGATCGCAGGCGGCTGCGGGTTGTTCGCCATCTCGCCGATCCCCTTCGCGCCGTAGGGGCCGTCGGCGGAGGGGTTCTCGATCAGCACCGTGTCGAGCGCGGGCAGGTCCTCCATGCCCGGCGCCAGGTAGGAGCCGAACTGGCCGCCGCGGTGTTCGACCGAGGGGTAGTACGGGTAGCAGTTCTCGAGCACGCCCAGCCCGAGCCCCTGCACCGCGCCGCCCTCGATCTGCCCCTCGACGAGCGTCGGGTTGATCGCGCGCCCCACGTCGAAGCACTGCACGAGCCGCGTGACGCGGACGTCGCCGGTCTCGTCGTCGACCTCGACCTCGGCGGCGCAGGCGGCGTAGGAGATCGCCGAGTGCGGGGGCAGGTCGACCCTGCCCGTCTCCGGCTCGACGATCGCGGCGTACGGCTTCAGCTGCGCGCCGGTGCCGGTGATCAACTCGCCGTACGTCCAGGTCGCGGCGGCGGCGACGTCGGCGACGGAGAGCTTCTTCTGGGGGGCCCCCTTCGCGACCACCTCGCCGTCGACCACCTCGAGGTCGGACGGGTCGATCTCGAGCTCCTTGCCGGCGATCTCGAGCACCTTCTCGCGCGCCTGCTCGGCCGCCTTCTTGACCGCCATGCCGGCGACGAAGGTCGCCCGCGAGGCGAACGTGCCCGTGCAGACCGGCGAGGAGTCGGTGTTCGAGTTGTCGTATGTGACCCAGTCGTAGGGGACGCCGAGCGTCTCGGCGACGATCTGCGACTGGATCGTCTTCGAGCCGTTGCCGATGTCGGACGTGCCCGCGAAGACGTCCACGCGGCCGTCCGGCTTGATCTTGATCCACGCCTGCGACGGGTCGCCGTTCTGGTTCATCCCCGTCGGGTACTCGATCGCCGCGATCCCGCGGCCCTTGTGCACAGCCATAGTCGGTCTCCTAGCCGTTCTTGATCCCGAGAACTGGTGACGTTTGTGTCAGGTCTTTCGCGCTGAGGGTTGCACGCCGGTGGCGGCCGAAGCCGGGCTGTGCCCGGCGGAAGGCCAGGTGCGGTTGGTCCGCAAGAGCGCAGCAGGAGGGGGTCCGTGGGGGAACCATGGGTTCCCCCACGCTAGTGCTCCTCCGGGTTGCCGAGCTGGGCGACGAGGTGCTCCGGCAGGAGGTCGCCCTCCCGCTTCGCGCTCGTCATCGTGCGGTACTCGGCCGGCAGCTCGTGGCCGAGGTGGTCGGCGATCGCCTGGATCGTCGGCACCGTCGAGGGGTCGGTGTAGACGACCCCGTTCGGCGAGGTGTCGCCGACCCGGTTCGCGTTCTTGAGGCGCACCTCGAACGGGTCGAGGCCGAGGACGTCGGCGATCCGGCTCATGTGCGTCTCGGTCGCGAACGAGACCGAGGTGACGCCGAAGCCGCGCATCGCCGTCGTCGGCACCCGGTTCGTGAACACGACGTAGCCGTCGAACTCGAGGTTCGGAATCGTGTACGCGCCGGTGTGGTGGAAGCTGTGCTTCGTCAAGCCGTAGGGCGAGAAGCGCGCGTAGGCGCCCGAGTCGTGCAGCGTCAGCATCTTGCGGCCCAGGATCCAGCCGTCCTTCGTGACCGCGTCGGCGATCTCCATGTGCCACGGCGCCCGGGTCGAGGAGCAGAGGAACTCCTCCTCGCGTGTCCAGCGCCACTTCACCGGCCGCCCGGTCTTCTGGGCGAGCAGCGCGCACATGGTCTCGGTGGCGGTGTCGACCTT
>DASTPC010000089.1:0-3143 GCA_035720085.1 Gaiellaceae bacterium
GTGCCGGTCAGCAGGATCGCGTCGGGTGCGAGCTCGGATGCGATCGGCGTGTCGTCGACCCAGAGCAGGCTGGTCAGCACCGGCTCGCTGGCGCTGATCTCGGTCGCGATCGACGGCGTGTCCCCGGCGACGAGCTCCGGCTCGGGCGTGACGGGGTTGAAGGTGACCGTGCCGGCGAGGGAGATCTTGTCCTCGTCCCCCTGGTGGTCGACGACAGCCGCGTACGAGCCCCACTCCTGCGACCCCTCGAGGGTGACATAGCCGGTGATCGCCGCGAGCGACCACCTGTCCGTGATCTTCTTGGAGAGGACGTGCTCGTACTTGCCGCCCGGGCGGGCGAACGAGCCGAGCACGACGGCCAGGTCGTTGCCAGAGCCGGCCGCGAACTGCTCCTCCGTCGGGCCGTACCGCTGCTGCGAGGTCTCGTCGAGCATGTTCCACATCGCCGGTAGGTCCTTCTCGCCCGCGGCCTGGACGAAGCGGTCGAGCGTCTCCCGCGCCGCGGGGTCGTCCGGGTGGTCGTGCGGAGGCGGCGCCGTCGTCTCGGACGGAGACGACGAGTCGCTGCCGCCGCCGCAACCGCCCGCAGCGAGCGCGGCAGCGAGGGCCAGGCCCAGCACGACCCGCGACAGGGCTCTCACGCTCGGACACCTCCGGTCTTGTGCAGCTGCGCGAACACGGCACGCGCGGTCTTGGCGGGAAGGCCGGGGACTCCCTCGAGCTCTTCCTGGCTCGCTGCGAGGAAGCGGTCGGCCGAGCCGAAGTGTCGCAGGATCGCGCGGCGGCGCGCCGGGCCGACTCCCTGGAGCGTGTCGAAGATCGACTCGAACGCCTTCGTGTCGCGGCGCTGGCGGTGGTAGGAGACGGCGAAGCGGTGCGCCTCGTCGCGGACCCGCTGCAGCAGCTGCAGCCCGGGATCGTGGCGGTCGAGCCGGATCGGCTCGGCGCTGCCGGGCACGAACACCTCCTCCTCGCGCTTGGCCAGGGCGATCACGGCCGTGCGCGGGACGTCGAAGGTCGAGTGGATCGCCTCCAGCGCGGCCGACAGCTGCCCCTTGCCGCCGTCGATCACGACCAGGTTCGGAACGGTCGCGAAGCTCTCGTCCCAGCGCTCGACGGTGGCGGCGTCGCGCAGGCGCGCGAAGCGGCGCGACACGACCTGCGCCATCGACGCGAAGTCGTCCTGCCCCGGCTGGCCCTGCACGGAGAACGTGCGGTAATGGGACTTCTTCGGGACTGCATCCTGGAACACCACCATGGATCCGACGATGGAGGTGCCCTGGATGTTGGAGACGTCGTAGCACTCGATCCGGATCGGGAGGCTCTCGAGGTTGAGCGCCTCCCGCAGCTCCTCGAGCGCCTCGACACGGCGCAGGCGCGTCTGCTCGGCCCGCGTCGCCTCCGAGGCGAGCGCCAGGCGGGCGTTCTCGGCGGCGAGCTCGGCCAGCCGCCGCTTCTCGCCGCGCACGGGGACGCGCACCTCGACGCGGGCGCCGCGGACGTCGGACAGAAACCGCGCGAGCGCCTCCGTGTCGCCGGTGTCGGCCGGGACGACGATCTCGGGCGGGACGCTGGGCGCGGCGCCGTAGTACTCGAGGCAGAACGACTCGAGGATGGTGGCGGCGTCCTGGCCCGCGACGTTCTCCAGGTGGAACGCGTAGCGGTCGATCAGCTTCCCGTCGCGCAGCGGGAACACCTGGACGGCGGCCGCGTCCCCCTCCGCGGCCACGCCGATCACGTCGATCGTGCCGACGGCCCGCTTGTCCGCGGTCTGGCGCTCGGCGAGGCTCTGGATCGCGAACAGGCGGTTCCGGTAGCGCGCCGCCTCCTCGAACCGCTCGGCGGCCGCGGAGGCGTGCATCGCCGTCTCCAGCTCGCGGACGATCGGCTTCGTGTTGCCGGACAGGAACTCGATCACGCCGTCGACGATCGCACGGTAGTCCTCGCGCGAGATCGCGCCGACGCACGGCGCCGTGCAGCGCTCGATGTGGAAGTCGAGGCAGGGGATGCCGGAGTGGCGCCCCGGCTTCGGCCCCTCGCAGGGTCGGAACTGGAAGGCGCGGTTGAGCACGTCCAGCGTCTCGCGCACCTTCTTGGCGTTCGCGTACGGGCCGAAGTAGACAGTGTCGCGGCGGTGGCGCTCGCGCGTGAACATCACCCGCGGGTACTCGTCCGCGACCGTGACGGCGATGTACGGGAACGATTTGTCGTCGCGCAGCCGGACGTTGAACGGCGGCCGGTGCCGCTTGACCAGGTTCTGCTCGAGGTGCAGCGCCTCCGCCTCGCTCTGCGTGACGATCACCTCGATCCGGCAGACACGGTCGACCATGCGCTCGATTCCCTGGCGCAGGTCGCCGCCGCGGTTCCAGTAGCTGCGCACGCGGGCACGAAGCGACTTCGCCTTGCCGATGTAGAGCACCTCGTCGCGCTCGCCGCGGAAGAGGTAGACGCCCGGGCCCGTGGGCAGCGACCGCAGCTCCTTGCGGAGCTCTTCACCCATTCGGGCTAGCGTATCCGCGACCGCGCATGTGGCGGCTCGCCGGGATACTCGCGCTCCTGCTCGCGCTCGCCGCGCCTGCCCGCGCCGGCGGGCCGGCGATGGCGCTCGGCGTCGCGGAGGACTCGGTCCGCTCGCCGGACCCGCTCGTGGCCAAGACGCGCATGGCGCTGATCCGGGCCGCGGGCTTCGACGCGATCCGGGTCACCTCCACGTGGACGCCCGGCGAGCTGCGGCCCGGGCCCGCCGAGGCGCGCATCCTCGCCAACGTCGCGGCCGCCGCCGAGCTGACGGGCATGCGCGTGATCCTCTCGGTCTACAACCCGGGCTCGCGGACGACGCCGGTCACGCCCGATGCCCGCGCGCAGCTCGCGGCGTACACGGCCGCCGCCGTCGCCGCGCTTCCCGGCGTGCGCGACCTCGTCGTCGGCAACGAGCCGAACCTGAACCGCTTCTGGCTGCCCCAGTTCGGCCCCGACGGCACCGTCGTCTCGGCCCCGACGTACTTCGATCTGCTCGCGCGCACCTACGACGCGGTCAAGGCGGTCGACCCGGACGTGCGCGTCTGGGGAGGAGCGCTCGCCCCGCGCGGCAACGACAGGCCGGGAGGCGCGCGGCCGACGGTCTCCCCGACGACCTTCATCCG
>DASTPC010000090.1:0-4272 GCA_035720085.1 Gaiellaceae bacterium
AGCTCGTCGGCCTCGACCTGAAGGAGGACGTCGTCTCCTCGTGCGAGCTGCTCGCGCGGCGCCTCGGAGCCGAGGGCCTCCGCTTCGAGGTCGGCGACATCGCCGGCCACCGCGGGCTCGACCGGGCCGACCTCGTCGTCAGCCTCCACGCCTGCGACACCGCTACGGACGCCGCGCTCGAGCGCGCCGTGCGCTGGGAGGCGGACGTCGTCCTCGCGGTGCCGTGCTGCCAGCATGAGCTGCTAGGCCAGCTCCGGAACCGCGAGCTGGCCCCGCTCTTGCAGCACGGGGTCCTGAAGGAGCGGTTCGCAGCCGAGGTGACCGACGCAGCCCGCGCGCAGCTCCTGACCCTCGTCGGCTACGAGACGCAGCTCGTCGAGTTCGTGCCGCTGGAGCACACGCCGAAGAACGTCCTGCTCCGCGCGGTGCGCAGGCCGCAGCGGCGTCGAGCGCGAGCGGCCGCCGAGTATCGGGCGTTCGCCGACGCGCTCGAGATCCGTCCGTGGCTCGAGCGGGCGCTGGCCGACCTCTTGCCCGGCTAGATCCGAGCAGCTAGAGCGCGCGCTGGTACGAGCGGAAGCACCAGGTCGCGAACGAGCCTGCGAGCGCGGCGAACGCGAGCAGGAGCAGCAGGAACGCGCCCATCTCCCCCCAGTCGGTGCCCGGCAGCGCCTCGCCGCGGGCGGCGCGCACCGCCCACTCGACGGGGTTCAGCAGCGAGAGGCTCCGCATCCAGCCGGGGATCAGCTCGCGGGCGATCAGCAGCGAGGAGAAGAAGAGCAGCGGCAACCCGATGAACTGGGCGATCGCGATCATCGACGCCTCCTGGCGGGTCAGGAGCGCGATCCCGTGCGAGATCCCGGCAAAGCCAGCCGCGATCAGGAACGAGGCGAGCATGATCACGAGCCACCCCTCGACGCCGCCGTTCGTCGCCCCGAGCGCAAGCCCGGTGAGCAGGATCAGGATCGCCTGCAGCGTCGCGACGATCGCCGACTCGAGGATCCGGCCGAAGACGACCGCGCCACGTCGCGCGGGCGTCGTCAGGAACCGCTCGACGACACCGCGGTCGAGGTCCTCGATCATCCCCATCCCGGCCCAGGAGCCGGAGAAGAACGCGGTCATCACCGCCACGCCGGGCGTCAGATAGTCGATGTAGGACGTGGTGCCGAACCCGGGTAGCTCGGTGATCCGCCGGAAGAGCTGGCTGTAGAGCAGCAGCCAGAACATCGGCTGCACGATCATCACGACGATCCAGATCGGCTGGCGCGCGAGGTTGCGGAGCACGCGCGCGGTCAGGAACAGCGTCTGGCGGAGCGTCGTCACGGGCCGCCGGCCTCGTCGTCGGCGTGGAAGTCACGCCCGGTGTAGTGGAGGTAGACGTCGTCGAGCGACGGCCGCGCGATCGTCACCGCCCGGGCAGGGGCGCCCGCCGCCTCGAGCGCTGCGAGGATGGCCGGGGTCGCCTCGGCGCCGCGCTCGACGCGCGCGTGGATGCGATGGCCGTCGACGAGCACCTCGTGCACGCCGGGAAGCGACTCGACCGCGGGCGCCGCCGAGCCGTTCGCGCTGCCCAGGTCGACGGTCACCGACTCGCCCTGCAGCTCGCGCTTGAGGTCCTCGGGCCGCCCCTCGACGACGACCTTGCCGCGGCTGACGATCGCGACGCGCTCGGCCAGCCGGTCGGCCTCCTCGAGATAGTGGGTCGTGAGGAGGATCGTCAGCGTCTCCGCCGCTGCAAGGCGCGCGAGCTCGTCCCACATCGCCACCCGCGCCTCCGGATCGAGGCCGGTGGTGGGCTCGTCGAGGAAGAGCACCTGCGGCCGGTGGACGAGGCCCATCGCCACGTCGAGGCGCCGCTTCTGGCCGCCGGAGTAGGTCTTCACGAGCGCGTCGGCCTTCCCGTCGAGCCCGAACAGCTCCAGCAGCTCGTTCGAGCGGCTCGCGATCGCGTCGCCGCGCATTCCCTGGAGGCGGGCCTGCAGGGAGAGATTCTCGCGCCCGGTCGCCTCGCGGTCGACCCCGGACGCCTGCGGCACGTAGCCGATCGCGCGCCGCACTGCCCCTGCCGCTCGCGCCACGTCGTGGCCGCCCACCGACGCCTGCCCGCCGTCCGCCCGCGTCAGCGTGACCAGGATGCGGACGGTGGTCGACTTGCCGGCGCCGTTCGGCCCGAGCAGCCCGAAGACCTGCCCCGCCGGGACGGAGAACGTCATCCCGTCGAGCGCGCGCACGTCCTTGTAGTCCTTCTCGAGCCCGTCGACGACGATCGCGTCCACGTTTCCGAGCGTAGCGGTAGCCTCGCGACGTGACCGCCGGCATGGGCACCTTCTCGATCTGCGCCGCCGATTCGGCGGCCGGCGAGGTCGGCGTCGCCGTCCAGTCGAAGTACTTCGCCGTCGGCGCGGTCGTGCCGTGGGCACGGGCCGGGGTCGGCGCGGTGGCGACGCAGGCGGCCGGAGTGGCGGCCTACGGGCCGGCGGTGCTCGAGCAGCTCGCGGACGGCCTCGCGCCCGACGAGGCGCTCGAGCGCACGCTCGCCGCCGACGACGGGCGGGAGACGCGGCAGCTCGGCGCCGTCGCCGCCGAGGGCCGGGCGGCGGCGCACACCGGCTCGCAGTGCCTGGACTGGGCGGGCCACCGCGTCGGGCCCAGCTACGCGGTGCAGGGGAACATCCTCGCCGGGGAGGCCGTCGTCGCCGAGATGGAGCGGGCGTTTCTCGGCACGCCGGGTCCGCTGGCGGGTCGCCTGGTGTCGGCGCTCGAGGCGGGCCAGGCGGCCGGGGGCGACGTCCGCGGGCAGCAGTCGGCTGCCGTCGTCGTCGAGCGCGCCGGCGCTGCGGCGGAGTCGCGCGACGGCGTCGACCGCGTCTGCGACCTCCGCGTCGACGACCACCGCGAGCCGATCGCGGAGCTGCGGCGTCTGCTCGGCATCCACCTGGTCTGGGACCCGCTGCGCCGCGCAAACCGCTTTCACGCGCCGGGGCGGTACGAGGACGGCGTCGCGCTGCTCGCCGGCGCGCTCGCCGACCACGGCGAGGATGCGGCGCTGCTCTACGATCTCGCCTGCTTCGAGAGCCTCGCCGGCCGCCACGACGACGGGCTCGCCCATCTTGGCCGCGCGCTCGAGCTCGACCCGGAGCTGCGCCCGGCCGCAGCCGTCGACCCCGACTTCGAGCCGCTCGTGCGAGATCCGCGGTTCGCGCGCCTGCTCGCCGGCTGAACGGGACCGCAGGAGAGCGCATCTCCCGTCGGGCTCCGGCGCGAACGGAGTGGTTTGCGAATGCGAAGCGGTGGGGACGAGGCCCGTGGATGCAAACAGCGGCGACCCGGAGTGCGCGCGCCTCGAGCGCGCTTGCCGGGCGACGCCTGGCGGGACGGGCGGCCGTCCTCCTGGCAGTCGTCCTGGCCGGCCTCTGGTGGGCCGCCGACGCGCGCAGCCAGGGCCCGGTCGGCGCCGTCACGCAGACCGCGACCCAGGCAACGACTCCGGTCGCGCAGGGCGCAGCCGCCGTCGGCACGTCCGCGATCCAGGCGGGGCCTTCGACGGCTCCCGCTTCGGCGCCCGCGCCCGCCGTTCCTGCTCCGTCTGTTCCGTCGCCGGTGCCGTCGGTGACGCAGGCCGCCGCTCCGGTCACGCAGGCGGCAACGCCGCCGAGCGCCGTCGCGCCGCCGCCGGCTGCGCCCGCACCGCAGGCGCCCGTGCAGGCCCCGAGCGGGGCGCAGCCGGTCGCGCAGGCTGTGGCGTCCGTCGCGGAGGCGGGGGAGCCGGTGGCGAAGGCCGCGGCGCCGGTCGCGAAGATCGCGGAGCCGGTGGCGAAGGCCGCAGACCCCGTTGCGAAGGCGGCTGAGCCGGTCGCTCAGGTCGCAGCGCCGGTCGTCGGGACGGCCGCGCAGGCGGTTGCCCCGGCTGTCCAGGCGACGGCGCCGGTCGTGCAGACGGTGGGCTCGGTCACGGCCCCGGTCGTCGGAACGGTCGGCGAGGCGGCTGCTCCCGTCGTTCGGACCGTCGGCGACGTGGCCGCGCCGGTCGTCCAGAAGGTCGATGTCGTCGCAGCCACGGTCGTGCCGACGGTCGACGAGGTCGCTACGCCCGTCGTGCAGACGGCCGTTGCCGTGTCGGCGCCGGTCGTCGACACGACCGCCCGGGTCGTCGCCCCTGTCGTCGCTCCCGTCGCCCGGACAGCCGCGGGCACGCTCGCCCCGGTCGCACGCGCGCCTTCGGCCGCGCTCGTCGCCGCCTCGAGCCCATCGACCCCATCGTCCGGGCGGCCG
>DASTPC010000091.1:0-5550 GCA_035720085.1 Gaiellaceae bacterium
GTCAGCGGTAGGCGCGCACGGTGCCGTCGGCGGAGGCGACGAACAGCGTCCCGCCGACGGCGATCGGCGAGGCGAGCGCGAATGGCTCGCCTACGGCCGCACTCCGGACGTCGACAACGCCGCCACGCAGGCCATCCGGCCGGTCGAGGTGGCGCGGATGCGCGCCCGCTGGACGGCGTGCCGCGGCCGCCTCCCCAGGCGTCGTCAGTACGAAGGACGCGAGCGCGAGCAGCGTCCCTACGAGGGCGAGGGGTGCTGCGACGGCGCAGGTCCGGCCCGACGGCGGCTGCCGGCGCGGGGGACGACACCGCCGACCCTAACCGTCGCGTTGCGACCTCCGTCGCGGCAACCGGACGGGAGCGCGCGCGCTCGGGGTCAGCGCCGCCGGGCGAGGAACGAGCGCACCGCGTCCTGGGCCTCGTCGCCGAGCATCGAGAGCGCCAGCCAGTCCCGCGCGTGGTTGACGGTCTCGTGCCAGGCGAGGTCGCGCCAGAAGTTGAGCTGCTGCTTCGCGTAGCGCGTCGTCTGGGGCAGCTTGCGCGCGAGCTTCTCGGCCCACTCGTCCACGACCTCGTCGAGCTGGGCCGGGGGGACGGCGCGGTTGACGAGACCCCACTCTGCGGCCTGCGCGGCGGGCACCTCCTCGCAGAGGAAGACGATCTCGCGGGCGCGGCGGTCGCCGACCATGAGCGGCAGCCACTGGGTGGCGCCCCCCGCCGGCACCGAGCCGTGCTCGAGGCCGACGTGGCGGATGAAGGCGTCGTCGACCATGACGGCCAGGTCGCACGCCATCTGCAGCTCGTTGCCGCCGCCGACGGCGATCCCGTTGATCCGCGCGACCGTCGGCTTGCCCAGCTCGCGGAGGCGGTCGTGGGCGTCCTTGAACGCGCCGAACCACTTCCAGTACTCGGCCGGGCGGCCGAGGTAGTCCTGCTCCCACGAGCGGAGGTCGGCGCCGACGCAGAAGGCGCGGCCCGCCCCGGTGAGCACGAGCACGCGCACCTCGTCGTCCCAGGAGGCGTCCTCGCAGGCGCGGGCGAGCTCGCGGAGCATCCGGAAGTCGAAGGCGTTCAGGACCTCCGGCCGGTCGAGGGTCACGGTTGCGCGCGGCGGTGCCTTCTCGTAGCGGATCGTCTCGAAGCCGAGCGCGGCCGGATCCTGAGGGCGCGGATGGGTCGGCTCTGCCATCGCGGCGGAGCGTATAGCGTCCTCCCCGTGAACGGGACCGCCGTCGCGACCGTCCTCGCCCTGGCCGCGGGCCTCGCAGGGGCGGGGCAGATCGCCGTCCAGGGCCGGCTCGGCGAGCGGGTCGGCTCGCTCGAGGCGGTGCTGATCGCGACGGTCGTGACCGCCCTCGCCGTCGGGCCGGTGCTGCTGCTCGTCCGCCGGGGCGCGGGCGGCCTCGGCGAGGTGGGCGACGTCCCGCGCTGGATGCTCGTGGGCGGGCTCCTCGGCGGCTTCATCGTCCTCTCGATCACGATCGCCGGCCCGCGGATCGGGACGACCGCGACGGTCGCGCTCCTGATCGCGGGCCAGCTCGTCGCGGCGACCGCGATCGACCGCTTCGGCTGGTTCGGCTTCGACCGGATCGGGCTCGACCCGATGCGCGCGGTCGGGATCGTCCTGCTCGTCGTGGGCGCCGCGATGACGCTGCGGCGCTAGATGCCCCGCGGCTTCTCGACGCGCGCGATCCACACCGGCGAGGCGCCGGACCCCGCGACGGGGGCACACGCGACGCCGATCTACCAGACCGCCACGTTCGCCTTCGAGACCTCCCGCGCGAAGGACGAAGCGGTCGAGGCGGGGATGTCCTGGCAGGGCGGCTTCTTCTACAGCCGCACCGGCAACCCGACGACCGCTGCCCTCGAGGCCAAGCTCGCCGACCTCGAGGGCGCCGAGGACGCCGTCGTCGGCGCCTCGGGCATGGCGGCGCTGTCGACGACGCTCCTGAGCCTGCTCCAGGCAGGCGACCACCTCGTGTCACCCGCCGACCTGTTCGTGATCACGCGCTTCCTCGTCGAGCAGGACCTGCCGCGCCGCGGCGTCCAGGTGACGTCCGTCGACACGACCGACCTCGAAGCGGTCCGCGCGGCGCTGCGGCCGGAGACGCGCGTGCTGCTGACCGAGTCGGTCTCCAACCCGCACATGCTCGTCGCCGACGTGCCCGCCCTGGCAGAGCTCGCCGCGGGCCACGGCGCGCTCCTGGTGGTCGACAACACGTTCCTGACCCCGTTCCTGCTCCGCCCGCTCGAGCACGGCGCCGACCTGGTCGTCCACTCGGCGACGAAGTACCTGGCGGGGCACGGCGACGCGCTGGCGGGCGTCGTCGCCGGGCCGAAGCGGCTGCTCGACCCCGTGCGCTGGGAGCTGGACGTCCACGGGTCGTGCGCGAGCCCCTTCAACGCCTGGCTCGTCCTGCGCGGGGTGCGCACGCTCGGGCTGCGGCTGCAGGCGCACTGCGCCAACGCGTTGGCCCTGGCGCAGTTCCTCGACGGGCGGCCCGAGGTCGATTGGGTGCGCTACCCGGGCCTCGACGGTCACCCGCAGCACGCGCTCGCCCGCCGGCTGCTGGGCGAGCGCTTCGGCGGCATGCTCTCGTTCCGGCTGCGCGGCGGCGAGCCGGAGCTGCGCGCGTTCGCGGATGCGCTCCGGCTGAGCGCGATCGCGGTCAGCCTGGGCGACCTCTCGACGCTCGTCTACCCGCAGCCGAAGCGCGACTGCCTGATCCGCGTCTCGGTCGGCTGCGAGGACATCGCCGACCTGTTCGAGGACTTCGAGCGCGGGCTCGCGGCCGTCCGCGACCGCTGACGCACCTCAGAGGCAGACGTCGTCGGGGCGCACCGGCACGCGCGCGAGCGGGCGCCCGGTTGCGTCCCTGAGCGCGGCCACGATCGCCGCCGTCGAGACGACGGTGGGCGGCTCGCCGACTCCCTTGACGCCGTAGGGCGCATCGGGCTCGGGGTCTTCGACGAGCTCGGCGACGACCGGCGGCATGTCGAGGAACGTCGGGATCAGGTAGTCGGTGAAGCTCGCGTTGAGGATGCGCCCGTCGCGCGTCTGGATCTCCTCCATCAGCGCCAGGCCGAGGCCCTGCGCGGTGCCGCCCTCGATCTGGCCGTGCACGGCCTGCGGGTTGATCGCTCTGCCGATGTCCTGGGCCGTGCCGACCCAGGCAACGCGGGTGAGGCCGAGCTCGACGTCGACCTCGGCGACGACCCGCATGGCCGCGACCGCGAGCGCGACATGCGCCCGCTCCCCCGTCACCTGGCCGGTCTCGGGGTCGAGCGGCCACGTTCGTGGATGGCGGTAGACACGCTCGACGTCGACCTCGGCGCCGCCGCGCCGCTCCCGCTCCTCGAGCGCCGCCCGGCACGCGTCACGCACCGCGCCGGCGGCCATCCACGTCATCCGCGAGGCCGAGGCGGAGCCGGCCGAGCCGACCGCCGCCGTCGTGTGCGGCGCCAGCACCACGTCGTCCGTCGCGAGCTCGGTGCGGGCGACCTGGAGGATCACGCCGACGACGCCCTGCCCGACCTCGGCGGCAGCGCAGTACACGTCGGCGGAGCCGTCCGCGTGGAGCACGACGCGCGCCGAGCAGAAGTCGTCGAACCCCTCCGAGTAGCAGATGTTCTTGAATCCGACCGCGAAGCCGACGCCGCGCCGGACGCCCTCGCCCCGCGTCGTGTTGCCCGCGCCGCCGGGAAGGCGGATCGGGTCTCGCGGCAGCTCCTCCGGCTCGGGCACCGGGATCGCCGCCGCGCGGCGGATCACCTCGGCGGTGGGGAGCGACCCGGTCACGAGCTGCCCGGTCGGCAGGCGGTCGCCCGGCGCGAGCGCGTTCAGCAGCCGCAGCTCGACGGGCGCGATGTCCAGCTGCGCGGCGAGCCGGTCCAGCTGTGCCTCGGCGGCGAAGCACGTCTGCACGGCGCCGAAGCCGCGCATGGCGCCGCAGGGCGGGTTGTTGGTGTAGACGGCGGTTCCCTCGATCAGCGCGTTGTCGACCCGGTACGGGCCGAGCGCGAACGAGGCGGCGTTCGAGATCACAGCGGTCGAGCTGGAGGCGTAGGCGCCCCCGTCGACGAGGATCCGGGCGTGGACGCACACGATGCGGCCGTCCCGGGTCGCGCGGTGCTCGAACCAGATCTTGGCCGGGTGCCGGTGCACGTGCCCGACGAACGACTCGTCGCGGCTGTAGACCATCTTCACCGGCCGGTCGCTGTGCAGAGCGAGCAGCGCGCCGTGGATCTGCATCGACAGATCCTCGCGGCCGCCGAAAGCGCCGCCGACGCCGGCGAGGTGGATGCGGACCTGCTCCGGGGCGAGGCCGAGGCACGGGGCGACCTGGTCCCGGTCGACGTGCAGCCACTGCGTCGCGACGTAGACGTCGACGCCGCCCTCGCCGTCCGGGACGGCGAGCCCCGACTCGGGCCCGAGGAAGGCCTGGTCCTGGCTGCCGACCTCGTAGACGCCCTCCACGACGACGTCCCCGGCCGTCTCCGGGTCGCCGTGGCGGATGACGATGTGACGCACCACGTTCGGCCGCTGGTCGTCGCGGTAGCCGTGCCCCATCGTCGGCCGGTCCGGGTGCAGCGGCTCGGCCTCGGTGGCCTTCTCCATGTCGACGACGAGGTCGAGCTCCTCGTAGACGACGCGGATCGCGGCGGCCGCACGGCGGGCCTGCTCGGGGTGCTCGGCGGCGACCAGCGCCACCGGCTCGCCGAAGTAGCGGACGCGGTCGATCGCGAGCACCGGCTGGTCGGGGAACTCGAGGCCGTACGTCTTGCGGCCGGGCACGTCGTCGTGCGTGAGCACGGCGTGGACGCCGGGCAACGCGAGCGCGGGCCCGACGTCCAGCTCGACGATCCGGGCGTGCGGCGTCGGGCTGCGGAGCGTGTGCCCCCAGAGCATCCCGGCCGCCTGCAGGTCGCTCGCGTACGCGAACTCGCCCGTGGTCTTCGGGATGCCGTCCGCGCGCGGGACGCTCTCGCCGACGCGGCCGAGCTCGAGCCTCGGTGGCGCCGTGCGGGTCGCCTCGACGCTCATGCGCGCCACACTCTTGACACGAAGCCGTTGCCCATTCGTGCGTGTTGCCACGATATGATCGCAGTGGGTGGTGGGTTAGGGGTGCCCCGACAGGCAGCCTCTCGGGACGTGTCCGTCCGGGTCACGAGGCGGCTGCCCGGACGGCGTCGAGGATCTTCTGGTACCCGGTGCAGCGGCAGAGGTTGCCGGAGAGCGCCTCGCGGATCTCCTCGTCCGTCGGCGCGCCCCGGCGCGCGAGCAGGTCGACGGTCGCGACGACCAGGCCGGGCGTGCAGAAGCCGCACTGCACGGCGCCGGCGGCCGCGAACGCCTGCTGCACCCGGTGCGGGCGGCCGTTCTCGACGAGCCCCTCGACGGTGACGACGTCGTGCCCGTCGGCCTGGGCGGCGAGGACGAGGCACGCGCACACGAGCGTCCCGTCCAACAGGACCGAGCACGAGCCGCACTCGCCCTGCTGGCAGGCGTTCTTCGAGCCCGGCAGGCCGAGCCGCTCGCGCAGCGCGAAGA
>DASTPC010000092.1:0-16286 GCA_035720085.1 Gaiellaceae bacterium
CTCGACCGCCTCGAGCTCCTCGGGGGAGAGCGCGACCGACGCGCGGCCGCGGTCGAGGTCCTTCACGTAGATGCGCGCGTAGTCGCGGCCCTGAATCGCCGTCACCACCGTGCCGGTTCGGTTGGCGTCGAGGAACGCGAAGGACGCCGACTGCTGGCCGCCGGTGTCCTTGTAGGCGTCGTAACGGACGACGGCCGTGTTCGTGACCGCCCCGTCGACGCGCCGGTCGACGCGCGAGAGGCCGGCCGCGATCTCGCCGACCGCCCCGTGCAGGTCGTCGATCCGGCCCTGCAGCGAGACAGCGAAGTCGACGAGGTCGCGAGTGCCGCCGCCGAGCAGCACGGCCTGCGCGGCGCGGAGCCGCGACACGCGGCGCCAGAGCAGGAGCGCGACGAGCAGCGCCAGCGCCGCGAGGGCGCAGGCGACGACGGCGACCGCGAGCGAGGCGTCCACCGCCGCCTAGCCCAGCGAGAAGATGACCGGGTACTCGACCGTGTTGTTCGAGGTGTTGGTCTCGCCCTCGACCGGCTGCACGTCGACCTTCACCGCCACCCCCTCGCCGAACGGCGGGTCGGGGAAGTCCCGGAAGGTGACGGTCTGCGTCTCCCCCGACTCGATCAGCGGGATCGTCGCGTTCTTCACGATCGGCCGGTCGGCCTTCGGGATCGTCAGGGTCACCTTGACCCCGACCTCCTGGAAGTCGCCGGAGTTGGTCACCGCCACCTCGAACGCGAGGTCGGTCGACGACTGGATCGTCGTCTCCGTATCGGTGGAGAGCTGCTGCCCGGACGGCTGGACGGTGACGCTCTCGATCCCGTTGCCGTGGATACCGACCGGGGTGCCGCCCGTCGACGCGCCGTGGATGCGCTGCCAGGTCTGGGTCATCGACCGGGTCGTATACAGCTCCGTGTTCTCGACGAACACGGACGCGGGCACGGCGACCCCGGTGATGTCGCGGTCCTGGAGCACCGCGGTGGCGGGCACGCGGAAGAGGTCGTTCCAGACGACGTCGCTGGTCGTCAGGCGCTGCGCCTGCGCCGCGAGCTGCTGGCCCGCCGCCGTCCGGTCGTCGGACGTCTTCGTGGCCACGAAGGTGTCGAGCAGCCCCTGCAGGCCCGAGACCCGGAAGCGAAGGGCCTCGAGGGCCGACTCGTGCTCGGGACGCACGGGCCCCGGCGGATCGAGGTCGAGCGCGTTCTCGACGCCGAGCTGCTGCCGCTGCACGAGGCCCGCGAGCTGTGTCTCCAGGTCGGTCTGCTGGAGGCCGGGCGTCGTCAAGAGCTCCGAGAGCTCCCGTCCGATCGTCGCCGACTCGTCGCCGACGGCCTTGAGGCCGGTCATGTAGTCGTCGTACGACTCACGCTGGCGGTCGCTCGCGCAGCCCTGCGCCCAGACCACGAGCAGCACGACGACGAGGATCGCGAACGCGATCAGGCCGACGAGGCGGAGCAGCGGCGTCCAGCCGGAGCGCAGACGCAAACGGGGGCCACGCGGGCCGCCGCCGTCCGTGCCCGCGGGCGCAGGGCGTCGGGGCGCCGCGCCGGCGTCATGGCCCGGCGACTCGGTCGTCGCGCCCTCGTCGACGAAGTCGAAGTCGAGGATGTCGTCGTCTCGGGTTGTCACAAGCGGCTCCCGTGCAAGCGGTCACTGTACGGGATGCCCCGGGATCCGGAGGACGAGCAGGCGCTGCGGCGAACTCGACCGGGACGTGTCGTCGGCCGCCTTCGCATCCCCCCAGCGAGACCTCGTCCTCGACCGCTACCGCCCGCTCCGGCCGCTCGGTCGCGGCGGCTCCGGCTCCGTCTGGCTCGCGCGCGACGAGCGCACCGGGCTCGACGTCGCGCTCAAGATCGTCGCGCGCGAGGGCAAGCGTGCCTCGCGGGCGGCGCGCGAGGCTGAGGCGGCGTCGCGGCTGCGCCACGAGCGCTGCGTCCGCGCCTACGACTTCGGCGGTGACGCAGGGCACGTCTACATCGCCTACGAGTACGTCCAGGGGCGGACGATGCGGGAGGCGCTGCGGAACGGCGGCCTCACCGACGCCGAGACGCTCGAGGCCGCCGCCCAGATCCTCGACGGGCTCGCCCACGCGCACGGGCGGGGCATCGTCCACCGCGACGTGAAGCCGTCGAACGTGCTCGTCGCCGACGAGGCGCAGCTGAGCGTGAAGCTGCTCGACTTCGGCCTCGCGCAGTTCGACGAAGCGGACACGCTGACCGCTGTCGGGGACGTCCCCGGAACGCTCGCGTACATCGCGCCGGAGCGGCTCCACGGCCAGGAAGCGACCGCCGCGAGCGACGTCTGGGCCGTCGGCGTGCTGCTCTGGGAGGCGCTCGCCGGTCAGCACCCGTTCTGGGGCGTGCCGCTGCCGAGCGTGGCGGCCGCGATCGAGGCCGGGGCGCCGCCGCTGCAGACCCAGCGCCCCGACCTCCCCAAGCGGCTCGTCGCGGCCGTCACGCGGGCGCTCGCGGTCGACCCCGCCAGGCGCCCGCGCGCCGCGGAGCTGGCGGCCGAGTTGCGTTCGGTCCTCTCCGCGCCGCGGGAGGAGCGGCGCCGCGCGCCCCGGCGCCCGCGTGCCGAGGCGGCCCCGGCGCGGCCGAAGCCGAAGTCGGCGCCGGTCGCGCTCGAGGCGCGGCTCGTGCCTGCGGGGCTCGCCGGCGTCGTCGCCCTCGGGGGCGGCGCGCTGCTGCCGTTCTGGCCGCCCGTCCTGCTCGTCCTGCTCGCCGCAGCCGCGGCGCTCGCCGCCTTCCGCTGGCCGCGCGCCGGCCTCGCGATCGCGCTCTTCGCCCCGCTCTTCCCGCTCGGGAACGTCGCCCGCGGGGCTGCGCTCCTCTACGGCGCGCTCGCTCTCGGCTGGCTCGTCGCCACCTGGCGCGACGCACGGGCCGGGCTGGCGTTCGCCGCCGGCCCGCTGCTCGCGCCGCTCGGCGGGCTGGCAATCGTTCCGCTCGCGGTGCAACCGGCACGCGGCGGCTGGCGCCGCGCCCTGCATGCGGGCGTGGCCGTGCTCGCTGCGGCGCTCGTCGCGGGCCTCGCGGGCCGGCCGCTGCCCCTGACCGGCGACGTGGTGGGCGACATCGGCGTGGCGACGAGCGAGCGCCCCGCCGACGTCGGCACCGCTCTGCTCGAGGTGCTCTCGGAGAACGCGGCGCTGCTGACGACGGCGCTCGCGCTGGCGCTGACGGCGTTCCTGCTCCCGCGCGCTCGCGCACGCGGCCTCTGGGGGATCGCCGGGCTCGGCGCGCTCCAGCTCGCGCTCGTGCTGCTGGCGGCGCCCTCGGTGCCCTGGCCGTCGCTCGTGCTCGGCACGTGGCTCCTCTGCGCCCTCCTCTGCGGGACCCTGGTGCTGAGGGGTGCCCGCTAGACTCGTCGCGGAGCGGTTGTGCGACATGAGACGCCCTCGTCCGACCTCAGACGCCCGCGCGTGCCCGCGGCGACGCCCGCGGAGCGAGGCCGGCGAGGGCAGCCTGCCTAGCCCGGCCCCGCAAGCCGCCGGCTGGGGGGTGTGCGTGAGGCGCCCGGTGTCTCCCGGCCGCGACCGCGGCCGGCTTCAGGGATCTTCGCGCGCAGAAAGTCGGTGCGCGTGAGCGTGCTGCGGAGCATCGAGTCGAAGATCGAGGGGCTGTTCGAGGGCGTGTTCGGCCGCGCGTTCCGCACGCACGTCCAGCCGGTCGAGCTCGCGCGCAAGCTCGCGAAGGAGATGGACGAGCACCGCTCGGTGTCGGTCTCGCGGGTCTACGTCCCCAACGAGTACACCGTCTACCTCTCGACGCCCGACCGCGAGCAGTTCTCCGGCTACGAGGGCTCGCTGATCGGCGAGCTGCAGGAGTACCTGGGCGAGCACGCCAAGCGCGAGGCGTACGCGCTGCTGACGCCGCCGCGGGTCAGGATCGTCACCGACGACGACCTCGCGATCGGCGAGTTCGGGATCGCGACACGCGTCGTCCAGCCGCAGGAGGGGCCTCCCGAGGTCGCGCGTCCCGCGCCGCCGTCGGTCTCCCCGCCCGCGCCGCTCCCCGTGCCGGACGCGGCCGTTCCCGCCGCGGCTCCGGCCGCGACGATGGTCTACCGCGCGCGAGAGCCGGGGCCGGAGTCCGTCGAGCCCGAGCAGCCGCCGGAGGTGGAGCGCGAGGTGGTGACGCTGACGGTCGACGGCCGCGTCCACCAGGTCACCTCCAGGCGAGTCGTGCTCGGCCGCTCGCGCGAGTGCGACGTCCGGCTCGACGACGGGAACGTCTCGCGCCGCCACGCCGAGCTCGTCCAGGAGGGCCCGACGTACTGGCTGGTCGACCTCGGCTCGACGAACGGGACGGAGCTGAACGGCGAGCGGGTCGAGCGGAGCAAGCTGGCCGACGGCGACCGGATCACGCTGGGGAGCACGGATGTCGTCTTCGGCCGACGGCTGCCGTGATGGTCGCCGTCGAGGTCGACGAGGCGCTCCTCGCGCTCAAGATCGCCTTCCTGGTGCTCCTGTACCTCTTCATCTGGCTCGTCGTCCGCAGCGCCACGCGCGACCTGCGCGCGGCGCCGGCGCAGGAGAGCATCATCCTCGGCCCCGCCGAGGCGGAGGAGGTGCGCGCGGCGCTCCCGCAGCGGACAGCGCGGCTGCTCGTGCTCTCGAGCCCGACGCTCTCGCAGGGCGCCACCGTCGAGCTGAATGCGCCGACGACCGTCGGCCGCGGCGCCGAGAACGGCCTGCGCATGGACGGCGACGACTTCGTCTCGAGCAGGCACGCGCAGTTCGAGGTGCGCTCAGACGGCCTCTGGCTCGAGGACGCGGGTTCCACGAACGGGACCTTCGTGAACGGCGCCCGCGTGACGACGGCGCGCCAGCTGCAGACGGGCGACGTCGTCCGCATCGGCCAGACCGACCTCCGCGTGGAGGCCGCGTGATCAGCCGCGTGTTCGTCCGGCTCTCCCAGGCGGCGTGCGGCCGCGTGAGCGGCCGCCTTCAGGGGTGTTCGCGCGGGCGCGGATCCGCTCCCGCGGATTCGCGTCCTTGCGCCGGGAGGGCCGCATGAGGATCGGCAGGGTCGCGGCGGTCACCGACACGGGCCGGCGCCGGCTGCGCAACCAGGACGCCTACGTCTCGGAATCGCCGCTCTTCGCGGTCGCAGACGGCATGGGCGGCGCGCAGGCGGGAGAACTCGCCTCCCAGATCGCCGCGGCGGCGATCGAGGAGCGCACCGGCACGGACGGGCGCGGCGAGGAGGCGGTCGCGGAGCTGGTCCGCCGCGCGAACGAGCGCGTCTACCGGCGGGCGACCGAGGACCCGGCGGCGGCCGGGATGGGCACGACGGCGACGGTCGCGCTCGTCGACGTCAACGCGGGGACGATCGCGATCGGCCACGTCGGCGACTCGCGCGCCTACCGACTACGGGACGGGGTGCTCGAGCAGCTGACCGCCGACCACTCGCTCGTCGCCGAGCTCGTCCGGAGCGGCAGGCTGACCGAGGAGGAGGCGGTCGACCATCCGCACCGGTCGGTGATCACGCGCGCCCTCGGCACCGACCCGGACGTCGACGTCGACGCCCTCACCGTCGAGATCGCGCCGGGCGACCTCTACCTGATCTGCTCGGACGGGCTCACGCACATGCTCCCGGACGCGGACGTCCTCGCCACGGCGACCGCGGGCGACGGCGACCCGGACCGGATGGCGGCGCTGCTCGTGGAGGCGGCGAACCGCGCCGGCGGCGAGGACAACATCACCGTGATCGTCTTCGAGATCGTGGACGGCGACGAGCCGGTGGACGCGGGCGACGCGCTCACTGAGGTCGACGAGGTGACGGCGGAGTCGCAGCCGCTCCAACAGCCGGCACAGCAGGCCGAGCCCGCCGAGCCGGCCGAACGTCCTTCCGGGCGCTTGCGCGTCCGCCGGCACGGCCCCGGCTCCGGCGGACGGCTGCTCGCGCTCGCGGCGATCGCGACCGCGCTCGTCGTCGCGGGCCTGGTCGTCTACTGGGGCGTCTGGCAGTGAGCGCTCGCAACCGCGAGCTCTTCAACCTGATCCTCGCCGGGCTCGTCGCCACCACAGCGTTCGCGAGCGTCACGATCGCGCTCGAGGATCAGGTCTCGTACGACCAGCTCGTGTGGGTGGGCGTGTTCGGCGCCGTCTACCTGGTCGCCCACCTCGTCGCGCGCCGCACGGTGCCGTTCGCCGACCCGGCGCTGCTCCCGCTCGCCGGCGTGCTGACGGCGATCGGGCTGACGATGATCTACCGACTCAACCCGGACGACGCGCTCCGCCAGGCGGTGTGGGTCGTCGTCGGGCTCGGCGTCTTCACCGGCGCGCTGATCTGGCTCCGCCACGACTACCGCGTGCTGGAGCGCTACAAGTACCTGTTCGGGATCGGCGCCGTCGTGCTCCTGCTCCTGCCGTCGGTGCCGAGGCTCGGCGTCGAGGTCAACGGCGTGCGCCTGTGGGTCGAGATCGGACCGCTGCGCTTCCAGCCGGGCGAGCTGGCGAAGATCATGCTGGTCGTCTTCCTCGCCGGCTACCTGCGCGACAAGCGCGAGGCGCTGGCGCAGGGGCGCCTGAAGGACTTCGGGCCACTGCTCGCGATCTGGGGCGCCGCGATGCTCGTGCTGGTCCAGACGAGCGACCTCGGCAGCGCGCTGCTCAACTTCGGGATCTTCCTGGCGATGCTCTACGCCGCCACGGGGCGGGCGCTGTACGTCGGCGCGGGGCTCGTCCTCTTCCTCGGCGGCGCGGCGGCGCTCTACAACGCGCTCGACCGGGTGCAACAGCGCGTGACCGTCTGGCTGCACCCCTGGACCGACGACAAGGTCTACTGCTCGCTCAACGGCCTCCAGGAGTACCGGCAGAACTGCGACTCCTACCAGCTCGTCAAGAGCCTCTACTCGATCGCCAACGGAGGCTACGGCGGCACGGGGCTCGGCAAGGGAACCTTCACGACCGTGGAGGGCAACCCGCTGATCCCCTACCTGAACACGGACTTCATCTACTCGGCGATCGCCCAGGAGGTCGGGCTCGTCGGCTCCGCAGCCGTGCTGCTGGCGTTCATGGTCTTCGTCGCGCGCGGCATGCGGGTCGCGCTGGTGGCGCAGGACGGCTTCTCCAAGCTACTCGCCGCCGGCCTGACCTTCGGCTTCGCGCTGCAGACGTTCATCATCGTCGGCGGCGTCCTGCGAGTCGTGCCGCTGACCGGGATCACGCTGCCGTTCGTCTCCTACGGCGGCTCCAGCATCGTGGCCAACTTCGTCACGCTCGCGCTGCTCCTGCTCGTCTCCAACCGCGCCGGCGCGATCGCCGCCTGGAACCGATGAACCAGCAGATCGCCCGGGTCGCCGGCGCCGCGCTGGCCCTGCTCGTCGTCCTCGTCGTGGCGACGACGTACTGGCAGACCTGGGCGCGCCCGGCCCTCGCGGAACGGCAGGACAACGAGGTGCAGCGAGTGGCGCAGTTCGAGATCGAACGCGGCGAGATCACGGCCGACGGCCGCCGGCTCGCGCGCAACCGGGAGCGCAAGGTCGGCGGCCGGACGCTCTTCTTCCGTCGCTACCCGCAGGGGGCGCTGACGGCGCACGTCGTCGGCTACTCGACGCAGTCGCGCTCGCGGGCGGGCCTCGAACGCTCGCTCAACGACTACCTGACCGCATCCAACGAGGATCTGTCCACGTTCGTCGAGTCGTCACTCGACAAGCTGCGCGGCAAGCCGATCGTCGGCAACGACGTCCGGCTGACGCTCGACCTCGACGCGCAGCGGGTCGCGCTCGACGCGCTCGGGACGACCTGCGGCGCGGTCGCGGCGCTCGACCCCCGCAACGGCCGCGTCAAGGTGCTCGCGTCGAGCCCGAGCTACAACCCGAACCTGGTCGAGAACCGGTTCGGCGAGATCGAGCGGATCCGGGCCGACTGCGGCGACCCCGCGCCGCTGATCAACCGTGCCACGGCCGGGCTCTACCCGCCGGGCTCCACGTTCAAGGTCGTGACCGCCTCGGCCGCGCTCGACTCGGGCAAGTTCACGGCCTCCTCGACCTTCGACGACCCCGGCTACTGCATCGCGTACGGCAAGCGGGTCAACAACTTCGACACCTCGTCGCCGTTCGGCAGGCACACGCTGGCGACGGCGCTGCAGTACTCGGTCAACTCGACCTTCTGCAAGATCGGCCAGGCGCTTGGCGCGAAGCGGATCCTCGACGAGGCGAAGGACTTCGGCTTCTACGAGCTGCCGCCGCTGGAGACGCCCGAGGACGAGCGCCGGGCCTCCGGGCTCTACTCCGGGCGGGAGCTCTACTACCCGAAGCGCGACAGCGACGTCGACGCGGGCCGGATGGCGTTCGGACAGGAGCGGCTGCTGGTGACGCCGCTGCAGATGGCGATGGTGGCGGGGACGATCGGGAACGCGGGCATCCTGATGCGGCCGCACGTCGTCGACCGGATCGTCTCGCCCGACCGGGAGCCGATCGTGGAGACCCGCCGCCACCGGATCCGGCGGGCGGTCGAGCCGGCCACCGCCGCGGCCGTCGGCGAGATGATGGTGCGCGCCGTCGAGGCGGGCACGGGCACCTCGGCGCGCATCTCCGGGATGCGCGTGGGGGGCAAGACGGGAACGGCCGAGACGGGCGTCGGCGGCCGCAACATCACCTGGTTCATCGCCTTCGCAGGACCGCCGGGCGAGCGCCCGCGGACGGCGATCGCGGTCGTGCTCGAGAACCAGACGCTGACGGGCGGCGCCACCGCGGCGCCGATCGCGCGCGAGGTGCTGCAGGCACTCCTGGAGCCTGCGGCGAATACCTAACGTTACGACGATGACGACGAGCGAGGAGATCGCGGGAACGCTGTTCGCCGGCCGCTACCGGCTCGAGCGCAAGCTCGGCTCGGGCGGGATGGCGGACGTCTGGCTCGCCGGCGACCAGGAGCTGGGCCGGCGCGTCGCCGTGAAGATCCTCCACGGCCGCTACGCCAGCGACGCGCAGTTCGTCGAGCGCTTCCGGCGCGAGGCGACCCACGCGGCCGGCCTCTCGCACCCGAACATCGTCTCGATCTTCGACCGGGGCGAGGTCGACGGCTCGTACTTCATCGTCATGGAGTACGTCGAAGGCCGGACGCTCAAGGAGCTGCTCGTCTCGCGCGGCCCCTGCCCGGTCCCGGTCGCGATCTCGTACACGCGCCAGATCCTCGCGGCGCTCCGCTACGCACACCGCAACGGGATCATCCACCGCGACATCAAGCCCCACAACGTGATCGTCGACCGCGAGGGCCGGGTCAAGGTGACCGACTTCGGCATCGCCCGCGCGGGCACGAGCCAGATGACCGAGGCCGGCTCGATCATCGGCACGGCGCAGTACCTCTCGCCCGAGCAGGCCCGCGGCGCGCCGGTCGAGGAGAGCTCCGACCTCTACTCGAGCGGCATCGTGCTGTACGAGCTGCTGACCGGCAAGGTGCCGTTCTCGGGCGAGACCGCGGTCGAGATCGCGATGAAGCACCTCTCGCAGGCGCCCGAGGCGCCCTCGACGCTGCGGCCGGAGATCCCGCGCGACCTCGACCTCGTGGTGCTGCGCGCGCTCGCGAAGGAGCCCACCGACCGCTATCGCTCGGCCTCCGAGATGGACCGCGACCTCGAGCTCGTCGCGCGCGGCGAGCAGGTCGGGCGCGAGACCGCGGAGGCCGCCACGGTCGTCCTCGCGGGCGGCGGCGCGGTCGCGGAGACGACCGCCGCCACGCAGGTGCGCCGCACGCAGGCCTACGGCGGCGAGGAGCGCTACCGGGCGTACGAGGCACCCGTCGCACGTGGGCGCGCCTGGTGGCCGTGGCTCCTCGCGCTCGGGGCGCTGCTGGCGCTCGCCGTCGCGGGCTACTTCGTCTGGGACTACGTCCAGAACCGCCTGGAGGAGTCGGAGCCCGTCGCGGTCGGCGAGTACGAGGGGCTCCGCGAGGCGAACGCCGTCGCGCTCGTCGGCAACGCCGACCTGAAGCCGCGCGTCAAGCGCCTCCCGAACGACGAGGTACCGGAGGGAATCGTCGCCGACCAGAGCCCGGAGCCCGGCACGCGGCTCGCGAAGGGGAGCATCGTCGAGCTGACCGTCTCGAGCGGCAAGCGCGTGGTGAAGGTGCCCGACGTCCGCGGCAAGAGTCTCGCGGACGCAATCGAGGAGCTCTCGGCGGCCGACCTGGACGCCGACCCGCGCGACGTCAACTCCGACGAGCCGCCCGGGACGGTGACGGCGCAGGATCCCGCCCCGAACGAGGAGGTCGTCGCCGGGACGAGCGTGCGCATCAACGTCTCCCAGGGGCCGAAGGAGGTCGCGGTGCCTTCGGTGACCGGCCTGCTCGAGGACGCGGCGACGTCGCAGCTGCAGGCGGCCGGCTTCGCCGTTGCACGCCGCGACGTCCCCTCCGACCTCGACCGCGGCACCGTGGTCACCCAGGATCCGCCGGGCAACTCGACCGCGGTCAAGGGCTCGACGGTGACGCTCTCGGTCTCCACGGGCCCGCTGCTCGAGACGGTGCCCGACGTCACCAACCTCGACGTCGGCACCGCCCGCACGACGCTGCTCGCCGCCGGGTTCCGCGTCTCGGCCGTCCGGCAGGACACGGACGACCCGACGCTCGACGGGGTCGTCGTCGACCAGCAGCCGTTCGGCAACGAGCAGGCGGAGCCGGGATCGCGCGTGGTGCTGACCGTCGGGCGCTACGTGGAGCCGCCGCCGGCGACGCTGCCGCAGCCGACGCCGCCGCCGCCGACCCCGCCGCCGACGGACACGACGGGCGACTCGCTCCTGCCGTGAGCAGGCTCCGGGTCGCGGTGCTCGCCGGCGGCCGGTCGTCCGAGCACGAGATCTCGCTGGCGTCGGCCCGCTCGGTCGCGGCCGCGCTCGACCCGGACCGCTACGAGACGGTGGCGATCGAGATCGGCCGCGACGGCCGCTGGGCGCTTCCCGCCGCTGCTGGCCGCGAGCTGCCGGCCACGGCGGCCGCGACGCTGCCGGTTCCCTCCGCGTCGGCGCCTGCGACGCTGGCGGACGTCGACGTCGTCATCCCCGTGCTCCACGGCCCGTTCGGCGAGGACGGCACCGTCCAGGGCCTGCTCGAGCTCGCCGGCGTGGCGTACGTCGGCCCCGGGGTGCTCGCCTCGGCGCTGTGCATGGACAAGGACGTCTTCAAGCAGGTGATGCGCGCGCAGGAGATCCCGGTCGCGGAGCACGTCGCCCTGCGTCCGGGCGACCCGGTGCGGAACCCCTTCGGCTACCCGGTGTTCGTCAAGCCGGCGCGCCTGGGTTCGTCGGTCGGCATCTCCAAGGTGCGGGCCGAGGACGAGCTCGAGCCGGCGGTCGAGCTGGCGCGCCGCCACGACGACAAGGTGCTCGTGGAGGAGTTCGTCCCCGGGATCGAGGTCGAGGTCGCCGTGCTCGGCAGCCAGCGCGAGCCGGTCGCCTCGCTGCCCGGCCGCGTCGTGTCGCACCACGCCGACTGGTACGACTGGTCGTCGAAGTACGACGAGGGCGGCTCCGAGCTCCAGGTGCCGCCCACCGGCCTCGACGACGCCCAGGTCGAGCGCGCACAGCAGCTCGCGGTACAGGCGTTCGTCGCGACCGACTGCGAGGGGATGGCCCGCGCCGACTTCTTCGCCCGCGAGCGAGACGGCGAGATCGTGCTGAACGAGCTGAACACGATCCCGGGCTTCACGGCGACAAGCTTCTACACCCGCCTCTTCGAGGCCTCGGGGATCGGCTACGGGGAGATCCTCGACCGCCTCGTCGCGCTCGCGCTGGAGCGGCACGAGCGCCGCTCCCGGCTCGCGTATTGAATGTGATGTCGCTGATGCTACGCTTCTAGCATCTTGCGCACCACCATCACGCTGGACGACGACGTCGCCGCGCTGATCGAGGACGAGCGCCGCAGAACAGGCGAGTCCTTCCGCGTTGCGGTGAACCGGCTGCTTCGTCGTGGCGCGCGGCCCGATCCGCATGGGGACGCCGTGCCGCTACCCGTGCATCCCGGGCGCCCGCTATTGGACGTCAGCGACGTCTCCGCGCTGCTAGCCGTGCTGGACGACGAGCGGCGCGCGCAACGCGAGCTCGCGTAGCCGCTCGCGTGCTCGTCGACACCAATCTGCTCATCTACGCGACGTTCGCCGACGCTCCGGAGCACGGGCGCGCCAGGGAATGGCTCGAAGAGCGCCTCGCCGGCGACGGCATCGCGCTCTGCTGGCCCGTTCTGTACGCGTTCCTTCGGCTCGTCACGAGCCCGAGGGTCTTCGGAGCGCAGGCGCTCCCGATCCGCGACGCATGGGCAACCGCCGAGGCATACCTCCTCCAGCCGGCCGCCCGCGTCGTCACGGCCGGCCCACAGCACCGGGCGATCGCGGGGGAACTCGCCGCGACCGCCGGCCTTCGCAGCGACGACGTCCCGGACGTCGAGCTCGCGGCACTCGCGATCGAGCACGGACTCACGCTGGCCTCGCGCGACCGCGGCTTCCGCCGCTTCTCCGGACTGCGGACGACCGACCCGCTCGACTGAGTTCCGAGCCTTCCGCAAGCTCGATAGGCAAAGAGGAGAGCATCTACCCGGCAAATGGCGGAGCGTCAGCCGCGCGCGGTGACCTCGTCGACGCGCGCGTGGTCGCGGCCGTCCTCGGCCGCCAGCGCGGTGATCCAGATCGCGAGGTAGCGCCCCGAGCCGTCGCCGAGCTCCCACGTCGTTTCGGCATCGACCTGCTGCGACTCTCCGACGACGCGCTCGAAGGGGCCGGCCGGATCGTCGGCCGTCCGGATCTCGGCGGTCCAGCCGGGCAGGCTGGTCTGGACGGTCAGCGAGCTGACGAGAGCGCCGCCCGTGTCGAGCACGAGCCCCACGCCCTCCTTCGTGGCCGCGAAGTCGTCGTAGCCCTCGGTCGACCAGTAGGTGGTGGGGTCGCCGTCGGTCGCGAGCGAAGCCTCCCCGTCGTTCTCGGTGCCGTCGCCGAGCGGGTCGTACGTGGCCACGGCCTGCACCTGCACGAGCGTGCCCGCGGCGCCGGCGTCGCCGTCGTCGCGGAGCAGGGCCGCCGCGCCGACGACCGCGGCGCCGGCCAGGACCGCCGCCAGGAGCGCGAGCGGCCAGCGGCGGCGGCGCGCTGCCGGCGGGCGGCGGGCGATCACGAGCGTCCGGTCCTCCTCCGCCGGCGCCGCCGCGGCGGGTGGAGCCGCCGGGGTACGGGCGAACGCCGCGAGCTCGGCGACGAGCTCGGCGGCGGTCGGCCGCTCGGCCGGATTCTTGCCCAGGCAGCGGCCGACGAGCTCGGCCAGCTGGGGCGGGACGTCGGGGCGCCGCTCTCGCACGTCCGGCGGCGCCTCGTTGACGTGCCGGACCGCCGTCTCGACGAAGCTGGAGCCCCGGAACGGCGGCTCTCCGGCGAGCAACTCGTAGAGGACGATCCCGAGCGAGTAGACGTCCGCCGGCGGGCCGACGCGCTCCCCCTGGGCCTGCTCGGGAGCGACGTAGCTGCCCGTGCCGAGGATCGTCCCGCTCTCGGTGTGGTCCGGCCCCTCGAGCGCGCGCGCGATCCCGAAGTCCGTCACCCTGGCCCGCCCGTCCTCGCCGACGAGCACGTTGTGGGGCTTGACGTCACGGTGGACGAGGCCCTGCTCGTGGGCGTGCGCCAGGGCGCGGGCCACGTCCAGCCCCACGCTCGCGGCGCGCTCGAGCGGGAACGGGCCGTCCCGGGCGACCAGCTCTTTCAGTGACTCCCCTTCGACGTACTCGTAGACGATGAACTGGCGCCCGCCGTCCTCGCCGCGATCGATCACGCCGACGACGTTCGGGTGCTGCAGCCGCGCCGCGGCCCGCGCCTCGGCCCGGAAGCGCTCGACGTAGGCCGGGTCGCCGGCGTGCCGCGCGTCCAGCACCTTGAGCGCGACCCGTCGCTCGAGCAGCGTGTCCCGGGCGAGATACACGCAGGCCATGCCGCCCGAGCCGACCTCGCGCTCGACCTCGTACCGCTCGGCGAGGAGCTGCGCCGGCATCGTCCCGTCCTGGCGTACCCCGGCCCGAGGCGCGGCTACCGCGCGAGGGCGGCCTCGAGCGCCGCCTCCCAGGCCTCGCAGGCCTCGTCCAGCTCGGCGTCCGTGATCACGAGCGGGCAGAGCACGCGGATGCAGTTGCCGTGCAGCCCTGCCTTGAGCAGCAGCAGCCCCCGCCGGGCAGCCTCCTCGACCACCGCCGTCGCGAGCTCGGGCGCGGGCTCCTTCGTCGCCGGGTCGGCGACCAGCTCCAGCGCGAGCATCGCACCGAGCCCGCGGACGTCGCCGATCGCGGAGAACCGCTGCTGCCACCCGGTCATCCGCGCGCGCAGGGCATCGCCGACCACCTGAGCCCGCTCGACGAGGCCTTCCTCCTCGAACACGTCGAGCACGGCAAGCCCCGCGGCGAGCGCGACGGGATTGCCGACGTAGGTGCCGCCGATCGCGCCCTCGTGCGGGGCATCGAGCAGCGATGCGCGGCCGACGACAGCCGAGAGCGGCAGGCCTGCCGCGATCGACTTGGCCAGCGTGACGAGGTCGGGCTCGACGTCGAAGTGCTCCATCGCGAACATCCGCCCGGTCCGGCCGAACCCGGTCTGCACCTCGTCGGCGACCAGGACGATCCCGTGCTCGTCGCAGATCCGGCGCAGCCCGGCCACGAACTCCGGCGGCGCCGGCAGGAAGCCGCCCTCGCCCTGCTCGGGCTCGAAGACGATCGCCGCCACCTGGTCGGCGGCGACGTGCGTCACGAAGAGCCGCTCGAGCGCGGCGAGCGCAGTCGGCGCGTCCGGCCCCCGGTAGACGTTCGGGAACGGCGCGCGATAGACCTCGGGCGCGTAGGGCCCCATCCCGGCCTTGTACGGGTGCGGCTTGGAGGTGAGCGAGAGCGCCATCATCGTCCGGCCGTGGAAGCCGCCCTCGAAGGCGATCACTGCCGGCCGGCGGGTCGCGAGCCGCGCGACCTTGACGGCGTTCTCGACCGCCTCCGCCCCGGAGTTGAAGAACCCGGCCTTGACCGGCCCGGAGATCGGCACGAGCGCGCCGAGGCGCTCGGCGAGCTCGACGTACGGCACGTAGGGGACGACGGTGTAGTCGGTGTGCGTGAAGCGGGCCGCCTGCTCGGTGATCGCCTCGACGACCCGCGGGTGCGAGTGGCCGACGTTCATCACGCCGACGCCGCCCGTGAAGTCCACGAACGTGTTCCCGTCGACGTCGGTGAGCAGCGCTCCGCTCGCCTCCTGCGCGACGACCGGGACGTAGACGGCGAGCGGCCGGGCGACCGCTCGGTCGTGCCGCGCGAGCAGCTCGCGCGAGCGCGGCCCGGGGATCTCGGTGCGCAGCTCGATCGACCGTGTGGCCGCCATCGCGGCAGCGTAGCTGCGCCGTCCGAGGCCGGGGTCGAGGCATGCTGCGCCCGTGCGCATCGACGAGCTCGACCCCGATCCGATCCGCCAGTTCGAGACGTGGCTCGCCGACGCGCGGGCCGCCGGGCTCGAGCTACCGGAGGCGATGACCCTCGCGACCGCGGACACCGCCGGGCGGCCGTCGGCGCGGATGGTGCTGCTCAAGGGCATCGACAGGCGTGGCTTCGCCTTCTTCACGAACCGGGAGAGCCGCAAGGCGGTCGAGCTGGCGGCCAACCCGCGCGCGGCGCTCGTGTTCCACTGGCAGCCGCTGCACCGGCAGGTGCGGGTCGAGGGGACGGTCGAGGCGCTCGACGACGACGAGTCCTACGCCTATTTCCGCACCCGGCCGCTCGGCAGCCGCCTGGCCGCCTGGGCCTCGCCGCAGTCGCGGCCACTCGCGGGCCGCGCCGAGCTGGAAGCGCTCTACGAGGAAGCCGAGGCGCGGTTCGCCGGCATCGAGCCGCCGCTGCCGCCGTTCTGGGGCGGGTACCGCGTGCTGGCGGAGGCGGTCGAGCTCTGGCAGGGGCGCGAGAACCGCCTGCACGACCGCGTCCGCTACGAGCTGCGCGAGGGCGCGTGGGCGCGCCGCCGTCTCGCGCCGTAGCGCCTCGTCTCCGCGACCTGGTTCCCGGCCGCGGAGCAGTCGCCTTCAGGGATCCTCGCGCGGGTGGACATCCGCTCCCGCGGCTTCGCGACCTGCGCGAAAGGAGAAGATGTTGCGGCCGCGGCAGCGGCCGCCTTCAGGGATCTTCGCGCGGGCGGAAATCCGCTCCCACAGAGTTCGCGAACCTGCGCAACTGAAAGGTGTTGCGGCCGCGCTAGCGGCCGCCTTCAGGGATCCTCGCGCGGGCGGAAATCCGCTCCCACAGAGTTCGCGAACCTGCGCAACTGAAATGTGTTGCGGCCGCGCTAGCGGCC
>DASTPC010000093.1:0-19418 GCA_035720085.1 Gaiellaceae bacterium
CGACGACCTGCGCGCGTCGCTGACCGCGAACGATCCACCGACGTCTGAGGCGGTTACACCGAAGACCTGGAGCGGGCTCTACCGTGCGCGCGCCGCTGCCGGTCTACTGCCCGTCTGACCTCCGTGCTCGGGACGGCGAGCCTCGGCGGGACCGCGTCCGCACGGACATCGCGCAGATGTACGCGGACGAAGGGATGGAGTTGCCGACCGGTTCGTGATGGGAGGGACCGCGCGGCGTCCGAGCACCGCGCGGGTGCCCTCGTCGGCGCCAGGCTTGTACAGTTCGACGCGAGGTGGCGGAGGAGACCCACGTCGTCTGGATCACGACGCGACGCATCAAGCCCGGGTCGTACGACGCGTTCCGTGGCGCCTGGAAGCCGTCGGCGTTCCCGGACGGGATGCTGCGCGCCTACGAGTGTTTCGCCGAGGATCGGAACGAGGTCGTCGGCGTCTCCGTCTGGGACTCCTTCGAGTCGCGTGAGCGCTATCGCGCCTCCGAGGTCGAGGAGGAGCGCCGCCGCGCGATGGCGCCCTTCGTCGAGGCGGAGAGCTCCGGCGTCTACGTCGGCCGCGAGCTCGAGATCCCGAACCGGTAGCCGCGAGCGCGCGGGGTCGTGAGCGCGCTCCCGGGCAGGGTGCTGGTCGTCGGGCTCGCCCGCTCCGGGCGGGCGGTCGTGCCGGCGCTGCGCGCGCAGGAGGTGGAGGTGGTCGCGTACGACGCCTCGACCGAGGCCGACGCGTCCGGCCTCGACGCCGAGACACGGCTGGGCGCGTGGGACGACGCGCTGCTCGAGGGCGTCGGGCTCGTGGTCAAGAGCCCCGGCGTGCCGGAGGACGCGCCGCCCGTCGCCGCCGCCCGGGCGCGCGCCGTCCCGGTGATCGCCGAGATCGAGCTGGGCGCACGGCTGCTGCCGAACCCGATCGTCGGCGTCACCGGCACGAACGGGAAGACCACCACGACCGCGCTCCTCGGGGCGATGTTCGACGCCGCCGGCAGGCCCGCCGAGGTGGCCGGCAACATCGGCAGGCCGCTGACGGCGCTCGTCGGCACGGCGGCGCCGGAGGCCTGGGTGGTCTGCGAGCTCTCGTCGTTCCAGCTCGAAGGCGTCGAATCGCTGCGGCCGCGCGTCGCCGTCCTGACCAATCTGGAGCCGGACCACCTCGACCGCCACGCCGGCTTCGAGGCCTACCGAGACGCCAAGCTGCGCCTCTTCGCCCGGCAGCAGCCCGGCGACGTGGCCGTGCTCCCACGTGGCTTCGGGCCCGTGCTCGGCCAGGCCCGGCGCATCGAGTTCGCGGCGGACGACCCGTTGCCCGCCGAGCCGCTCATCCCGGGCGCCCACAACCGCGAGAACGCGGCGGCCGCGACGGCCGCTGCACGGGCGGCCGGGCTCGCCGACGACGCGATCGCGGAGGCGCTCAGCACGTTTCCGGGCGTCGAGCACCGGATCGAGCAGGTCGCCGAGCTCGGCGGCGTCCGCTGGGTCAACGACTCCAAGGCGACGAACGTCGCGGCGGCGCTGCGCGCGCTCGCGTCGTTCCCCGGCGCGCGGAGGCACGTGATCCTCGGCGGGCGGGGCAAGCAGGAGAGCTACGCGCCGCTGGCGGGGGCGTTCGAGCCGGACGACCGCGCCTACGTGATCGGCGAGGCCGCCCCTGAGATCGCGGCCGCGCTCGACGCGGGGGGCGTCCGGTACGACCGTTCCGGCGACCTCTCGGCAGCCGTGGCCGCCGCCGCCCGCACCGCTGCTCCGGGTGACGTCGTGCTGCTCTCGCCGGCCTGTGCCTCGTTCGACCAGTTCGAGAGCTTCGAGCATCGCGGGGAGGAGTTCCGCCGCCTGGTGGCGAAGCTCGCCGGGTGAGCCCGCAGACCAAGGGGGGCCCTTCCGGCCGCGCGAGCGGCCGGCCTCAGGGATCGTCGCGCGCGGCGGAAGCCCCGCGCACGGACCCGGCTCCGTCGCCGTCGACGGTCGAGCAGCGGCTGCTCGTCCTCGTCACGCTCGGCCTCGTCGCCTTCGGGCTCGTGATGGTCTTCAGCGCCACCTCAGCGGCGGCGACCCTCGGCGAGGGCGACCCGATGCGGTTCCTCGTCAAGCAGGGCGCCTACGCGGGCGCCGGCGTCGTGGCGCTGCTCGTCCTCTCCCGCTTCGACTACCACCGCCTGCGGGCGCTCGCGCCGCTGCTCCTCGCCACGGCGTTCGGGCTCTGCGTCGCGGTGCTGCTCGTCGCCCCGGAGATCAACGGCGCCCGGCGCTGGTTCGTGCTCGGGCCGGCGAGCTTCCAGCCCTCGGAGGTGGCGAAGCTCGCCCTCTGCGTGTGGGTGTGCGCGTTCCTCGCGCGTCGCCCCGCGCCGCGCACGCTCGGCGAGCTGATGCGGCCGATCGGAATCGTGACAGTCGCGTTCTGCGGCCTGATCCTGCTGCAGCCCGACCTCGGCACGACGATCTCGCTCTCGATCATGGTCGCCGGGGTGCTCGTCGTCTCCGGGCTGCCGGGACGGCTGCTGCTGGTCGCCGGGTCGCTGGCGATCGGGCTCGGCGTGGCGGCGATCTGGATGGAGCCGTACAGACGCGCCCGCGTGTTCAGCTTCCTCGACCCCTGGCGCGACGCCGAGGGCGCGGGCTTCCAGACCGTCCAGGCGATCATCGGGATCGGCTCCGGCGGCATCCCCGGCCGGGGCCTCGGCGAGGGCGTACAGAAGGTCTTCTACCTGCCCGAGGCCCACACGGACATGATCTTCGCGATCATCGGGGAGGAGCTCGGCCTGATCGGCGCCACGCTCGTCGTCGCCGCCTTCGGCGCGTTCGCGTGGGCGGGGTTCAGGCTCGCGCTCCGCTGCCGCGACCCGTTCGGGAAGCGGCTCGCGGCCGGGATCACGACGCTCGTCTGCGGGCAGGCGGCGGTCAACCTCGCCGCCGTGCTCGGGATCGCCCCGCTGACCGGGATCCCGCTGCCGTTCGTGTCCTACGGCGGCTCGTCCCTCGTGGTGCTGCTCGCCTCGGTCGGCATCCTCCTTAACATCGCGGGGAATGACCGGGTCGTCCAAGCTCGTGTGCCTGATCGCAGCCGGCGGGACAGCGGGTCACGTCCGGCCCGCCCTCGCCGTCGCGGAGGCACTCCGCGAGCGCGGGGTGACGGTGACGTTCGCCGGGTCGAGCGAGCGCGTCGAGTCGCGGCTGGTTCCTGAGGCCGGCTTCGAGCTCGACACGTTTCGCGTCTCCGGGCTCCCCCGCGAGCCCGGCCTCGCCCAGCTGCGCGCCGCGTTGCGGGCGCTGACCGCGCCGCTCGCCGCGCTGCGGATCCTGCGGCGCCGCCGGCCCGACGTCGTGCTCGGCGGAGGCGGCTACGTCGCCGGGCCGGTCGTGCTCGCCGCCTGGCTGTCGCGTGTCCCGGCCGTGCTGACCGAGGCCGACGCGCACCTCGGGCTCGCGAACCGGCTCGCCGCGCCGTTCGCGCGCCGGGTCTTCCTCGCGTACCCCGTCTCGGGTCGCAACGGCTCCCGCTACCGCGTCGTCGGCCGGCCGGTGCCGGCCGCGCACATGGGCGCCTCGCGCGAAGCCGGCCGAAGGCGCTTCGGCCTGCCGGCCGAGGGCCAGGTTCTCGCGGTGTTCGGGGCGCTAGCCGGCGCCAGCTCGCTGAACGAGCTCGCCGCGGCGACCTGGGGCGAGCGCGGACCGGCCGTGCTCCACGTCTGCGGGGAGCGAGACTACGAGTCGCTCCTCCCGCGCGTCCGCCGTCCCGACTACGTGCTGCTGCCGCAGACCGACCACTTCGGCGAGGTGCTCGCGGCCGCCGACCTCGCGCTCTCGCGCGCGGGCGGCACCGTCTGGGAGCTGGCGGCAGCCGGCCTGCCGGCCGTGCTCGTCCCGTACCCGCACGCGACGGCCGACCACCAGCTCCTGAACGCACGCCACTTCGAGCGCGGCGGCGGCGCCGTCGTCGTGCCCGACGCCGAGCTTGGGCGCGTGCCGGCGATCGTCGCCGACCTGCTCTCCGACCGCCCGCGGCTCGTGCAGATGCGGAGCGCGATGCTGGCGATGGCGCGGCCGCACGCCGCCGACGAGATCGCCGAGGAGCTGATCCGGCTTGCCCGGGCCGCTTGACGGCCGCCGCCTCTACTTCGTCGGCATCGGCGGCTCGGGGCTCTCGGCGTACGCGAACGTCGCGCGCGCCTGGGGCGCCGAGGTGCGCGGCTGGGACGCGCGCGAGACGATCTTCGTGGAGACGCTGACAGGCGTCGAGCTCGACCTCGGCGGCGAGCCCCGCCCGCCGGCGGGCTGGGAGGTCGTCGTCTCGACGGCCCACGCCGGCCGGATCGACGGCCGCACCCGGGCGGAGCTCCTGGCCGAGCTCGTCTCCCTGCAGCCGTCGATCGTGGTCGGCGGTGCGCACGGGAAGACGACCACCGCGGCGATGATCGCGTTCGTGCTGCGTGAGCTCGGCCACGACCCCGCCTGGATCATCGGCGGCGTCGTGCCGCAGCTCGGCGGTAACGCCGGCACAGGCGGCGGGTGGCTGGTCGTCGAGGGGGACGAGTCCGACCGCTCGATCGACGCGCTGCGTCCGGCGATCGCCGTCGTCACCAACATCGAGCTCGACCACCATGCGGCCTACGCCTCCGAGGCAGAGCTGCGCGAGCTCCTCGAGGCGTGGCTCCGGCGTGCTCCGGACGCTGTCCGCGGCTGGGAGCTCGACCCGGCCGACCTCGACCTGGCCGTTCCCGGCCTCCACAACCGCCGGAACGCCGCGACTGCGCGGGCTGCGCTGGAGCTCGCGGGCGTTCCTGCTGCCGAGTCGGAGCCGCAGCTCGCGTGCTTCACGGGCGTCGACCGCCGCTTCCAGCTCGTCGGCGAGCGCGGCGGCGTCGCGGTCTACGACGACTACGGACACAACCCGACCGAGCTGGCGGCGACGCTGCGCACCGCCCGCGAGCGAACGAGCGGGAGGCTGATCGCGGTCTACCAGCCGCACGTCCACGAGCGCACGCGCCGGCTCCACCGCGAGCTGGCCGCGGCGCTCGGTCTCGCAGACGCGGCCGTGGTCACCGAGGTGACCGGCGCCCGGGACGCGCCGCGCGCGGGCGTCAGCGGGAAGCTCGTGGTGGACGGCCTGCCGGCGCACGTCCGCGCGGGCTGGGCGCCGACGCTCGACGACGCCGCCGGTCTCGCCCTCGCGTGGGCGCGCCCCGGCGACCTCGTGATCACGTTCGGGGTGGGGGAGCCGTGGAAGGTCGCGCGCGCGATCGTCGACGGGCTGCCGGGCGACGGCGGGCCGGAAGCGCGATGAGCTTCGACGAAGGAGTTCTCCTCTCCCGGCACACGACGATCGGCACCGGGGGCCCTGCCCGCGCGTTCGCGCGACCGCGGACGCTCGCCGAGCTCGAGGGCGTCGTGCGGGAGGCAGGCGCTCGCGGGCTCGCGGTGATCACGGTCGGGCTCGGCTCGAACGTCCTCGCCGCGGACGAGGGCGTGGACGCGCTCGTGCTGCGGCTCGGGGGCGAGCTGGCCGAGACCGGCGTCGAAGGCGAGCTGCTGGTCGCGGGCGGCGGCGCGCCGAATGCGGTCTGCCTGCACCGGGCGCGGGCGGCCGGGCTGGGCGGGTTCGAGTTCGCCTGCGCAATCCCGGGAACCGCGGGCGGCGGCGTGCGCATGAACGCAGGCGCGTACGGGAGCGACTGGTCGGCGATCGTCGAGCGCGCGCTCGTCGTCTCGGCGGACGGCACCGGCTGGCTGACGCCCGCCGAGCTCGGCCTGACCTACCGCCACTCCGACCTCGGGCCCGGCCAGGTCGTCGCGGGCGTCGAGTACCGGCTCTTCCCGCGCCCCGCGGCCGAGATCAAGGCGACCGTCGCCGAGCTCGTCGCCCGCCGCAAGGCGACGCAGCCGACCAACAAGCGCACCTTCGGCTCCGTCTTCAAGAACCCGCCCGGCGAGGTGGGGGCGGGGCGGCTGCTCGAGCTCTGCGGCCTCAAGGGTCACCGGATCGGCGGCGCCGTGATCTCGCCCAAGCACGCGAACTTCGTCGAGAACGCGGGAGGCGCGACGAGCGCTGACTGCCTGGCGCTGCTGCAGGAGGCCAGGCGGCGGGCACGCGAGCAGTTCGGGGTGGTGCTGGAGCACGAGGTCGTCCTGCTCGGAGGCCTCGAGCTGGCGCCCCTATGACGCGCCGGCGACGGTAGGAGCGGGCTCCGGCGCGGCGAACTGCGTCCCGATGGAGCCGAGGGGACGACCCGGGCCGCTCGAGCGCGCGCGCAGCGTCGTCGTTCCCTTCCCCGGGCTCGACACCGACGAGCGCGCGGCCGTCGCACGCGTGATCCCGTCCGGCCGGTCGCTGCTCCTGGCCTTCGCCGCGCTCGCAGCGGGACTGGCCGCCCTCCTGCTCGCCCGCGAGACGTCGCTCTTCGCCGTCGAGCGCGTCGACGTGCGCGGTGCGCCGCCGGGGGTCACCCGCCAGGTCGAGAAAGCGCTTGCCGACGTTCGCGGCGAGAGCCTGCTCTCGGTCGACGCCGTCCGGCTGCGCACCGTGCTCGAGTCGCTGCCGACCGTGCGCGCCGCGTCGCTCGACCGCGCGTTCCCGCATCGCCTCGTCGTCGACGTCGTCCCGGAGCAGGCGGTCGCCGTCGTGCGCCAGGGCGCGTCGGCGTGGCTCGTCTCCGACCGGGGCCGGGTGATGGTCGCCGTCGCCCGGCGTGTTCGCCCCGGTCTTCCCCGGGTCTGGGTGCCGCGGACGGTGCCGCTCGAGGCGGGGAGCATCGCCACCGGCGAGCTCCGCACGGCCGTCACGGCCGTCGCGCCGCTGCAGGCCCTCCGGTTTCCCGGGCACGTCGCGGCCGTCGCCTCGACCGGCCGCGAGCTGACCATGCGCCTGCGCGGCGGGCTGCTCGTGCAGCTCGGCGAACCCGGCGACGTGCGTCTGAAGCTGGCCGTGGCAGCGCGGATCCTGCCGCTGCTCGAGCCAGGTACGGCCTACCTCGACGTCAGCGTTCCCGAGCGGCCCGTGGCCGGCACAACCCTCGACTCTAAGGTAGAGGGTGAGACTACAAGCTCGAGTGACACTTGAGGTTTCCGTTGACACAGCCGACAAGGAGACCGTACCCTGGCTTCGAATGCGGGTTTCTCGGACACCCTGGCTCGATGAGAGCTTGACCCTGAGGTAGGTCGAGATGAACACATCCGGCGGGAACTATCTGGCAGTGATCAAGGTCGTCGGCGTCGGCGGCGGCGGCACGAACGCGGTCAACCGGATGGTCGAGTCCGGCCTCTCCGGGGTCGAGTTCATCGCCGTCAACACCGACGCGCAGGCGCTCCTGATGACCGATGCCGACGTGAAGATCCACATCGGCTCGAAGGCGACGCGCGGTCTGGGCGCAGGCGCGGACCCGGCCGTCGGCCTGGCCGCGGCGCAGGAGAGCCGCGACGAGCTGAAGGAGGCCCTGAAGGGCGCCGACATGATCTTCGTCACCGCGGGCGAAGGCGGCGGTACGGGCACCGGTGCCGCACCGGTCGTCGCCGAGCTCGGGCGCGAGCTCGAGGCACTGACCGTCGGCGTCGTCACCCGTCCGTTCGGCTTCGAGGGGCGCCGCCGGGCCGAGCAGGCCGAGGTGGGCATCCAGAACCTCCGCGACCGCGTCGACACGCTGATCGTGATCGAGAACGACCGGCTCCTGCAGGTGGTGGAGAAGAAGACGCCGGTGACGGAGGCCTTCCGGATGGCGGACGACATCCTCCGCCAGGGCGTGCAGGGGATCACCGACCTGATCACCGTGCCGGGGCTCGTCAACCTCGACTTCGCCGACGTGCGCACGATCATGCGCGACGCCGGGTCGGCACTGATGGGGATCGGCTCCGCGTCGGGCGACAACCGTGCGGCCGAGGCGGCGACCGCGGCGGTCTCGTCACCGCTGCTGGAGACGACGCTCGACGGCGCCACCGGCGTGCTCCTCAACATCACCGGCGGGCCCGACGTGGGCCTCTTCGAGGTGAACGAGGCGGCCGGCGTCGTGACGGGGCATGCCGACCCGAACGCGAACGTGATCTTCGGCGCCGTGATCGACGAGTCGATGGGCGACAGCGTCCGCGTGACGGTGATCGCCACCGGCTTCGGCGGCCGACAGCGCCGCCGGCGGGCCGAGCCGGCGGCTGCGGCCGGCGCTGCGCCGTCGCCGCGGCGGTCGCTCGAGAGCGTGCGCACGACCGAGGACGTGGAGATCGAGATCCCGTCCTTCCTGCGCGACGAGTAGCGGACCGCTTCGCAGCCGCAGCAGCGGCGGTACAGTCGCGGCGTGCAGACGCTCCTGCGCACGCCGCTGTACGACCGCCACCTCGAGGCGGGCGCGCGGATGGTGCCGTTCGCCGGCTGGGAGATGCCCGTGCAGTACGAGGGCGTGATCGCCGAGCACCGCGCCGTCCGCGGCGATGCCGGCGTCTTCGACGTCTCACACATGGGGCAGCTGCACGTCGAGGGGCCGCACGCGCTCGAGCTGCTGCAGTCGCTGCTCTCGAACGATCTCGACCGGCTCGTGGACGGAGAGGCCCAGTACACGCTCTTGACGAACGAGCGCGGCGGGATCGTCGACGACCTGATCGCCTACAGGCTCGACCGCCACCGGTACCTGCTCGTGGTCAATGCGGGGAACCGGGGGGCTGCGTTCGACTGGGTGAAGGAGCGCGAGATCCGCGGCTCCGAGGTCACCGACGTCTCGTCCGAGTACGCGCTGCTCGCGGTGCAGGGGCCGCGCTCCCTCGAGCGCCTGGGGCTGCCGGACGCGCCGGCCTTCACGCACACGATGGGGGAGCTCGACGGGATCGAGGTGATGATCTGCCGGACCGGCTACACGGGCGAGGCAGGCGTGGAGCTGATGTGCCCCGTCGAGACCGCGGTCGAGCTCTGGGACGCCGTCACGGCGCGAGGCGCGCAGCCCTGTGGCCTCGGCGCGCGCGACACGCTCCGGCTCGAAGTCTGCTACCCCCTGCACGGGCAGGACATCACGGAGGGCACCGACGCCATCTCTGCCGGCCTCGGGTGGACCTGCGCGCTCGACAAGGCGTTCACGGGCGTCGAGGAGCTGCGGCGCATCCGCGAGCAGGGCCCCGAACGGAAGCTGGCGGCGTTCGTGATGGAGGAAAAGGCGGTGCCGCGCACGGGCATGGCGATCGACGGCGGCGGCGAGGTCACGTCGGGAACCCACTCGCCCATGCTGGACGTCGGGATCGGCATGGGCTACCTGCCGTCCGCTCGCAGCGAGCCGGGCACCGAGCTGGCCATCGACGTGCGCGGCAAAGCCAGGCGCGCCCGCGTGGTCCGGAAGCCGATCTACAGGAGGGAGGGCTAGTGGCGGCAGTGGAGAGCTACCCGGAGGAGCTGCGGTACCACCCCGAGCACGACTGGGCGCGCCTCGACGGCGGCGAGGCCGTCCTCGGCATCACCTGGTTCGCCCAGGACGCGCTCGGCGAGCTCGTGCACTTCGAGGCGCCGGCCGTCGGCGACACCGTCGCGAAGGACGAGTCGTACGGCGAGGTCGAGTCCGTCAAGGCGGTCTCGGAGGTCGTCTCGCCGCTCTCGGGCGAGGTGCTCGCGGTGAACGAGAAGGCCACCGGGGAGCCGGAGATCGTCAACGAGGACCCCTACGGCGAGGGTTGGCTGATCCGCGTGCGGCTGAGCGACCCCGCCGAGGTCGACGCGCTGCTCGACGCGGCCGCGTACCGGGCGCTCGTGGCAGAGCAGTAGCGTGGGCTACCTCTCCCTGACGGAGTCGGACCGCGAGGAGATGCTCGCCGCGATCGGCGTGGCGTCGGTCGACGAGCTCTTCGAGCAGGTCCCTCCCGGTGTCCGCTTCGAGCGTGAGCTCGCCGTCGAGCCGGCACTCGCCGAGGCCGAGCTCGTCCGGCTCTTCGAGCAGCTCGCCGACCGTAACGCCCACACCGGGAAGGAGCTCTCCTTCCTCGGCGCCGGCGTGTACGACCACTACGTCCCGGCCGTCGTCGACCTGCTCCTCTCGCGTGGCGAGTTCCTGACCGCGTACACGCCGTACCAGCCCGAGATGAGCCAGGGTGTGCTCCAGGCGATCTTCGAGTACCAGACGGTGATCTGCGAGCTCACCGGCATGGACGTCTCGAACGCCTCCGGCTACGACGGCTGCACGGTCGCTGCCGACGCGTGCTTCATCGCCCGGCACGCGACGGGTCGGACGAAGATCGTCCTCGCGGAGACGCTCAACCCGATGGTCCGGCAAGTCGTCAAGACGTACGCGCCGGGCTTCGGGCTCGACGTCGTCGAGGTGCCCCACGACGGCGGCGTGGTCGACCCCGACCGGCTCGCGGAGGCGGCCATCGATGCGGCTGCGGTGCTGTTCCAGCAGCCGAACGTGTTCGGCTGTCTCGAGCCCGCACCGGAGCTCGCTGCGGTGGCGGCCGACGCGGGAGCGCTGGCGGTGGCGCACGTCGACCTCGTCTCACTCGCCCTGCTCGAGGCGCCGGGGGAGTACGGCTGCTCGCTGGCGATCGGCGAGGGCCAAGGCGCCGGAAACCCGCTTGCCTTCGGCGGCCCGCACTACGGCTTCCTCGCCTCGCGGAGCGAGTTCATCCGCCGGATGCCGGGGCGAATCGTCGGGCAGACATTGGACGCCGCGGGCAAGCGCGGCTATGTCCTCACCCTGCAGACCCGGGAGCAGCACATCCGCCGGGAGAAGGCCACCTCCAACATGACCACGAACCAGACGCTGCTCGCGCTCGCCGGGCTCGTGCACCTGTCGTGGCTCGGGCCGCAGGGTCTGCGCGAGACGGCGGAGACCTGCATGGCCCTCGCCGAGCGCGCGAAGGAGCGGCTGCAGGAAGCCGGATTCGAGCTCGTGTTTCCCGAACGGGCAACGTTCAAGGAGTTTGCCATCCGCGTCGGACGGCCCGCCCGCGAGGTCGTCGCCGACGCGCGCGCGCGCGGTGTCCATCCGGGGTACCCGATCGGCCGCGACCTCCAGGGGCTCGACGACGTGCTCCTCGTCGCCCTCACCGAGCGCCGCACGGTGGACGACGTCGAGCGCCTCGTCGAGGTGCTGCGGGAGGTCGGCTGATGGAGCTGATCTTCGAGCGCTCGCGCCCGGGCCGTCGCGCGGGGCGGGTGCCGCGGCCGGACCTGCCCGTTCCCGAGGTTCCGGAGGCGCTCCGCCGGAGGCGGCCGCCGCGGCTACCCGAGGTCTCCGAGCCCGAGCTCGTCCGGCACGTGACCGCGCTCGCCGACCGCAACTTCGGCATCGACACCGGCTTCTACCCGCTCGGCTCCTGCACGATGAAGCACAACCCGCGCGTGAACGAGCGGCTCGCGGCGCTGCCCGGCTTCCGCGACCTCCATCCGCTGCAGGAGGACGAGGGCGCGCAGGGCGCACTCGAGCTGATGTGGCGGCTCGAGCAGTACCTGACCGAGGTCGCCGGCCTTCCCGCCGTAACGCTCCAGCCGGCCGCCGGCTCGCAGGGGGAGCTGACGGGCCTGATGCTGATGCGCGCCTACTTCGCCGACCGCGGCGAGGCCGAGCAGCGCGACACGATCGTCACCGCCGACACGGCGCACGGCACCAATCCGGCCAGCGTGACAATGGCCGGCTACCGGCTCGAGAAGGTCGCCACCGACGAGCGCGGCAACCTCGACCTCGCCGACCTGCGCCAGAAGGTCGACGAGCGGACGGCCGGGCTGATGCTGACCAACCCCTCGACGCTGGGCCTCTTCGACGAGGGCATCGAGGAGGTCGCCGCGATCTTCCACGACCGGGGCGCGCTCCTCTACTACGACGGAGCCAACCTGAACGCCGTCGTCGGCCGTTCGCGCCCTGGCGACATGGGCTTCGACATCGTCCACTACAACCTGCACAAGACGTTCTCGCAGCCGCACGGCGGCGGCGGGCCGGGCGGCGGCCCGGTCGCTGTGCGCGAGATCCTCGAGCCGTTCCTGCCGGCGCCGGTCGTCGTCCGCGAGGGCGAGACCTTCCGCCTCGAGCACGACCGGCCGCGCTCGATCGGCCGGGTGCGCGGCTTCGCCGGGCCGTTCGGCGTCTTCGTCCGCTCGTACGCCTTCATGCGCGCGTACGGGCCCGAGCTGCGGGAGATGTCGGACGTCGCGGTGCTGAACGCGAACTACCTGCTCGCCCGCCTGCGCGACGCCTACGAGCTCCCGTACGACCGCCACTGCATGCATGAGTTCGTGCTCTCGGCCCGCGCGCTCAAGCGCGAGCACGGCGTGACGGCGCTCGACGTCGCCAAGCGGCTGATGGACTTCGGCATCCATCCGCCCACGATCTACTTCCCGCTCGTCGTTCCCGAGGCGCTCATGATCGAGCCCACGGAGACGGAGCCAAAGGAGCGCCTCGACGCGTTCGTCGAGGCGATGCGCCGGATTGCGCGGGAGGCCGCGGAGGAGCCCGAGCTGCTCCGGGAGGCCCCGCACACGCGACCGGTGACGCGCCTCGACGAGGTCGGCGCAGCCAAGAACCCGGTCGTCCGGCACGACTTCGGCGAGCGGGCGCAGCCGGTCGGGGCCGAGACGTCCTGACTTGGGTGCCGCCCGGGTCGGGCAGGCGTGCCGCGGCGCAAGGGGGGAAGGTCGCGACAGTCGTGGTTGCCGTCGGCATCGGCGTGCTCGTCGCGCCCGGCCGGCTGATCGCGGCGCTCTTCGAGCTGCAGGGCTTCGGCGACCGGGACGGCGACCCGAGCGTCCTCTACCTGCTCGCGCTCGCCGTGGGCTTTGCGGCGTGCGTCGCCGTGCCGACGCTCGCGTGGCGGGCGTCGCTGCCGCACGGCGCACCCGGCTGGGCGCTCGCCGCGCGCCGGTCGCCGCCATCGTCGTGCCCGTCCTCGGGATCGGCCTCGGGCGCTCGGCCGCACCGGCGGCTGCTCGGCCGCCCACTCGACTAGGATCGCGTCGGATGGCAGTAGTCCGCGAGCGACGTCGACCGGGTGGGGGATCCAGGGGATGAACGGTGCGGTCGCAGCGGTCGCGCACGAGCTCGGCGAGCTGTCGCACGAGCTCGTGGACGCCGTCCGCCGCCACGACCGGGAGCGGCTCGAAGACCTGCTCGCCGCCGAGTTCAGCCTCAACGGGGCAGCGGGCGTGCTCGACCGCGACGCGTTCCTCGACGCTGCGGCCGGACCGTACGAGATCGACGACTTCGCCTACGACGAGCTCGACCCGGAGGTGTACGGGAACACCGCCGTGTGCGTCTCCCGCTACCGGCAGGTGGCACGGCTGGACGGCCGCGACGTGAGCGGCGAGCTGCACGTGACGGACGTCTGGGTGCGCCGTGACGGCCGCTGGCAGATCGTCCGCCGGCACGCCTCGCCCGCGGGCGACTGATCGCGACAGGCGGTCGGGGCGGGAGCCCCCGGCGGGCGGCGCGCGCCTGACCCGGCGTCAGTGCAGAGCGTCGACGCTCGCAGCCGGCACCGGCTCGACGCCGCGATGTCCCCGGTAGAGCACGGACTGCTCGCCCTCTGCCGCGAACTCGCGCTCGAAGACGAAGCCCAGCTTCTCGAGCACACGACGGGAGCGGACGTTCTCCCGCCGCGTGAAGCCGACGAGCGTCGCGAGCCCCAGTGCGGAGAGGGCGTGCGACACGACGGCGTGACCCATCTCGGTCGCGTAGCCGCGCGACCAGAGCGCGGAGCGGACGACGTAGCCGAGCTCGACCTCGTCCACGCCGTCGAGCGACCACCGGTGGATGCCGCAACGTCCGACGAACGATCCGGCAGCGTCGCGGAACACCCAGATCCCGAAGCCGTGCTCGCGCCAGTGCCGGAGCCTGCGCTCGAGGAACTCCCGCGTCTCCTCCGCCGTCAGCGGCCCGGCGCCGAACGCCGCCAGCACCTGCTGGTCGCGATGCAACGCGGCGAGGTCGTCCGAGTCGTCGGCGCAGAGCGGACTGCCGCGGAGACGCGGTGTGGTGAGCACCAGGTCGTCGGCGTGCGCGGTCACGGCGAGACGTCCCGCAGCTTCAGCGTCTCAGCGCGGAGCCCCGGCCGCGAGCAGCCGTCTCGGCGCCGCGGCGAGCTGGCCGCAGGCGGCTGCGATGTCGCGGCCGCGCGTCAGGCGGACGGTCGCGGGCACGCGCGCGCGGTCGAGCACTGCCTTGAAGGCGGCGATCGCCTCCCGGGAGGAGCCGCCGTAGAGCCCGGTCGGGTTGTACGGGATCAGGTTGACCTTGAACTCGTCCGGGCCGAGGAGCTCGGCGAGCTGCCGAGCCTGCGCGGGCGCGTCGTTGACGCCCGCGAGCATCACGACCTCGACGAACACACGCCGTCCGCGCAAGGCCACGTAGCGTCGGCACTCCGCCAGGACCTCCTCGAGCGGGTAGCGCTCCTCGACCGGCATCAGCGTCCGCCGCAGGCCGGGGTCGGCGGCGTGCAGCGAGAGCGCCAGCCTGATCGGCTCGTCGACGTCGTCGACGAACCGGCGCAGGCCGGGCAGCCAGCCGACCGTCGAGACGGTCGTCCGGCGGTGCGTGATCCCGAGCTCCGGCAGGCGTCGCGCGGCAGCGAGCACGGCCTCGACGTTGAGGAAGGGCTCGCCCATGCCCATGAAGACCGCGTGGTTCACCTCGCCCAGCCGCCGGAAGTGGAGCGCCTGATCGAGGATCTCCCATGAGGTGAGGTTGCGCCCGAAGCGCATCGCGCCGGTCGCGCAGAACGTGCAGGTGAGCGGGCAGCCTGACTGGGAGGAGACGCAGACCGAGCGGCGGCCGTCGCGGTAGCGCATCAGAACCGCTTCGACGGGGTGCCCGTCCGCGGTGTGGAAGAGCGTCTTGACCGTCCCGTCGCGCGACTCTGCCTGGGTGGCGACGGTCAGGGTGGAGAACGGCACCGCCTCGGTGAGGTCGCGCCGGAGAGCCGCGGGCAGGTTCGTCATCGCCTCGTACCCGGCGGCGCCTCGCGCCGCCCACTCCCACGCCTGGCGGGCGCGGTAGGCGGGCTCGCCGCGCTCCGCGAGCGCCAGTTCGAGCAGGTCGAGGTCCATCGACCGAGGGTAGCCGCGCGACGCCCGGTCGGGCTGGAGTCGTGGCGGTACGCCAGAGCACCGGCCGCCGCGGCGAAGCACGGCGCTCGTCAGGCTGTACGGAAGGACGCGCCCTGCCGTCAGGGCGTGGCCACCTGACCTCGCCGACCGCGAATGCGCCGGACGTCCTGGCACCTCGACGATCGCGGCCGCCAGGCGCGCGAGCGCGGCCGGCCCGACCGACGCCTCCGCCTCGACGGAGCCCCAAGAACGTTGCGCGGCGTCTTCGGCGAAGCGGCCGGTGCCCACGCAACCGGGGCGTCAGCCGGCAGCGAGCGCCTCGGCGGCGCGCTCGTACTCCGGCCGCAGCTCCCGGTAGCGCTCCCACCAGCCGGCCGCCTCGCCCGCAGCCCGGCCCGTGGCGACGCGCTCGAGCGCCTCCAGGTGGGCGTGCCAGCCGGCGCCGAAGCCGGTCGCGCTCTCGGGGCCGAGCCCGGTGTGCACCAGCACGAGTCGACAGCCGCGCGGGGCCTCCAGCACCTCGATCCGGAGCACCGACTCGCGGTCGCCGGCCTCGCGCCAGGTCAGCTCGACGCGCCGTCCCGGCTCGACGGCGACCACCAGACCGTGCGCCGAGCCGTCGTCGAACGCGATCTCCCACGGCTCGCCGGGCTCGAGCAGCCAGCGGACGGGCCGCGCGAGCCAGCCCGCCACGCCCTCCGGGGTGGCGACCGCGCGCCAGATCTCCTCGGGCGTCGCGTCGAGCTCCCGCTCGAAGCGCACGCCGCGGCGGTCGCCGTCGAGGAAGATCGTGCCGAGCGCCATGCTCATTCCTTTCGGCGGCGCTGCCGCCGGACGTGCACGTCGAGCGCGTCGAGCCGGTTCGCCCAGAAGCCGCGGTAGCGGCCGAGCCACTCGTCGAGCTCCTCGAGCGGCGCCGGCTCGAGTGCGTACAGGCGCCGCTGCGCCTCCGGCCGCACCCGGACGAGACCGGCCTCGCGCAGCACCCGGAGGTGCCGGGACACGGCCGGGCGGGAGACAGGGAAGCGGGTCGCGATCGAGCCGGCGTCGTGCTCGCCGTCGGCGAGCAGCTCGAGGATCGCCCGGCGCGTCGGGTCGGCCAGCGCCTCGAGGGCTTGCGAGGTCATCCCGGTATTTAACGCTACGGTTACGTAACGTGCAAGTTACGCTCCGTCGCGGTCGCCGCGCGACTAGGCTGCGGCCGTGATCGACCTGCGCTCCGACACGGCGACGCGCCCCACGCAGGGGATGCGGGCGGCGATCGCCGCGGCCGCGGTCGGGGACGAGCAGAAGCGCGAGGACCCGACGGTGACGGCGCTGCAGGAGCGCGTCGCCACGCTGCTCGGGAAGGACTGGGCGCTCTTCCTGCCCACGGCGACGATGGCCAACCAGATCGCCCTGCGGCTGCACACGCGACCGGGTGAGGTGCTGGTCGCCGAGGAGCACTCCCACGTCCTGATCTACGAGTACGGCGGCGCCGCCGCGCACGCCGGGCTCGTCACCCTCGGGCTGGCTGGGACGGCCGGCCGGCTGACGCCCGAGCAGGTGCGCGCCGCCGCGGAGCCGAGCACGAAGGACGCCGACCAGCGGGCGACGCTCGTCTCGCTGGAGGACACCCACAACTCGGCCGGCGGGCGCTGCTGGCCGCTCGACGAGCTTGCGGCGACCGGCTCGGCCGCCCGGGAGGCGGGGCTCGCCGTGCACCTCGACGGTGCCCGACTCCTGAACGCGGCCGTCGCGCAGAGCGTCGAGCCGGCGGCGCTCGCTGCCCACGCGGACACGGTGACGCTCTGCCTCTCGAAGGGCCTCGGCTGCCCGCTCGGAGCGCTGCTCGCCGGCCCGGCGGCGCTGCTCGAGCGCGCGTGGCGCGAGAAGCACCTCTTCGGCGGCGCGATGCGGCAGGCCGGCATCGCCGCCGCGGCCGGCGTCTACGCCCTCGACCACCATGTCGAACGCCTCGCCGACGACCACGCCCGTGCCCGCCGCCTCGCAGAGGCCTGGCACGCGGCCGGGCTGCCCGCCGACCCGGGACAGACGGAGACCAACTTCGTGCAGCTCGACGTCTCGAAGCTGGGGCTCGGGCGGGACGAGGCCCTCGCGCGCCTCCGCGAGGCGGGGGTCGGGCTCTCCTCGACGATCCACCCGACCGTTCTCCGGGCCGTCACGCACCTCGACGTGACCGACGAGGACGTCGAGCGCGCGTGCGCGCTCGTGCCGGCCGCGCTCGGTGCCCTCGTCCGGGCCTGACCCGCTCGGGCAGGCGCTCGACGAGCGCCTCCGCGCCGCCCAGCGGGAGGAGCGGCTCCCTTCTGTCTCGGCAAGTGTGTTCCGCGGCGGCGACCTGCTCTGGTCGAGCGCGCTCGGCCTCGCCGACGTCGCGAGTGGCGAGCCCGCCACGGTCGACCACGCCTACCGGATTGGCTCGATCACGAAGACCTTCACGGCGGTCTGCGTACTGCAGCTGCGCGAGCAGGGGAGGCTCGAGCTCGACGCCCCGCTCCGCGCGTACCTGCCAGAGGCGCCGGTCGGGCCAACCGTGCGCCAGGCGCTCGCCCACCTCGCCGGGCTGCAGCGCGAGCCGCCCGGCGAGATCTGGGAGACGATGCGACCGCCGACCCGGGAGGAGCTCGTCGCCGGCCTCGAGGACGCGGAGCTCGTGCTCGGGCCCGGGCAACGCTGGCACTACTCGAACCTCGCCTACGGGCTGCTCGGCGAGATCGTCGCCCGCCTCGCCGGCGGCTCGTTCCCAAAGGCGCTCCGCGAGCGCGTGCTCGACCCGCTCGGCCTCGACCGGACGGCCCTCCGGCCCGCGCGGCCGGTCGCGACCGGGTACTTCGTCGAGCCGTGGTCGGACGGCGTGCGCGTCGAGCGCGACCTGGAGCTGACGGAGACGACGGCCGCGCTCGGCCAGCTCTGGTCGACGGCCGGCGATCTCGCGCGCTGGGGCTCGTTCCTCGCCGTCGGCGACGACCGCGTCCTGCCGCCGCCCGTGCTGGACGAGATGGCCCGCGTCGCGGTCATGTCCGACCAGGAGGCGTGGACGGTCGCGTGGGGCCTCGGGCTCGGTCTCTACCGGCGCGGCGAGCGCGTGTTCGCAGGCCACGGCGGCGCGATGCCGGGCTTCCTCGCGTCCCTCGTCGTCTCGCGCCGCGACGCCGTCGGCGCGGTCGTGCTGACGAACTCCGGCGCGCAGGCGAAGGTCACCGCGCTCGCGCTCGACCTCGCCGAGCGCGCGCTCGCCTCTCCGCCGGAGCACGGCGCCTGGGAGCCGGACGCCGGCGCGCCACCCGCAGTGGCGGCGCTGCTCGGCACTTGGTGGACGGAGGGCTACGAGCTCGTGCTGTCGTGGCGCGGCGGCCGGCTCCGCTCCGAGCTCCTCGGCGCCGACGACTGGAACCGCCGCTCCACCTTCGAGCAGGAGGGCGAGGGCCGCTGGCGGTGCGTCGAGGGTCGCGAGCAGGGCGAGCTCCTGCGCGTCGTGCGCGACGAGCAGGGGGCCCCGGTGCGGCTCTACTTCGCGACGTATCCCTGCACGCGCGAGCCGAGCACGTTCGGCAGCTAGGCCTCGGGCCGCTCGCCGACCGCGTAGAACATGACTGCGACCGCGACGTAGGCGCCGATCAGGAGCGCGCCGCGGAGTCGGCTCGACTGCCCCGCCCACAGGATCGTCGCCGTGAACACGAGCGCGCCCGCGAGCGCGACGATCTCGACCACCCGGAAGCTGAGCGCGAGCGGGTCGATCAGCCACGAGAGCAGAGTGACCGCCGGCACGAGGAAGACGGCCACCTGGGCCGCGGACGCGAGCGCGATCTCCGCTGCCAGCTTGATCTTGCCCCGGTACGCGACGACGACGGCGCCGCCGTGCTCGGCCGCGTTCCCGACGATCGCGACGATCACGGCCGCGACGAAGAAGTCGGTGAGACCGAGCTCGTCGGCAAAGACCTCGAGCGAGCCGACGAGGATCTCGGCGACGAGCGCCGTCGCGACCGTCGCGACGCCGAGGACGCCGAGCGAGCGCGTCAGCGACCAGGCCTTGATCTCCTCGTCGCTCGCGACGTGGAGCTCATGGTGGCGGCGGAGCGAGAACCACGTGGCGCCGACGTACAGCAGCAGGAGCGCGATCGAGACGGGCACCGCGAGCGGGGCGAGGCTGCTCCGGTCCGGGTCGCCCTCCCAGCTCGGCACGGCCGGGATCAGGAAGAGCAGCGTCGCGATGCCGATCAGACCGAAGGAGAGGAAGCTCGAGAAGCGGTCGAGCTCGCCCCGGCCGCCGAAGAGGAGGGAGAAGCCGAGCACGAGCAGGAGATTCCCGATCACCGAGCCGGTCAGCGAGCCGCGGACGACCTCGGTCAGACCCTCGTTGACCGCGATCAGGGCGATGATCAGCTCGGGCGCGTTCCCGAAGGTGGCGTTGAGGAAGCCGCCGA
>DASTPC010000094.1:0-10451 GCA_035720085.1 Gaiellaceae bacterium
CCGGCGGCGGACACGAGCAAGCCGGCCTGGCTGCGCGCGCTCGAAGCCCGCTCGAAGGCGATGGACGAGTACTACCGCGACTCGGCCGCGACCGCGGCGCGCCCCGACGACCGAGCGGTGCACCACCCGCTCTCGCGCGCGGCCCTCGGCGCCGACTCGTCCGCCGACGATCCCGTCGCGTGGAGCGAGTTCGGCCTGGGGCTCCTGGGCGGCCTCGGCGTCGGCCTGCTCCTGGCCGGCGGCCTGCTGTTCGCCGAGCATCGCCGCGGCGGCGACCGGGTGGCGCTTCCGTAGTCGACGATCCGAGGGGGAAGGGGAGGCGGCCGTGTGAGCGGCCGCCTCGCCGTTCTTGCCGCAAGAGAAGCTGCTCTTGCGGCGAGGAGCAGTCGTCGCCTTCAGGATCGCGCGGGCGGGGATCCGCTCCCGCGGATTCCCGCCCTGGCGCAAGGTCAGGGACGCAGCACCGCGCGACGGGGGCCGGCGAGGAAGCCGGCCTCGACGAGCAGCGGCATCAGCTCCGTCTCCGTCACCGGCCTGCCGTCGTAGCGCTCGACGGCGAGCCGCTTCGCGCCGCCGCGCTTGACGAAGCCGACGAGCGCGTCGAGCGCCGGCCGCAGCCAGGCCTCGTCCGGCTCGCGCAGCGGGACGAGCGAGCGGCCGCCGCGCTCGACGAAGAGCGCCGCCTCGCCGCCGAGCAGCACGACGTGGGCGCCGGCGACCCGAGCCGCCCGCGCGCCGGAGCGCTTCGGCCACGGCAGCACGCCCCCGTACGGCTGCGCGGGGTCGGCGGCGGCGAGCACGAGCGCTTCGGGCTCCTCCCGCGAGCGCAGCTCGCGCAGGCGTTCCACCGCCCCCGGCAGGGCGAACTGCGCACCGCCGAGCCCCTCGACGAAGTAGCCGCGGCGGCAGGCGCCGATCGTCTCCAGCGCGCGGAGCTCGCCGTACACGGCCCCGTAGCCGCCGGCGATGCCCTCGGCCCGGACGCCGTCCCGCGTGACGATCCCGTGGCGCTCGAGCAGGAGCTCCGCCAGCGCGCGCCGGTCCGGCGCGCCCCGGAAGAGACGGGAGGCGAGCGACCAGCGCCCCTGGGTGGAGGTCGTCTGCGCGCCGCGCGAACGAGAGAAGCGGCGCGGGCGCCGCTCCGCCGTCGGCGTCCCGTAACGGCGCGAGGCCCGCAGCGGCGTCCACGCGTCGTTCGTCGCCTCCCCCGCCCAGACGAGCTCCCAGAGGGCGGGCAGCGCCTCTTCGGCCTCGAGGCCGGACTCGGCGAGCAGATCTGTCCAGAAGAGGGCGCTGCGGTGAAGGGCGGCGCGTAGGGCAGCGGCCGCGTCCCCCTCGGGCACCGGCGCACCCGCCGGCGTCCCGAGCAGCGCCGCGTCCTCGCGGAAGAAGAGGGCGACGCGGTCGAGGCCGGCGCCCACCCAGACCACCTCGCCGGTGGCGCAGAGCGCGTCCAGCCAGGCCGGCTGGTAGCCGGTCACACGCCGGGGCAGCACCTCGCTCTCCCACAGCGAGACGGGCAGGGCGAGGCCCTGCAGCGGGACCAGCGCCTCGCGCAGGCTGGCGCGCCGGTCGATCCCGTGCCAGGCGGGGAGGAAGCGGCCGAGCGCCGCCTGCTCGGCGGGCTCGACCTCGCGCCGGAGCGCCGCCAGCGAGGCGCGCCGGATTCGCCGCAATACGTCCGGGTCGCACCACTCGCGCTCGGTGCCGCCGGGCCGGAGCTCGCCGCGCACGAGCAGGTCGCGCCGCTCGAGCCCGGCGAGCAGCTCCTCGCCCGCCGCGGGATCGAGCGCGTAGCGGGTCGCCACCTCCCCGGTCGTGAACGGCCCGCGCGAGCGCGCGTAGCGGCGGAGCACCGACTCGAGCGCATCCGGCACGGGCTCGAGGAACGCGCCGGGGAGGCCGCCCGGCGGCATCGCGCCGAGCGCGTCGCGGTAACGCCCGGCGTCCTGGGCGGCGACGAGCGCCTCGTCGCGGCCGAGCTTCAGCCGGAGCGCCCGGCGCTCCCGCAGCAGCGTCTCCGCGAACCCCCGGTCGTACTCGCCCTCTCGCAGGTCGCCGGCGCGAACGAGGAGGTCGTGCAACTCGTCCGCGTTCCGGGGCGCGGGGCGCAGCGACGCCTCGACGTCGGCGAGCGCGGCGGGGTCGAGGAGGTCCCTGAGCTCCTCCGCCCCGAGCAGCTCGCGCAGCAGCTCGCGGTCGAGCGACAGCGCCTGCGCGCGGCGCTCGGCCGCAGGCGTGTCGTCCTCGTACATGTACGTGGCGACGTAGTCGAAGAGCAGCGAGGCCGCGAACGGCGAAGCCGACGGCGTCTCCACCTCGACGAGGTCGAGCTCGCGCGACTGCAGGCCGGCGAGCACGCCCCGGAGGGCCGGCAGGTCGAAGACGTCCTGCAGGCACTCGCGATAGGTCTCGAGCACGACCGGGAACGAGCCGTACTGGCGCGCGACCTGGAGCAGGCTCTGGGCCCTCAGGCGCTGCTGCCAGAGCGGCGTCCGCTGGCCCGGCCGCCGGCGCGGGATCAGGAGCGCGCGGCCGGCGTTCTCGCGGAAGCGAGAGCCGAAGAGCGCCGTCTGCCCGACCTCCTGCACGACGAGCTCCTCGACGTCGTCGGGGGCGAGCGCGAGGTCGTCGAGCGCCGGCGGCGCGTCGGCGTCCGGCAGGTGGAGCGCGATCCCGTCGTCCGACCAGAGCGACTGCACCTCCAGCCCGAGCGACTCGCGCAGCCGGGCGGCGAGGGCCATCGACCACGGCGCGTGCACGCGGCCGCCGAACGGCGTCAGCACGCAGACGCGCCAGTCGCCGATCTCGTCGCGGAAGCGCTCCACGACGATCGTGCGGTCGGACGGGACGACTCCGGTCGCGGTCTCCTGCTCGCGCAGGAAAGTGACGAGATTGGCGGCCGCGCGCACGTCGAGGTGGTATTCCGCCTGCAGGAGCTGGTTCGCCCGCGCGTCGCTCGTGGCGACGAGCGTCCGGACCGCCGCGCCGATCTTCTCTCCGAGCTCGAACGGCCGGCCCACGCCCTCGCCCTTCCAGAACGGCACCGCGCCGGGCACGCCCGGAGCAGGCGAGACGAGCACGCGATCGCGCGTGATGTCCTCGATCCGCCAGGTGGAGGCGCCGAGCAGGAACGTCTGGCCCTGGCGGGCCTCGTACACCATCTCCTCGTCCAGCTCGCCCACTCGGCCCCCGCCCTCGACCTGGAAGACGCCGAAGAGGCCGCGGTCGGGGATCGTGCCGGCGTTGGTCACCGCCAGGCGGCGCGCGCCCTGCCGGCCGCGGATCACGCCGGCCGTCCGGTCCCAGACGATCCGAGGGCGCAGCTCGGCGAACTCGTCGGAGGGGTAGCGGCCCGCCAGCATGTCGAGCACGTTCTCGAGCTGTTGCCGGGAGAGGTCGGCGAACGGGTAGGCACCGCGCACGAGCGTGTGCAGGTCGTCCACGGCGATCTCGGCGTCGGCGGCGATCGCCACCACCTGCTGGGCGAGCACGTCGAGCGGGTTGCGCGGGATCTTCGTCTCCTCGATCGCGCCCTCGCGCATCGCCTTCGCCACGACCGCCGACTCGAGCAGGTCGGCCCGGAACTTGGGGAAGATCCGCCCCTTCGAGACGGAGCCGAGCTCGTGCCCGGCGCGCCCGACCCGCTGCAGGCCCCGCGCGACCGACTTCGGGCTCTCGATCTGGACGACGAGGTCGACCGCGCCCATGTCGATCCCGAGCTCGAGACTCGACGTTGCGACGAGGCAGGGGATGCGGCCCGCCTTCAGCAGCTCCTCGATCTCGACCCGCTGCTCGCGCGCCAGCGAGCCGTGGTGGGCGCGCGCGATCTCCTGCTCCGCGAGCTCGTTGAGCCGGATCGCGAGCCGCTCGGCCAGGCGGCGGTTGTTGACGAAGACGATCGTCGAGCGGTGCTGCCGCACGAGCTCGAGCACGGCCGGGTAGATCGACGGCCAGATCGACCGGGCGGTCGCTTCGTAGCCGGGGTCCATCTCCACGCCGTCGGGCACGACCGGTTGCGAGAGCCCGGGGTTCGAGCCCAGCTCGCGGAAGTCCTCCACCGGCACGACCACCTCGAGGTCGAGCTCCTTGCGCGTGCCGGCGTCGACGAGCTGGATCGGGCGGCCGCCGGAGACGAAGCGCCCGATCTCCTCCAGGGGCCGCTGCGTCGCGGAAAGGCCGATGCGCTGGATCGGCCCGTGGGCGTGGGCGGCGAGCCGCTCGACGCTGACCGCCAGGTGGGCGCCGCGCTTCGTCCCCGCGACCGCGTGCACCTCGTCCAGGATCAGCGTGCGGACACCGCGGAGCATCTCCCGCCCCTGGGAGGTGAGCAGCAGGAAGAGCGACTCTGGGGTCGTGATCAGGATGTCGGGCGGTCGGCGGAGCATCTGCTGCCGCTCGCGCTGCGGGGTGTCCCCTGTGCGGACGGCAACCGCCAGCTCGGCTCCGAGGCCCGCGAGCGGGCCGCGCAGGTTGCGCTCGATGTCGTAGTTGAGCGCCTTGAGCGGCGAGACGTAGAGCAGCCGCAGGCCCTCGCCGGGCGTGGCGGCGAGCCGGTCGATCCCGACGAGGAAGGCGGCGAGCGTCTTGCCGGAGCCGGTCGGCGCCTGGATCAGGACGTCGCCGCCGGTCGCGATCGCGGGCCAGCCGGCCGCCTGCGCGGGCGTCGGCCCGGCGAACGCGCGCGCGAACCAGGCCCGCGTGCCAGGCGAGAACGAGGCGAGCGGGTCCATCTCCCGAGCGTAGCGCGGCCGCGCCGCCGGGGCGAACGCCCGTTCCTTCCGCGTCTCTCCCGGCCGCGACCGCGAGGTACCCGGCCGCGAGTAGGATCGAACCGTGCCGGAAGCGCTCCATTTCACCGGCGACGCGGAGGCGGACGAGCTGATCGCCCGCGACCCGCTGGCGCTCCTGATCGGGTTCGCGCTCGACCAGCAGGTGCCGGTGCCGACCGCGTTCACGGGGCCGCTGAAGCTGAAGCAGCGGCTCGGCACGCTCGACGCCGGCACGATCGCGCGCACCGACCCGGACCGGCTGGAGGAGCTCTTCCGCGAGAAGCCGGCGATCCACCGCTTCCCGGGCAACATGGCGAAGCGCGTGCGCGAGCTCGCTGCCGTGGTCGAGGCGGACTACGGGGGCGACGCCGCGCGCCTGTGGACGGAGGCTGCCGACGGCCCCGACCTGAAGCGCCGGATCGAGGCCCTGCCGGGCTTCGGCGAGATGAAAGTGAAGGCGCTCGGCTCGGTGCTGGCCAAGCGCTTCGGCGTCGCGGCCGCGGAGGCGCTCGTCCCGTCCCACCCGACGCTCGGCGACGTCGACTCCGCGCAGGCGCTCGAGGAGTACCAGGCGCAGAAGCGGGCGTACAAGGCGAAGGTTCGCCAGGGCGAAACGCCCGCGTGGCCGTCGAGCTGACGACGCTCGCCGACGGCGGCCAGTCCGCCCTGGACGTCGCCGGCGAGGTCGCGAGCTTCCTCAACGACGCGACCACGAGCCTCGAGCTGGCGCTCTACGACGTCCGCTTCGAGACCACCGCCGGCGGGCTCGTGCTCGCCTCGCTCCTGGCCGCGTCGCAGCGGGGCGTCGCGGTGCGGCTGCTCTACAACGTCGACCACCCGGGGCCGATCCCCGTGCCGCCGCCGCCCGAGACGATCCCGGCGGCGCTCGAGGCGCTGCCGGTGCCGACCCGGCAGGTGCCCGGGATCCCGGACCTGATGCACCACAAGTACGTCGTCCGCGACGGAAGCGCGGTCTGGACGGGCTCCACGAACTGGACGGACGACTCGTGGACGCGGCAGGAGAACGTGATCGTGCGGATCGACTCCGAGCCGCTCGCCTACGCGTTCGCGCTCAACTTCGAGGAGCTCTGGGGCGGCGCCCCCGTCGAGGCGACCGGCAAGGTCGAGCCGCGGCCGGTACGGGCAGACGGCGTCGAGCTGCGCGCCTGGTTCACGCCCGGCCACGGAGAGGCGCTGTCGCACCGGATCGCAAAGCACCTGGGCAAGGCGCAGCGGCGGATCCGGATCGCGTCCCCGGTCCTCACCTCGGGCCCGATCCTCGGCACGCTCGTCGAGATCGTGAAGGAGGGCCGGTGCGACCTGGCCGGCGTCGTCGACGACACGCAGGTCGACGAGGTCTTCCACCAGTGGCAGACGAACGGCGTCAGCGCCTGGAAGATCCCGCTGCTGCGCACCGTGCTGACCGGCGCGCCCTGGGCCGGCAAGGAGTCGACGCCCTGGCGGCCCGACTCGCTGCACGACTTCATGCACGCGAAGGTCGTGGTCGCCGACGACGTCTGCTTCGTGGGCAGCTTCAACCTCTCGCGCTCGGGCGAGCGCAACGCCGAGAACGTCGTCGAGGTGCACGACGCCGACCTGGCAGGCCGGCTCGCGTCGTACATCGACGAGGTGCGCGCGCGCTATCCGGCGGCGACGCCCCCGGGCGATCCCCGAACGGGGAGTGTCGCCCGCGCAGGCACCGGCCGATAGAGGCCGGATGCGGCGGCTCCTCCCCCTGCTCGCGCTGCTCGGCCTCGTCCTCGCAGCAGGCGGTGCGGCCGCACCCGCACCGGGCCCGACGATCGCCGGCTGCCCGCTGTTCCCCGCCACGGGCTTTTGGAGCCAGCGCGTCGACTCGCTTCCCGTCGCCGCCGGCTCCGACGCGATCGTCGCCTCGATCGGCCTCGACGACCACGTGCACGCCGACTTCGGCTCCGGCCTCTGGGACGGAGGGCCGATCGGGATCCCCGTCACCGTCGTGCGCGGGACACAGCAGAAGGTGCGCGTGCGCTTCGACTACGCGGACGAGTCCGACCGGGGCCCCTACCCGATCCCCGCGAACGTGAAGATCGAGGGCGGACGCGCAGCCGACGGCGACCGGCACGCGCTCCTGGTCGACCGCGACCGCTGCCGCCTCTACGAGCTGTTCGCGCTCTACCCGCAGGGCGGCGGCTGGCGCGCGGGCTCCGGCGCGATCTGGGACCTCCGCTCCAACCGGCTGCGCCCGGCCGGCTGGACGTCCGCCGACGCTGCCGGCCTGCCGATCCTGCCCGGGCTCGCGCGCTACGAGGAGGTCGCGTCCGGCCGGATCCGGCACGCGCTGCGGGTGACGGTCTCGCAGACGCGCCGCGCCTACGTCTGGCCGGCTCGCCACTTCGCGAGCGAGTTGACCGACCCGACGCTGCCGCCGATGGGCCTGCGCCTGCGGCTGAAGCGGGGCTACGACATCTCGCGGTTCCCGCGCCAGGCGCGGATCGTGCTGCAGGCGCTCAGGGAGTACGGCATGGTCGTCGCCGACAACGGCTCCGACTGGTACCTCTCCGGCGCGCCGAGCCCGCGCTGGTCGAACGACGACCTGCACACGCTGCACGACGTGCCGGGGTCGGCCTTCGAGGTGGTCGACACCACCTCGCTGCGCCGCTAGAGCGCGTCCAGCTCTGCCAGCTCGCCGGCGCCGAGGCGCCACTCGCCGGCTGCCGCGTTCTGCCGCACCTGCTCGGGGCTCGTCGCGCCGACGATTACCGACGAGACGCCCCCGCGGGAGGCGAGCGCCGCGATCGCCAGCTCGAGGAGCGTGCGGCCGCGCGCCGCCGCGAACTGCTCCAGCGCCTCGACGCGATCCCAGACGGCGGCGTCGGTCGACTCCACCCGGTGCTCCAGCCGGCTCGCGGCCGGTGCCGGCCCGCCGCGCCGGTACTTGCCCGTCAGGAGGCCGCTCGCGAGCGGGAAATACGGGACGAAGCCGAGCCCGAGCTCGACGCAGCGCGGCAGCACGTCCCGCTCGGCGCCGCGCTCGAGCAGGCTGTACTCGTTCTGCAGCGCGACGAGCCGCGAGCTGCCGGCGCGGGCGGCGGCGACGGCCTCCTCGAGCTGCGCCGCGGTCAGGTTCGAGCAGCCGAGCCAGCGCGCCTTGCCGGCGTCGACGACCTCGTGGAGCGCGCCGATCGTCTCCGCGAGCGGCGTGACGCCGTCCGGGCGGTGGTAGTAGAGGAGGTCGACGTGGTCGACGCGCAGCCGCGCGAGCGACGCGTCGACGGCGCCGAGGACGTAGGCGCGCGAGCCCCGCGGGACGCCGCCGTCCGTGCCCATGTCGTTGCCGACCTTGGTCGCGAGCACGATGCGGTCGCGGCGGCTCTGGAGCAGCTCCCCGAGGAAGCGCTCGCTGTCGCCGCGGTTGCCGTAGATGTCCGCGGTGTCGAGGAAGGTGACGCCTGCGTCGAGCGCCGCGTCGACCACCGCGCGCGTCCGCGCGAGGTCGAGCCGCCCGCCGAAGTTGTTGCAGCCGAGGCCGACGCGGGAGATGCGCAGGTCCGACGAGCCGAGCGGGACGAGCTCCACGGCCGCCGAGCCTACCGGCGGGTCCAGCGTCGGAGCCGCGGCACCGATACAAGCGGGCGTGAAGGTGCTGGCTGCGGCGCTGCTCCTGCTCACGCTCCCTGTGGGCTGGCTGCACCTGCGCGACGAGCGCCTCCAGACGCGCCTCGAGCCGATCGCGTCGGCGATCGCCGGCCGCGACGTCGAGGTCGACTGCCAGGGCATTTTCGCGAACCTGCTCGACGCGCAGGCGCGGCACGGCGAGGTGCGCTTCGACGCGAACGGCGTGCCGGAGCCGCGGATCTACCTCACGCGGCCGACGTGCTCGCGGCTGCGCGACTTCGCGGGCTCGAGACGTCACGACGAGCTCGCCTGCCTGGGCAGGATCGCCTGGGGGCTCGAGCAGGTGATCGTGCCGGGCCAGGAGTGCTACGAGCGGGCGTCGCCGACGATCTACGCCGTGCTCGTCCTCGCCCACGAGGCCTACCACACGGCCGGCGTCACGAGCGAGGCGACGACGAACTGCTACGCGATCCAGGCGATGGCGTTCGCGGCCGCACGGCTCGGCGCCGCGGAGGACGAAGCGCTGCTGCTCGCGCGGGCGATGGCCGCGCTCGCGCCGGTGCAGCGCGGCGACTACGCCACGCCGGAGTGCCGCGCGGGCGCCCGGCTCGACCTGCACCCCGAGACGCCCGAGTTCCCGACCGAGTTGCCGGTCGCGGCGCCCGCCCCGCTCGCCGCCGCCGCGCGCTAGCGCCGGCTACGCGACGCCGGCGAGCAGGAAGGCGCGCCGCTCGGCGAGCATCTCGCGCGCGATCACGAGCCGCTGGATCTCGTTCGTGCCCTCGTAGATCTGCGTGATCTTGGCGTCGCGCATGAACCGCTCGACCGGGTACTCCTTGATGTAGCCGTAGCCGCCGAGGATCTGCACGGCCTCGGTCGTCACCCACATGGCGGTGTCCGTGCAGGCGAGCTTCGCCATCGCCGAGGCCTTCGTCAGCTCCTCGTCCGGGGCGCCCTCGTCGACCATGCGGCCGAAGCGGTAGAGCAGCCCGCGCGCGGCCTCGCAGCGGGTCTCCATGTCGGCGAGCTTCGCCGCGATCAGCTGGTGTTGCGCGATCGGCTCGCCCATCGTCTCCCGCGTGCGCGCGTACTCGAGCGCGTAGTCGGTCGCGCCCTGCGCGATCCCGAGCCCCTGCGCCGCGACCCCCGGGCGGGAGCGGTCGAGGATCCGCATCGCCAGCTTGAAGCCGGTGCCCTCGGCGCCGAGCAGGTTGGCCGCCGGGACGCGGCAGCCGTCGAAGACGAGCTCGCCGGTCGTCGAGCCGGCGATGCCCATCTTCGGCTCCAGCCTTGCGACCTCGAACCCGGGCGTGCCCGCCTCGACCACGAACGCGGAGATGCCGGCGTGCCGCGCGTCTGCGTCGGTCTTCGCGAACACCGTGTACAGGTGCGCGACGCCTGCGTTGGTGATGAACCGCTTCGACCCGTCGAGCACGTACGCGTCGCCGTCCGCGCGTGCGGTCGTCCGCATCGCGGCCGAGTCGGAGCCCGAGCCCGCCTCCGTCAGCGCGTACGCCGCGAGCCACTCACCGGATGCCAGCTTCGGCAGGAAGCGCTCCTTCTGCTCCCGGGTGCCGGCGAGCTTGAGCCCGAGCGAGCCCAGCTCCTGCACCGCCAGGATCAGCCCGCTCGTCGCGCAGACCTTCGAGACCTCCTCGATCGCGACCAGCGCGAGCAGCGTCCCGGTGGCGGAGCCGCCCCATTCCTCGTCGAAGCCGAGCCCGAAGAGCTCGTGCTCGCGGTAGAGCTCGACGACGTCCCAGGGGAACTCGTGCGACTCGTCGATCTCCGCGGCGCGCGGCGCGATCCGCTCGCGGGCCAGCGTCCGCACGAGCTCACGCACCTCGCGCTGCTCGTCGCTGAGCACGTCCCAGGGCACGGGCGAAGCATACGCAGGGCCCGGCCGGGAGCCTTCGCCGCGTAGGCTCCGCCCGTGTTCTTCCGTCCCGGCGAGCCGCACGGGCTGCGCGGCAATCCCTTCAACCAGCTCGTCATCCCCCGCCCGATCGGCTGGATCTCGAGCGTCGGCGCCGGCGGCCGCGTCAACCTGGCGCCGTTCTCGTTCTTCAACGCCGTCGCGTA
>DASTPC010000095.1:0-2462 GCA_035720085.1 Gaiellaceae bacterium
GATCGTCGCGGAGTGCGCGGCGACCAGCTCGGCGAGGCCTCCGGTCGCGACCGCGCGCGCGTCGGCGCCCAGCTCGCCGCGAATGGCGCCGACGATGCCGTCCACCTGGCCGGCGAACCCGTAGACGACGCCGGACTGCAGGCCGGCGACCGTGGTCTTGCCGATCACCGAGGGCGGCTCGACGTAGTCCACCGTCACGAGGCGCGCGGCACGCTGGAAGAGCGCCTCCATCGAGGTCTCGATGCCGGGGGCCAGGACGCCGCCGACGTACTCGCCCGCCGGGGAGACGACGTCGAAGTTGGTGGAGGTGCCGAAGTCGACGACGATCACGGGGGCGCCGTAGCGCTCCTTGGCCGCGACCGCGTTGACGATCCGGTCGGGGCCGACCTCGCGCGGGTCGTCGTAGCGGATCGTGATGCCCGTCTTCACGCCGGGCCCGACGACGAGGATCGGCGTGCGCGTCCACCGCTCGGCGACGCGCTCCCACTCCCGCACGAGCGTCGGCACCGTGGAGGCGAGGCAGATGCCGCCGACGCCCTCGAAGTCGAGCAACCCGTCGAGCAGCACGCCCAGCTCGTCGCCCGTCCGCGTCCGCTCGGTGGCGAGCCGCCAGTGGTCCGCCAGCCCGCCCCCGTCCCCGTCCGGGTAGAGGCCGAGCACGGTCTGCGTGTTGCCGACGTCGACCGCCAGGAGCATGGGCGGAGTCTAGGGGTGGAAAGGGCGAGATATATCTCGCCCAACGGGCCGCAGACGGACGGGGATCCCCCGCAGGGGCGACACATATGTCGCCCGTCGCGTCGCCGCCGACGCGCGCGTCAGGCGGTGTCGTCGTCCGAGGGGAGCGGCTCGCCCAGCCGCTCGGCGAGCGCCTCGGCGGTCAGCTTCGGCTCGTCGCCCTCGCCGCGCAGCTCCTCGACCGTGACGTCGCCGGACGTGTACACCTCGGCGCGCGGGATGATCCGCGTCGGCCGGTTCTTGTCCCAGACCCAGACGTCCTCCATCTGGATGTGGAAGAACGGGTAGCTCGCCTGAGGCACGACCTTGAGGTCGAGCTTGTTGCAGAGGTACGTCGCGTCCTGGGTGAGGATGCAGTAGCGGAACAGGCTGAAGACGGCGGTGTACTCGCGCTTGAGTCGAAGCTCGAGCTCCGCCTCGAACTCGTCGAGCTCGTCGAGGTGGCTCATGCGCTCAGTCTAGATGCTGGAGCAGCGCCGTCACCTGGCCGCGCCCGGGGACGACGAGCTCCGGGTCGAGCTCGGCCAGGGGCGCGAGCGCGAAGCGCCGCTCGTGCAGGCGCGGGTGCGGCAGGGTGAGCCCCGGCTCGTCGAGCACCGCGTCGCCGTAGAGCAGCAGGTCGAGGTCGATCGTGCGCGGACCGAAGCGCGGCCCCTCGCGGACGCGCCCGAGTGCGCGCTCGACGCCGAGCAGCCGCTCGAGCAGCTCGCGGGGCGCCAGCTCCGTCTCGACCGCGGCGGCGCCGTTCAGGAACGGCGGCTGGTCGAGGTAGCCGACGGGGTCGGTCTCACGGAACGAGGAGACCGACACGACCCTGATCCCCACCTCCGCGTCGAGCAGCTCGAGCGCCCGTCGCAGCGCGTGCTCGCGGTCGCCGAGGTTCGCCCCCAGACCGACGTAGGCCCGCGCCACAACCCGAGCTTAACCGGGTCGAAACGCCCTCTTGCTTTCCGAAACGGGCTTTGTGACGTAGAACATGGCGAAATGCCGTCGACGCTCCTCGCAGCTGCGGCCGCGCTGCTGGCTGCGGCTGCGCCCGCGCCGGCCGCGGAGCCCTCCTTCCTGGTCCAGCTACGCCCCGCCGCCGTCTGCTCGGAGACCGCCGCGCTGCTCGCCGCCGGCGCCGAGCCGATCGCGCCCGGCCTGCGCATCCACCGCCTCGGGGCCGGTGCAGCCCGCGCGCTCCTGCCGGGGCTCCGCGCCCGCGACGCGCTGCAGCACGTCGAGCGGGAGCGCCCGCTCGGCACCCTGGCGACGTTCACCGACCCGCTGGCGGCCACCGAGTGGTGGCGCGCGGCGGTCGACGCAGAGGGCCTCGACCCGCCCGGCCCCGGCGTGCCCGTCACGATCGTCGACTCCGGCGTCGACCTCGGCCACCCGGAGTTCGTCGGCCGGCCCGACTTCGCCTCGCTGAACCAGCAGGTGCCCGCCGCGTACGGCGGCCGCCACGGCACGGCCGTCGCCTCCCTGGTCGGCGCGCCTGCGAACGGCGTCGGCATCGTCGGCATCTACCCCCAGGCGGTCCTCCGCTCGTGGGACGCCGCCACCGAGGACGAGGGGCGAGTGCTCGAGACCGGCGACATCGTCGCGGGCATCGACGCGGCGACGGCCGCGGGCCGCGGCGTCATCAACCTGAGCCTCGGCGGCGACGAGCGCAGCACCGCGATCGAGCAGGCGGTCAACCAGGCGGTGCGGAGCTGGTCGCTCGTCGTGGCGGCCGCCGGAAA
>DASTPC010000096.1:0-16383 GCA_035720085.1 Gaiellaceae bacterium
GCCAGGAGCAGGCCGACGCCGAGGCCGCCCAGGAGCCCCAGGCCGAACTCGCTCCACTCGACGGGATCGTCGGCGGACGAGTCGGCGACGAGGGCCGCGCGCGAGAGCGGGCGGTGCACCGCTCGGTCGTCGCGGCGGGCCGCGGTCGCGGCCGAGTCGCGGTAGTACTCGTTCATCGCCTTGGAGCGGGCTTCGAGCGCGCGCAGCCAGGCCGGCTTGCTCGTGTCCGCCGCCGGCGACGCCGTGTCGCCGCCGATGGTCTGCGGCGCCTGCGCGAGCGCGTTGTCCGCGCCGGCCGGAGCCGAGAGCACCAGGGCTATGGCGGCGAAGAGCGCCGAGGGGAGAGCCTTCGTGACGTTCATGGGGCGCATGCCTTGTTCCCTCCGAATCGCTGCCATCTGTCGAGGGTAGGAGCCGGGCCTCGCGGCGTCGTCCGCGGCCGCGACCCTGCGCGTGTCAGCCGCGTCACACGGGTGTCAGCGGGCGTGTTCGTGTGCTACCGGGGCGCACTTGCGGCGGCGAGAGCCGACGCGCCTTCCAGACTGTGCGAGCGGACCGCCCTTTCGCAGAGAACCTGCGGTGTGGGTGGGGTGTGCCACTGGGCCGCGCTCGCGGCGGCGAGAGCCGACGCCTTCAGGACGCGCCGGCGGGAATCCGCTCCCGCGGACCCCCGCCCTTGCGCAGAGAAACAGCGAGGCGGCCGCTCCCCCGCGGCCGCCTCCCCGGTTCCCCCTGCGGAGCTTGGGATCAGTGGGCGATCGAGCCCGTCCGGCGGTGCGAGTGGAGCACCGCGAAGCCGCCGAGGCCGATCAGGAACGCGATGCCGAAGCCGCCGAGCGCGCCGGCCGCCACGTCGCCCCAGGCGATGCCGTCGTCCGCCGAGCTGCTCGAGCCGGCCGCCTGCACCACGGTCTGTGCGTCGACGACGGGGCGGGGGTTGGCGCGGTCGTCGGGCCGGACGGCCGTGCTGGTGCCGGCTCCGTAGTACGCGTTCATCGCTTCGGAGCGAGCCTCGAGGGCCTTGAGCCAGGCGGGCTTCGCGCTCTGGCCGGCGTAGTACTCGTTCATGGCCTCCGAGCGGGCGTTGAGCGCGCGGAGCCATGCAGGCTCGCCGGTGGTCTTGTCGCCGACGACGACGACGGTTCCGCTCTTGCGGAGCACGACGGTGCCGGAGTTGCTCGGCGCCTGCGAGGTGACGGCGCGCTCGAACGCGTCGGGTGCGACCGCCACGGCGCCCTTGGCCAGGACGGAGTGCTCGAGGTCCGGCTTCGCCGGGACGACGGTCGCGGGTGCGTCGCCGAGCTCGCTGTCGGCGAGGATCGGGCGGGCGCCGGCGGGTGCCGCGAGGGCGAGTGCCAGGGCGCCGAAGAGGAATGCGAAGAGGGCCTTCTGAGGGATCAGGGGGTTCATGTGCTGCTCCTTCCGAGTCGCTGCCATGTGCAGGAGCCTAGGAAGGCGTCGCCGCGGCGTCGTTCGCGCGCGCGACACTCGTACTGTCACGCGCGCGACAGAGCCGAAGGCTCTCGGCGGCGCCGCGGCGGCCGGACGCGCGGGCCTGCGAGAGCGCCGAGCACGAGCCCGAACAGGAGGTGCCGGAACGTCGCCTGCGCGAAGCCCCGCGGGCTGCGTGCGAGCGGCGGCAGGTCGGAAGCCCCCCGGGCGGGATGCAGGCGGTCGCTCAGGTGGCTCAGCGGGTAGAGCGCGACGTGCTCCGCCAGTGCGAACGTGACCGCGTTCAGCCGGCGCGGGCCGCCGATCCGGCGGTCGAGCGCGTCGAACGCGACGCCCGCGGCCGCGCCGTTCGCAGTGTGGACGGCGAGCCCGACCGGGCGCCACAGCGCTGTGCGCGTGAACGCCTTGCCGAGCAGGGCGACGTCCGAGTAGGGGAAGCGGAACAGCCGGCGGTCGAGCGGCTCCGCCGCCGCCCAGACGATCGCAGCCGCCGAGCCCGCGAGCGCGGCGCGCGCACGAGGGGTCATGCGTGCGCGAGCCGGCGCAGCCGCGGGACCGCCCGCGCGAGGTCGCCGTCCCGATACGTGGCGCCGAGCGCCTCCGCATCCTCGGGCCGGACGGCCGCCCCGCCTACCACGAGCGCCGCCTCCGAGGGGTCGGCGCCGGCGAGACCGGTCCGGATGGCGGCGAGTGACGGCTCGCGCGCGGAGCTCAGGCACAGCATCGCCGCGCGGACACGCTCGGCGAAGCGAAGTGCCTCGGCGACCGGCGTGTCCTGCCCGAGATACTCGACCCGCCAGCCGTCGGCGCGCAGCAGCACCGCGAGCATCAACAGTCCCAGATCGTGCTGCTCGCCCGGCGCGCATGCGAGCACGGAGATGCCGCGCACCTCGCCTCGGGCGTCGCCCAGCAGCAGGTCGAGGCGGCTGCGCACCTTCGCCGTCAGAGCGTGCTCCTGCGCGACCGACATCGTGCCGGCGTGCCACTCGTCGCCGACGCGGCGCAGGGCGGGCGAGAGCACGTCGACGAGCGCCGTCTCGAGCGGCAGCACCGCGAACGCCTGGTCGAGCAGCGACTCGAGGGCGTCCGGCATGCTGGAGCGGGTCGCCTCGAGCAGCGCGTCCACGAGCGCGGCGGGGTCGTCGAGCGCCGGCCCAGCTCCGACGCACAGGACGCGGGCCGCCTCGCCGATGCGCCAGCCGTCGCGGAGGCGGTCTCGCAGCCACTCGACGCGCGCGACGTCGGACTGCGTGTAGCGCCGCTGGCCTCCCGCCGTCCGCCGGGGCCGGAGCACGCCGTAGCGCTGCTCCCACTTGCGGAGCGTGTCGGGCGCTACCCCGGTGCGGCGAGCCAGGGCGGCGATGTTGAAGAGGTTCGCCACCGTGCGACCGTGGACGAATCCTAGACGACCGGGTCATCATGGCGAGATGCCGGAAGGGGACTCCCTGCACCGGGCAGCGCGCCGCCTGCAGGTGCTCGTCGGGGAGCGCGTGGAGGCGGAGTCCCCGCATCCGCGAGGCGCGGCGACCGGCGTCGCCCGGGCGGTCGACGGCCGCGTGCTGGAGTCGGTCGAGGCCGTCGGCAAGAACCTGCTGCTGCGCTTCGAGGGCGGCGTCACCGTTCGCAGCCACCTGCGCATGAGCGGCCGGTGGCGCATCGGGCGCCGCGGCCCGCGCCGCGTCGGGAGCCCCTGGCTCGTGCTCCGTTCCCGCGACTGGGAGGCCGCCCAGTGGAACGGACCGGTGCTGTCCCTCGGCGGCGGCGAGGCGCTGCGGCGCCTGGGGCCCGACTTGCTCGCCGACGACACCGACGTCGCGGCTGTGGCCGAGCGCGTCCGGTGCGGCGGGGCGGCGCGCTTGCTCGGCGAGGCGCTGCTCGACCAGCGGCTCGTCTCGGGGCTCGGGAACATGTGGCTCGCCGAGTCGCTCCACCGGGCCGGCGTGTCGCCGTGGCTTCCCGTCGAGGACGCGACCTCCGAGGAGCTTCGTGCCGCGCTCGACGAGGGCAGGAGGCTGATGCGGGCCTCGGTCGGAGGGGCCCGGCCGACGCGATTCGTCTATCGCCGTGCCGGCCGCCCGTGTCCTCGCTGCGGCACGCCCGTGCGCTCCCGCGGGCTGGGCGAGGCGAACCGAACCGCGTACTGGTGCCCGGCGTGCCAGCGCGGCCCCGTCGTCCCCTCCTGACCACGCCGGACGAGGAATCTGCTGCCCGGGAGCAAAGGATGGGCGGGTGACGATCCGCTCGCCGCTGCTCCACCACGCGTTGCGCGCGTTCACGCTCGGCGCGTTCGCCCACCTGTTGCGCGAGCTCGAGGAGGGCGGCGGCGCGCTCCCGTTCGCGTTCGAGGAGCACGGCCAGCGCGACGGGCCCGCGCTCTACGAGTACCGGCCGCTCGTCCGCGGGTTCGTCGACGAGCGCGCGGGACGGCTGCGCGGCCGCGAGGACGCGTTGCTCGCGCTCGAAGAGCTGCGCAGGGAGCCCGCCGCCGCGATCTTCGCCCGGGCGCACGCGGGCCCGCGCCCGTCCGTGGACGAGGCGCTGTTCCGCACGGTCCTGCTCGGCCTTCTCGTCTCGACCGCAGAGGCCTGCGGTGGCTTCGACTGGGACGACGACGCGTTCGAGCGCGCGTACGGGGAGCTCGAGCGCTCGTTGTTCGGCGAGCGCCGCGCGTACGCGGCGGTCGCGCCGCTGGTCGGGGTCTCGGCCGGCGCGCAGGTCGAGCTCGCGAGTGGTTTGCGCGTGCGCGCCGCCGCCTCCGGCGAGCTCGCGCGACACTGGCCGGAGGCGCAGGGGCTGTTGCCGCCGGGCTTCGGCCGCGAGGCCGACCGGGCGTGCGTGCTCGAGCTGCGCGCCGGTCTCGACGCGGACGAGGAGCCGCCGGACGCGCCGGCCGAGCTCGCCGACGCCGTCACGGCCGTGCGCCTCGCCACCGCGGCGCCGCTCGCCGCCGGGCCGGTGCTGTTCGAGACGCTCGACGGCCGTCCGTTCGGGATCAGGCCCGTGCTGCCGATCGCCGCGACCGCCCCGGCGGGCGACCCGGGGCGGATCGACCGCTTCCGCGGCGTCCTCGCCGCCGAGGTGCTCGCGCGCCTGGGCGACGCAGACGCCGACCCGCCGCTCGCCGAGGCGCTCGATCGCTGGGAGCTTTCCCTCTTCCAGCACGACCCCTTCCGCTCGGAGCAACTGCGGGGCGCGCTCGCCGCCCTGCTCGGCGAGACGTGGCCGTTGCGGACGGCGGTGCTACTCGAGGAGGAGCCCGAGACGCGCGGGCGACTCCACGGCGAGCTGTCGCTGCTGGCCGGTGGAGACAGCGCCACACCTCCCTCTGCCGATGCCGTCCGTCGCGCGCTGGTCGCCGCGCTGCGGGAGGGCGACCGCGAGGCGCTCGGCCGCCGGCTCGACCACGAGCTCCTGGGCCTCGGCAGCGGGCGCGGCCTGAGCGTCGCCGTCTAGCCGCCGGGCGGGGCCGGGCGGGGGCTGCGGCCGTCGCATTTCGGCACGAACTCGACACACAGCCGTGACGACTCTCCGGCTAGCGTCGGTGCATGGAGGAAGCGCGGACGGTGCTGGCGAGGCTGGAGCGGATCGAGCGGCTCCAACGGGCGGACGCGCCCGCGGCAGAGCTGCTCGCCGAGCTGCGCGATCTCCTGCACGAGGCCGAGGCGTGGGCGCAGCGTGAAGGAGGTGATGCCGAGGAGGCAGCGGTCGGGCGGCTTCGCTCCGCGCTCGCCCGTGCCATGATCGCCGCGTGATCACCCACTGGGACGACCTCGAGGGCATCCGTCGCGAGCAGGGCCACATCGCGGGCACGTGGTACCCGCTCACGGGCGACGCGAGCGTGACCGCCGGCGTGCGGCGGGTCGTAGTCGACCCCGGGCGCTGGTCGACGCCCCTGCACGTCGAAGGCTCGGAGGAGGAGATCTTCTACGTGCTGGCGGGGAGCGGCCTCTCGGTCCAGTCCGACGGCGAGCGCATCGAGGCGTTCGAGGTCGGCCGAGGCGACTGCCTCGTCCACCTGGCGCTGGAGCACGCTCACACGCTGCGGGCCGGTCCCGACGGGCTCGACGTGCTGGCGTTCGGGCAGCGCCACTACGCGGGCGGCGTCACCGTGCTGCCTCGCGCGGGTGCGGCGTGGCTCGGCGCGAGCTGGGGGCTCGTGGGCGGCGAGGACAACCATCCCTGGCGCCGCGAGGCGGCGATCGGGCCGCCGGACCTGTCAGATCCGTCGCCGCGCCCCGACCGGATCGTCAACGTCGGCGACGTCGAGGCGGTGCCGAACGAGCGGACGACGGTCGGGCGGACGGTGCGCGACCTCGGCAGAGCGGCCGGCTCGAGACGCACGGGGCTGCGTCTCTCCGAGGTCACGCCCGGGAAGCTGAACGCCCCGCCGCACTGCCACTCGGCCGAGGAGGAGATCTTCGTCGTGCTCGCCGGCGACGGCGACCTCCTGCTCTGGCCCGAGGGGGCGCGCGAGCCCGAGGACGTGGTGCCCGTGCGCGCCGGGACGACGGTGGCCCGCCCGGCAGGGACCGGCGTCGCGCACGCCTTCCGCGCGGGAGCCGGCGGCCTCACCGTGCTCATGTACGGCACGCGGGACCCGGGCGACCTCTGCTACTACCCGCGCTCGCAGAAGGTGTACTTCGGCGGCCTGGGTGTCGTCACCCGCCTCGAGCAGCTCGACTTCTGGGAGGGAGAGGACTGACTGCGTCGTCCGTCTTGAAGGAGAACCCCGGGTGCTCTTGAACCAGGGGTCGTCATGGGACTCATGCGCCTCCTTCCACGGCCGGGCACCCGTCCGGACGAGCTGGCGAACGACGAGACGACCGCCGTGCCGGATACCGTTCCGGACCCGCAGATGATCGTCGAGCCGGCGCTCAGCACACCGGAGCGCGCGCAGGTGCGCGTGCTCGCCTTCGCCAACCAGAAGGGCGGCGTCGCCAAGACGACGACGACGCTCAACCTCGGCGTCTCGTTCCGCGAGCTGGGCTACCGCGTGCTGCTGATCGACCTCGACCCGCAGGGCAACCTGACCATGAGCCAGGGCCTCAACCCCGACGCGATCGAGCGCTCGATGTTCGACGTGCTCGTCCACCGCGTGCCGATCAGCGACGTGATCGAGCACCGCGAGGTCGACCTCGCCGTGGCCTCGATCGACTTGGCGGGCGCCGAGCTGGCGCTCAGCTCGATGATCGGCCGCGAGCGCTCGCTCGAGAAGGCGCTCGCCGAGGTGCGCGACCGCTACGACTTCATCCTGATCGACACGCCGCCCTCGCTCGGGCTGCTCACGATCAACGCGTTCGTCGCCGCGACCGGCGTCGTCGTCCCCGTGCAGTGCGAGTACCTCTCGCTCCGCGGCCTCGTCCAGCTCGAGAACACGCTCGCGATGGTGCGCGAGAACCTCAACCCGCACGTCGGCGTGGAGGGGATCGTGGCGACCATGTACGACGGCCGCACGCTGCACTCGCGGGAGGCGATCGAGATCCTGGAGGAGAACTTTGGCGAGCTCGTCTACCGCACGCGGATCCGCAAGACGATCCGGTACGCCGAGGCGCCGGTCAAGGGCAGCTCGGTGCTGAAGTACGATCCCACAGGTCCGGCCGCGGAGGCCTACCGCCAGCTGGCGCGTGAGGTGCTCCAGAAGGAGGTGCTGCATGGCGCGGAAGCGCGCGAGCATGCGTGAGGGGCCGCTCGCCGACCTCTTCCGTGCGACCGAGGCAGCTCAGCGCGCCTCACAGGCTGCCGGCGAGGGCGACGCACCCGAGGAGGCGCCCGCACCCGACGACGCCCAGACCCAGCTCCTGCCGCCGGATCCCGAGCCGGAACCGCCGCGCGCGGCGCTCGAGGAGACCGTCGAGCACGTCTACGACTTCGGCTCCGACGAGGAGACCGCCGTCGTCCCGCCGCCCGCGCCCGTCGAGCCGCTCGCGGAAGCCGCGCCCGAGCCGGAGCCCGAGCCGGCCCCGGCCGCCGAGGCCGCCGCGCCCGCCGCCACGGCGCCGCTGCGCGAGGTGCCGCCTCCGGAGCCCGAGCCCGTGGTACAGCCGGCACCGCCGCCCGCGCCGCCGTACGCCCCGCCCGCGAGCTTCCTCCAGCCCATGCCCGAGGGGGCCGCGCGGCTCGAGCTCGCGCCGCGGAGCGACACCGCCTCGTACCTCGCCGTGATCCGCGTCGTCGGCGTCGGCGGGGCGGGCCTGAACGCGGTCAACCGGATGATGGACGCCGGGATCGCGCAGGTCGACTTCGTCGCCGTCAACACCGACGCGCAGCAGCTGAGCCTCACCGACGCGCCGACGAAGATCCACATCGGCGAGCAGCTGACCCACGGGCTCGGCTCGGGCGCCGACCCGGACACCGGCCGGCGGGCTGCCGAGGAGTCGTACGACCAGATCCGGCATGCGCTGCGCGGCTCGGACATGGTCTTCGTCACCGCCGGCGAGGGCGGCGGCACCGGCACCGGCGCCGCGCCCGTGGTCGCGAAGATCGCCCGCGACCTCGGCGCGCTGACGGTCGGGATCGTGACGACGCCGTTCAAGTTCGAGGGCACGCGTCGCCGGCAGGCGGCGGACAGCGGCGTGGAGGCGCTCCGCGCGGAGTGCGACACGGTGATCGTGATCCCCAACGACCGCCTGCTCGAGGTGCTCGACCGGGCGACCTCGATGATCGACGCCTTCAAGGTCGCCGACGACGTGCTCCGCCAGGGTGTGCAGGGGATCTGCGACCTGATCACGCTCCCCGGCCTGATCAACCTGGACTTCGCGGACGTGCGCACGATCATGGCCGACGCAGGCTCCGCACTGATGGGCATCGGCTACTCGGAGGCGGACGAGGACCGGGCGCGCCAGGCGGCCGAGCGAGCGCTGCGCTCGCCGCTGATCGACACCGAGATCGTCGGGGCGCGCGGGATCCTGCTCTCGATCGCCGGCGGCGAGGACCTGACGCTGCTCGAGGTGAACGAGGCGGCCGAGGTGATCCGTCAGGCGGCGACCGACGACACGAATATCATCTTCGGTGCCACCGTCGACGAGCGGCTGAACGGCCAGGTCTGGGTCACGGTCGTCGCCACCGGCCTCGGCGGCGTCCGCCGCCGCAGCCTCGCGCCGCCGTTCGCGGCCACCCAGACGCGCGCGGTCGCCGTCGGTGCAGCGGCGCGGTCGTCGGGCGGCGACGACGACCTGCCGAGCTTCCTCCGCTAGCCGCCCGCTCAGATCACCGGCAGCACGACCGTCGCGCCGAAGGCACCGGCGACGACGGCGCAGCCGGCGGCGGCCGTCGCCAGCGTGACGACGCGGCGGCCCGGCCGGTCGGCGAGCGCCAGCAGCCCGAGGCAGCCCGCGACGATGGAGGTCATCGTCTCGACGCCGCTGAACGCCACGCCGGCGGCGATCGCCGGCGCGGCGGCCACTCCACTCGACCCGAGCACGAGCGCCGCGGCGGCTGCCGCGACGCCGAGGTTGCCGGGCGTCACCGGCAGGACGGCAGCCAGGTCGACCGCCGCGACGACGAGCACGGCGGCGAGGAGCGGCTGCTCCAACCCGACTGCCTGGGCCACTGCTGCGGCGGCCCCCACGCGGCACGCGGCGGCCATGCCCGTCCAGCCGACGAGACGCAGGGCCCGCAGCGGGTCGCGGCCGAGGGCACTGAAGGCGTCGAGCACGTGGGCGAGCCGGTGCCGCCCGCTCAGCCGGCCCGCCACGAGCACCGCGGCGACTGCTCCGCAGGCGGCCGCCGCGCCGAGCGCGGCCGGCCAGGCCGGCACTGCCCCCGCCGCCGAGGCGATCACGACGAGCAACGCGGTCCACACGGCCCGTGCGGCTCCGACGGCCGCGCCGGCGCCGCCGGCCGCGAGCAGCCGGCCCTCCTCGGGCAGGGTGCGCGAGAAGAGCGCGATGCGCACGGCGCTGCCGAGCCGCGCCGGCGCCAGCGAGTTGACGAGCGAGCCGGTCGCGTACCGCGCGCACGCGTCGGGGCCGCTGTTCGTGGCGCCGCAGCCGCGCAGGACGGTGCGCCAGGCGAGGCCGCTGCAGCCGAGCACGCCGGCGAAGCAGAGCGCGGCGAGCCAGAGGCCGGCGGGCTCTGCGTGGGCGGCGCCGTTGATGCCCGCGCGCAGCCGCTCCCCGAGGAGCGCGGGCGCGGCCAGCAGGAAGCCGGCAGTCGCGAGCGCGACCGCCGCTGCCGCGACGTGACCCCTGGTGACCCCGTGCCGCATGTCCTCATCTCTCTTCGACGTCGAACAGGGCCGACTTGATGGTCACGACGGGGCACGGCGGACTACGCTCAGCGCCATGAGAGGCGCGGTCGCCGCCGGGCATCCGCTCACCGCCGGCGCGGGCGCACGGGTCCTCGCCGAAGGCGGCAACGCCGTCGACGCCTGCGTTGCCGCGGCGTTTGCGGCTGCGGTCGCCGAGGGGCCGCTGACCGGCCCGGCCGGCGGCGGCTTCCTGCTCGTCCACCAGGAGGGCGAGACGGTCGTGCTCGACTGCTTCTTCGCCGTGCCCGCGACGAGGCTGGGCGAGATGGAGGAGGTGCTCGTCGACTTCGCCGACGCGTCGACCCAGTCGTTCCACGTCGGCGAGGGCTCGGTCGCCGTGCCGGGGCTCTTGGCCGGCCTCGAGGCGGCGCACCGGCGTTTCGGCTCGCTCTCCTGGGCGGAGCTCGTCGAGCCGGCGGTCGCGCTCGCGGACGAAGGCGTCGTCCGCAACGAGGCGCAGGCGTTCCTGCACGAGATCCTGCACGCCATCCTCATGCGCAGCGAGGGAGGGGCGCGCGTGCACGGCCACCCTGACCGGGTGGTGACGACGGAGCTGGCCGCCACGCTGGCACGGATCCGGGACGAGGGCGCCGCGGCGGTCGCCGCGCTCGTCCCCGAGCTCGCCGCCGATCTCGACGCCTACCGGGTCGTCGAGAGCCGGCCGCTGCGCGCCGCGGTGCTCGGGCGCGAGGTGCTGACGACACCCCCGCCTTCGCGCGGCGGCGCGATCGTCCTCGACGCGCTGCAATCGCTAGCGGCGGGAGGCGAGACCTCGCAGGCCGCGTTCGCCCGGTCGATCGGTGAGGCGTACGCGCGCTCCGAGGTAGCGGTCGGGCACGGGACGACCCACATCTCGGTCGTCGACGGGCTCGGCACGGCGGCGGCGCTCTCCTCGACGCTCGGCTCGGGCTCGGGCGTCTTCCGCGGCGGGACGCAGCTGAACAACATGCTCGGCGAGCTGGACGTGATCGGCACGGGCGAGCGGCCCGCGGGCGCGCGGCTGCCGAGCATGATGACCCCGACGCTCGTGCTCGAAGACGGTCTGCCGCGGCTCGTCCTCGGGAGCGCCGGCTCGGTGCGGCTCGCCGGCGCGATCACCCAGGTGGCCTGGCGCGTGCTCGACGGGGAGCCGGTCGCCGAGGCGATCGAGGCGCCGCGCGTCCACGTCGACGGGAGCGTCGTGCACGTCGAGGGAGGCTGGCCCGAGACAGATGTCCCGGCCGCCGCCGAGGTCGTCCGCTGGTCGGGACGGAACCTGTTCTTCGGCGGTGTGCAGGCCGTCGAGCGGCGCTCCGACGGAAGCCTGGCGGCTGCCGGCGACCCGCGCCGCGGCGGCGCGGGCGTCGTCGTCGGGTGACGGGCGTCCGGCCGGCCGAGCCGTCCGACGCCGCGGCGCTCGTCGAGCTCGCGAGGTCCGTCGGCGCCGAGGCCGGCGGCTGGCTGCTCACCGGCGACCGGTGGCGTTCCGCAGGCGACGAGCGCCGCTTCCTCCGCTCGGTGCGAGGCCACCCTGACGCGGCGGTCTTCGTCGCGGAGGTGGACGGCACCGTCGTCGGCCGGCTGTCGCTCGCGCGCGACCCGCACCCCGCGAGTCGGCACGTCGCCGACCTGGGGCTGATGGTGGCGGCCGCGCACCGGCGGCGCGGGATCGGCCGGGCGCTGCTCGAGCGGGCCGTCGCCTGGGCGCGGAGCGCCGGCGTGAGGAAGCTCGAGCTGCACGTCTTCCCCTGGAACGAGCCGGCGCTGGCCCTCTACCAGTCGTTCGGGTTCGAGCGCGAGGGGCTCCGCCGCGGGCACTACCTGCGGGACGGCGTCTACGTCGACGCGATCCTGATGGCGCTCGACGTCTCGCGGCCGCCGACGGCCTAGTCGAGCGGCCGTCGGCCGAAGAAATCGGCGAGCGCCTCGGCGAGGGCATCCGGCGGCTCGACATGCAGCAGCAGATGCGAGGCGCCGGGGAGGTCGAAGGGTTCTGCGTTCGGCAGCCATGCGAGGAGCAGGTCACGCCGCTCCCGGAAGGTCGCCACGCTCTCCGAGCCGAGCACGAGCAGCGCCGGCTGCGTCACCCGCGCGGCGTCGTCGCTCGAGAACGGCCAGGTCTGCACCTCCGGCAGCTCGGCCTCGAAGAACGCGCTCGCGTCGGCAACCGCCGCGGCGAAGGCTTCCGGCAGGGCGCGCTCGAGCGCGTCACGGCCGCCGGGGCCGCCGACGCCCTCGAGGAACGTCTCGAGGGCGCCCTCGACGTCCCCGGCGCGGTAGCGGGCCATCGCGGGCGCCACGAAGTCGCGGACGAACGCCGCCTGCACGGGCGTGTCCGGCGCTGGGCGCGCCGACTCGAGCAGCGCCAGGCTCCCGACGACGCCAGGATCGTCGAGCGCGAGCTGCAGGGCGACCATCGCGCTCGACGAGTGGCCGACGACGTGTGCTCGCTCGATTCCGAGGTGGTGCAGCAGCGCCGCGCAGTGCGAGGCGTGCGCGACGATCCCGACCGGCTCAGGGGGACGATCGCTCGCGCCGAAGCCGGCACGGTCGTACGCGAGCAGGCGGTAGCCGCCGAGCGCGGGCGACCGCAGCAGCGGTGCCGCCCAGCCGGTTCCGATCCCCCAGTGGATCAGCACGACAGGATCGCCGTCTCCGTGAAGCTCGAATGCAAGCTCCACGCCGTCGACCGTCGCGCGCTGCACGTCACCATCATGCGCCTCCGAGGCGCACGCGGGTCCAGTGGACGCTGCCGAAAACCTGGCCTCGCCGAACTGGGGCTGCCTGAGTTCAATGGGACGGTGCGCCTGAGCCACGACGCGGCCTGGACGCTCGTCCAGCAGCTCGATCTCGAGCTCGATCTCGACGCGAACGCGCCATCGCTACGTGCGCTCGCGGACGCGATCGTCGACGACGTGTCCCCCGCCGAGCTCGAGCGCCTCTCCGCCGCAGCTGCTGCGGCGGCCTGGGACGGCGTCCTGCGGGCGGCGGTCGGCGCGGCGCTCGAGCGGCGGCAGACGGCGCTGCGCGACGCGCTCGCGGTCGTGGACGCCGCGCAGGCGGAGCTGGCTCTCGCAGCGGCTGGGAGCGCGCTCGCCCGTGCGGTGGTCGACCTCGCCGCGCTCCGGCTCGGCGACACGCAGGACGCCGTCCCCGCCTTCTAGTTACGCGCAAGCGCAAGAAACTGCAGGAGCAGTTTCTTGCGCGCGCAAAGATCCCTGAAGGCGCCCGCTGTCGCGGTCGCAAGCACCCTGCTCGTGCAGGCGCGCAAACTCCGTAGGAGCGGATTTCCAGGCGCGCAGCCCTACGCTTCAGGTGGAGTGTCGGCCTCGTTGGGCGGCAGTGACGGGGCGCGCGAACCGGCGCACAATGGAATGGCCGCCGGCGCCCCGCCGGCCCGGGCCGCCGGGCGGCGCGGCCGGGGCGGGCCCCTCTCCCGACGCCTGCCCCGGCCGCGTCGTCCGGAGCCAGCCCGTTAAGTGGCGGTTGCAACACTGTTGCGCCTCGGTTAACGGCCTGACACATCATCGATCGTGTCGTCTCTACCGGCATGGGACGGACGCAGGCAGGGCGCCCGCTCTCCCGGGCAGACATCGAGTTCACGCGCGAGTTCGACTTCTGGCTCGGCGAGTGGGACGTCGCCTGGGGCGACGGCTCGACCGGCACGAGCTCCGTCTACTGCGACTTCGACGACCGCGTGATCGTCGAGAGCTTCGACGGGCGGCCCTCCAGCACGATTCAGGGGATGTCGCTCTCGACCTACGACGAGGACGAGGGCGTCTGGCGCCAGTGCTGGGTCGACAGCCGCGGCCGGTTCACGGTCGTCTCCGGCGGCTTCGACGGCGAGGCGATGGACCTGCGCACCGAGGGCGAGCCGTTCAAGCGCGCGCGCTGGCGGGACATCACCAACGAGTCGTTCACATGGACGCTCGAGGAGTCGAGCGACCGCGGCCGCACCTGGGAGCTCCGGTGGGAGCTCCGCTACACCCGGGTGCTGTGACGCCCCTCGCGCGCCTGCTGCGGCTGCTCGCCGCCGGCCTCGCCGGCCCCCGCGGCTGGTAGCGCCCCCAACCGGACGCCCGCTCGGGCGGCGCCGAGGGAGCCGTCGGACCGGGGCAGTAAAGTGGCCCTCCCGTGAGCGCGCCGTTCGTCCACCTGCACGTCCACTCGGAGTTCTCGATCCTCGACGGCGCGTGCCGGATCCCCGCGCTCGCCGAGAAGGCTGCCACGCTCGAGATGCCGGCGGTCACGCTCACCGACCACGGCTCGCTGGCGGGCGCGGTCGACCTGTACCGCGCCGCGCGCAAGCAGGGGGTCAAGCCGATCGTCGGCTGCGAGGTCTACGTCGTCGACGACCGCACGGCGCTCCACAAGGGCCATGCCCACCTGACGCTGCTAGCCGAGTCGAACGAGGGCTACGGCAACCTGATCAAGCTCTGCTCGCTCGGCTACCTGGAGGGCTACTACTACCGGCCTCGCGTCGACTGGGAGCTGCTCGAGCGCCACGCTAGAGGGTTGATCGCGCTCTCCGGCTGCCTCTCCGGCCGCGTCAGCCGCGCGCTCACGGAGGCCCGCGCCACCGACGCGGAGGCGGAGCTCGACCGCCTCGTGCAGATCTTCGGCCGCGACTCCACGTACGTCGAGCTGCAGAACGCGGGCCTGCCGGTGCAGCAGGAGCTCGTCCCGCAGCTCGCCGGGCTGGCCGCGAAGCGCGGGCTGCCGCTCGTCGCCACCGGCGACGTCCATTACCTGGACGCGGCCGACGCGGCCTCGCACGAGGCGCTGCTCTGCATCCAGTCGGGCGACTCGCTCAAGAACCCGAACCACTGGCGCTTCGAGACGAACGAGTTCTACTTCAAGACGCCGGACGAGATGGCGCTCGACTTCCCCGGGCACGAGGAGGCGATGCGGCGCACGCTCGAGGTGGCCGAGCGCTGCTCGGTCGAGCTCGAGCTCGACCGGATCCTGCTCCCGAGCTTCCCGCTTCCGGAGGGCCGCGACGCGTTCGACGAGCTGGTCGCGCAGTGCGAGCGGGGGCTCGAGCGCCGCTACGGGAAGGCGACGCCCGAGCTCCAGGACCGCCTCCGCTTCGAGCTGAAGACGATCCGCGAGATGGGCTTCGCGGACTACTTCCTGATCGTCGCCGACTTCGTCGGCTTCGCGAAGCGCGAGGGGATCGGCGTCGGCCCCGGTCGCGGCTCGGCCGCGGGCTCGCTGGTCGCCTACAGCCTCGAGATCACCGACATCGACCCGATCCGCTACGAGCTCCTGTTCGAGCGCTTCCTCAACCCGGGCCGGAAGTCGATGCCGGACATCGACATCGACTTCGCCGTCGAGGGCCGCGAGCGGGTGATCAACTACGTGGCCGAGAAGTACGGCCGCGACCGCGTCGCGCAGATCATCACCTTCTCGACGATGGCCGCGCGGGCGGCGATCCGCGACGCCGGCCGCGTGCTCGAAGTGCCCTACGGCGTCGTCGACCGGATCGCCAAGCTCGTCCCCGAAGGCCCGGGCCAGACGCTGGAGGACGCGCTCAAGCCCGGGGCGGAGCTGCGCCAGGCGGTCGACACCGACCCGGTGGCGAAGGAGATCGTCGAGCTGGCGCGCCCGCTCGAGGGGCTGACGCGGGCCGACTCGATTCACGCGGCGGGCGTCGTGATCGGCGCGCAGCCGCTGATCGAGGTGATCCCGCTCCAGCAGAAGGGCGCCGACAGCGAGGTCGTCACCCAGTTCTCGATGGGGAACGTCGAGGCGCTCGGCCTCCTGAAGATGGACTTCCTCGGCCTGCGCAACCTGGACGTGATCGACGAGGCGGTGCAGCTCGTCGGCGGTGACCTCGACATCACGGCCATCCCACTCGACGACGCGAAGACCTACGAGATGCTCGCCCGCGGCGAGTCGTCCGGTGTGTTCCAGTTCGAGTCGTCGGGCATGCGCGAGGCGCTGCGGCAGGTGCGGCCGACCGAGTTCGAGGACCTGATCGCCCTCGTCGCGCTCTACCGGCCGGGCCCGATGGCCTACATCCCGACGTACGCGGCGCGCAAGAACGGCCGCGAGGCCGTGAGCTACCTGGACGAGCGCCTGAAGTCGATCACCGGCACGACGTTCGGGATCAGCCTGTACCAGGAGCAGACAATGGAGATCGCGAAGCAGATCGGCGGCTTCAGCCCGGCCGAGGCCGACGACCTGCGCAAGGCGATCGGCAAGAAGATCCACTCGCTGATGGCCTCGCTCAAGGAGAAGTTCCTCGAAGGGTGCGCGCAGTCGGGCACGACGCCATCGGTCGCGAACCAGCTCTGGAAGGACATGGAGCAGGCGCAGGACTACTCCTTCAACAAGTCGCACGCCGCCTGCTACGCGCTGATCGCGTACCAGACCGCCTGGCTCAAGGCGAACCACCCGTGCGAGTACATGGCCGCGCTGATCTCGTCCGTGATGAACACGAAGGACAAGGTCCCGTACTACGTCAACGCGTGCGACGAGATCGGGATCGAGGTGCTCCCGCCGGACGTGAACTCGTCCCAGATCGACTTCGCCGTCGTCGAGGGGAAGATCCGCTTCGGGCTGAACGCGGTCAAGAACGTGGGCGAGAGCGCGTGCCGCGCGATCGTCGCCGCGCGCGAGGAGGGCGGGCCCTTCACGTCGATCTGGGACTTCACCGAGCGGGTCGATCCCGGCGTCGCGAACAAGCGCTCGCTCGAGTC
>DASTPC010000097.1:0-9995 GCA_035720085.1 Gaiellaceae bacterium
AAGACCGTCGTCGTCCTCCGCGGCGTCCAGGAGGGCGACGGGCGCGTGACCGTGAACGCCCAGGCCTACGCCGCCGGCGCGGCAGCCCCGCACCTCGAGCGCCCGTTCAGCTTCGACTCGCCCGAGCTCGCACACCGGTTCGTCACCGAAGCGCTCACCTCGCTCGAGTACCTGGACTGCGAAGTCACCGAGTAGGCGCTTCCCGCGCCGCGGGAAGCGCCTCGGCAGCGCCGGACGCTGGCAGACTGGCGCCGTGGCGACCATGGCAGACCTGGACGAGCTCGCCCTGGCGATGCCGCAGGCGACGAAGGAGCTGTCCGAGGACGGGCGGCCGGCGTACAAGGTGCACGACAAGCTCTTCCTGCTGCACCGCAGCCGGCGACCCGACGCCGTCGACCCGGAGTCGGGCGAGCGGCTCGACGACGTGCTCATGTTCCGCGTCGACGGCCTCGAGGTGAAGGAGCTGCTGCTCGCCGACGACCGCGGCGTCTTCTTCACCACCCCCCACTTCCGCGGCTACCCGGCCGTCCTCGTCCGCATCCCGGACCTCGCCCGGCTCGGCCGTCAAGAGCTGCGCGACCTCGTCGCCGAGGCGTGGCTTACACGAGCGCAGAAGCGCGTCGCGAAAGCCTGGCTGGCTGAACAGGGCGAAGCCTGACCGACGGCTGGGCGAGGCAAGCCTCGCCCGTGGGCGCTCCGTCAGGCGCCGGGCGAGGCGACGTCCAGCCCGTGGTAGCGGGCGGCCGCCAGCAGGCTCTGGTCGTACGCGACGAAGGCGTCGAGCACGCCGGCTAGCGAGAGCGCGGTCGCGAGATGGATCGCGTCGAGCGTCCGGAGTGTCGGCGGATCGAGCGCGGCTGCAGCGACGAGTAGCGGGGACCTCAGGAGCACGATGTCGCACTCGGCGAGCGCGTCGGTCGGGTCGGCGCCGACCCTACGGGCTGCCCGCGTGACCTCGGTCACCGCGAGCTCGCTGACCACGATCGCTCGGCGCGGGTCACCCAGATAGGTGCGCAGCGCCTCGCTCTCGGGCTCCGCCGCGACGAGCTTTACGAGCGCCGATGAGTCGAGGAAGAGCCCGGCCATCTAGCCGAGCCGATCGGCCCGCTCGGCTTCCAGCGCCTCTGAGATCGACCCACCGGCCGTCTGCGGCGGCGGGAAGACGGACGAACGCCGGTCTGCGGGACGCACCACTCCTTCGGCCACGAGCGCGTCGAGCCACTGCTCGCCAGTGGCGGGCGGCACGAGCCGCCCCACCGGCCGCCCACGATCGGTCACCTCGAAGCTCTCGCCTCGCGCAGTGCGCGCGACGTAGCGGCTGAGATGTTGCCGCAGCTCACGGATGCCGACCGTCTCGCTCATTGTGCTGCAAAATGTAGCACCTTCGCCGGCGGCGCCGACTACATCGTCACGACGCGGGCGAGCTCCTCGATGGAGGTCAGCCCGGCGGCCGCCTTGGCGATGCCGTCGTCCCAGAGGGAGCGCATGCCGTTGGCGGCGGCGGCGCGCTCGATCGCGTCGCGCGGCGCGTTGACGCACGCGAGCGACTCGAGCTCGTCGTCCATCACCAGCAGCTGGAAGATGCCGATCCGGCCGCGGTAGCCGGTCCGGTTGCACCGGGGGCAGCCGACCTTGCGGTAGAGCGCCATCCCCTCGCGGCGCGCCGCCTCCTCGGGCGCGATCCGCGCGGCGACGAGCTCCTCGACGGTCGGCACGTACATTTCGCAGCAGTTCGTGCAGAGGCGCCGCGCGAGCCGCTGAGCCAGCACGGCCGAGACGGCGGAGCCGGTCAGGAACGGCTCGACGCCCATCTCGTTCAGGCGCGTGATCGCACCCGGCGCGTCGTTGGTGTGCAGGGTCGACATGACGAGGTGGCCGGTCAGGGCGGACTCGATCGAGATCTTCGCCGTCTCGGTGTCGCGGATCTCGCCGACCATGATCACGTCGGGGTCGGAGCGGAGGATCGAGCGGAGCGCCGCGCCGAAGGTCATCCCGGCCTTGACGTTGATCTGCACCTGGTTGATCCCGAGCAGCCGGTACTCGACGGGGTCCTCGACGGTGATCACGTTGATCTCGGGCCGGTTGATCTCGGCGAGGCCGGCGTAGAGCGTCGTCGACTTGCCGGAACCGGTCGGGCCGGTGACGAGGAGCGCGCCCGTCGGCTGGCGGATCACCTCCTGGAGGCGCTGCCGCATCGTCTCGGAGAGGCCGAGCGACTCGAGCGTGGGCGTCTTGCGGGACTTGTCGATCAGGCGCATCACCACCTGCTCGCCCTCGACCGTCGGCAGCACCGCGACGCGGATGTCGAGCATCCGCCCGACCGACTTGGCGTTCAGCGAGATGCGGCCGTCCTGCGGCTTGCGCCGTTCCGCGATGTCGAGCTTGGAGAGCACCTTGAGCCGGGTCGTCACCCCCGTGGCCATGCGCTTCGGGATCCGCTGCGACTCGTAGAGGACGCCGTCGACGCGCACGCGCACGACGAGCGAGTCGTCCTGGGGCTCGAAGTGGATGTCGCTGGCGCCGTCGCCGGCCGCCTGCATGATGATCGAGTTGACGAGCCGGACGAGCGGCGCGTCGGAGACGCCGTCGTCGATCTCGAGGTCGTCCTCGTCGTCCGCGACGACCTCCAGGTCGTCCAGCACCGACTGGGTCTCCATCACCTCCGACTGGCGGGCGAGCCGCTCCAGCTCGACCAGGATCTCCTCGCGGCTGCCGACCTCGAAGTCGACGCCGTGGCGGGCGGCCATCTGGAGCTCCTGGCGCCCGTGGATGTCGTTGGGATCGGAGATCGCCACGCGCAGCCGGTCGCCTGCGACGCCGATCGGGATGGCGACGGCGCGCTGCAGCGTCCGGAGCGGGATCAGCTCGGCAGCGTCGGGGGAGATCCTGAGCTCGCCCAGGTCGACATACGGCAGGCCGTTCGCGCGCGCCATCGAGCGGGCGACGCCCTCACTGTCGGCGAGGCCCTCGTCGATCAGCGCCTGCGAGAACGGAACGGGTCCCGTCGCGGCGCGGCCGCGAACGGACGCGAGCTTGTCCTGCGGCACGAGGTCGGTTGCGCCGATCAACTCGGCGACGAGATCGGCGATCGTCTCGAAGCCCGCGGCGGCGGCGGCGGCGTCGGGGCCGCTGCCGTTCTGGCTCGCCGCCTTGCCGGTCGTGCGCAGCTTGCCAGGCGGGTTCATGCCGAGCCCCCCGCGGACTGAGCCGCGGCCGCGGGGCCCGAGTCCGGCCTGGGCGTTAGCCGCCAAGCCCGCCGTACCATCGCAGGATCGCGTCGCCGGCGAACAGGGCCACCAGCGCGCCGAGGGCGAGGAACGGGGCGAATGGAATCGCCATCTTGCGCGCCGCGCTGCCGTGGCGGACGAGCAGGACGACGGCGGGAACGAGGGCGGCGAGCATCCCGGCCATCAGGGCGACGACGACGTCGACGCCGAGCATCGCGCCGAGCAGCAGCGCGAGCTTGACGTCGCCCATCCCCATCCCCCGTGGATAGGCGAGCGCGACGAGGAACAGCGCGGTCGAGGCGCCGAGCGCGGCGAGCGGCCACTCGAGGCTCGGCTCACGCAGCATCTGCGCGGCGAGGACGATGCCGGCCGCCGGCAGGACGATGCGGTTGGGGACGATCCGGTGCTCGATGTCGATCGCCGAGATGACGACGAGCACGGCACAGAAGAAGGCGGCCGTCAGCCCGTAGGCGTTGAGGCCGAAGACGACGATGCAGGCCGCCACGAGCAGCGCCGTCGCCGCCTCGACGAGCGGGTAGCGCGCAGGAATGTGCACGCCGCAGTGCCGGCACCGGCCGCGCAGCAGCGCGTAGGAGAGGAGCGGGATGTTGTCGCGCGCGGCGATCTCCGTGCCGCAGCTCATGCAGGCCGAGCGCGGGCGCGACAGAGAGCGCTGGAGCGGCAGCCGCGAGGCGACCACGTTGAGGAAGCTCCCGAGCGCCAGGGCCGGGGCCGCGATCACTGCTGCGAGGGCGACGTCCACGATCTCGTCTCGGCTGCCGCTGCCGTCCGCTCGAGCCCGTCAGCCCACGTAGTTCGTCGGGGGTGTGAGCTCGTAGTCCATGTCGATCACGCCAGGCATCCCGAACGGCACTTTCACGAGCGTCGGGATGTAATGGAACGTCATCGAGTTGTTGATGATCTCGAGGCCAGCCACCATCGGACCCTGGACGTCCGTGTTGTTCTCGAAGGTCATGTCGCCGCCTCCGAACAGCGCGCCCTGGTACTTGGAGGACTGCTCCAGCGTGACGCTGGCGCCGGGCGCAGCGGGGACGCCGGTGCCCTCCGCGACGATCACGAGGACGTCCTTCTCCGAGTCCCAACAGGGGCCCGAGCCCGGAGTGGCGCACTGCCGCGAGGCGCAGGTGTCGGCGCCGGGGGCGGAGAACTCGGCGCACATCGACGACTGGCGCAGGCGGAACGAGCCGGTCAGATAGATCGCGCCCATGCCGTCGTAGTCGATCAGCGTGTTCGCGAAGTCGAGCGACCCGTCGAAGTAGACCGTTCCGTTGACGGTCAGCTTCGCCGGGTTGCCCGGCTGCCAGGAGAGCTCGCCCATCATCGTCTTGCAGCTGAACGCGGGCAGCGAGGTGAAGTACGTGACGGGCAGGCTGAAGTCCTTGACCGCGTTGTTGTCGAACACGACCGAGTTGTACGAGCCGGAAGACAGGTTCGGATCGCAGACCTGGGTCGGGCCGGGGCTGGCGATCGGGTACCACTCGCCCCAGTCGGTCGTCGGCGCAGGGATCTCGGGCGGCGGCGACTGCGACAGGCCGCCGTTGAACGAGGGAACGATGAACACGTTGTCCGCGGTGCCGCACGGATTGTGCTTCGGGTTGGAGCGGAACTTGCAGCCCGCCGGAGAGCTTCCCGTCCAGACGCTCGAGACCTTGCGCGAGTTCGTGCCGACGCTGACCGAGGGGTGGTTGAGGTAGATGTTGCCCTTGACGACGACGTCGACGGCCGGGTCGCCCGGATTCTGAGGGCCGTAGAACGACGAGCTGTTGTCGAGACACAGGTCACCGCGGACGTAGAACGACGACACGATCCCCGGGTTGTTGTTGATCGTCTCGTCGCAGGTCAGCGGATTGCCGTCGTCCTGCCGTGAGTACACGTACCTCCAGGCCTGCGAGAACGTCTGCTGGCCGAGCGTCGGACGCAGGAGGATGTCGGCCGAGATCGTCTGCTGCAGGTTCCCCGCAGCTGCGGGGTTCCGGATGGCCGCCGAGGAGTCCAGGTGCCAACGCAGCCGCGGCACGCGGTTCACGGGCCCGCCGGGAACGTACGGACAGGGTGTCGCTTGCCGATCGTCGCACAGAACCCCCGTCCAGCTGACGGTGCCGTTGTTGACCGACGCTGTCCGGTCAGCGCTGGGAAGGCTGGTCAGGTACGCGGAGTTCTCGAGGTTCTCCTCGTTGGCTGCGGCGCCGGCGCCGAGCTGCGCGACCGCGCTGTCGATCCCGGACTGGGCGAGCGCGTAGACGGAGACGTCCTCCTTCGAGCGGCTCGCCTCCTTGTCGTTCGTGGTCGAGTAGAGCACGAGCGCCGAGCCGACGAGGGTCAGCACCATCGCGATCCCGAGCGCCATCACGAGGGCAATGCCGCTCTCGTCGACCAGGCGCGCCCGAAGCCGTTCACACATCAGTCTCACCCCCGTGCGCCGTTGCGAAGGACGATCGCGTCCTGGAGCCGATACTGCAGCCGGGGGACGCTGGGCTTGCGGTTGACCGGCAGGTTCACCGACACCTTCTTGAGGAGGCCGGCCCCCGAGACGACGCCGAAGACGGCGTTGCTGGTCAGGTAGTCGGCCCACTTCACGCCCGCCGTGCTGCACGAGGCGCCCGGCTGGCGGTAGAGCGCGAACCTCGGCGAGGCGCCGAGGACGCACCAGGTCGAGCTGGTGACGGTGCAGGTGTAGCCCGCCTGACGCTTCAGCGTGACCGTGGCGCCGGCGACGGTCGCGTCGCAGGCGTTGTGCACCTCCGAGCGGAACGTGTCGAGCGCCACGCGGGCCTCCTGCTGCGCCTGGAAGCGCAGGTTGAGGTCGGCCTCCGCGTTCGCGCCGGAGACGAGCATCGTCGTGAGCGCCGGGATCATCACGGCGAGCATCACGAGCACGACGATCATCTCGCTGAGCGTGATCCCGCACTCGTCGCGGCGCAGGCGACGCGCGATCGCGCGGACGGACGGCAGGAGCTCCCTCGGCGTCACGAGCCTTGTCATCGGTCAAGAGCCTCCCCGCGCGCTACCCCCCAACGGGGGAGGCGCGTCATCACGAGCGGAGCAGGTCGGCGCCGAGCGACGGGAAGCGCTTCGGCTCGCCGTCGCCGTTCGTCCCGGCGTCGGCGGGGCCCGCCTCGGCCGCGTCGCGGGCGTCCTTCTCGGCCGCCTCGAGGGCGACCAGGAAGTCGTGCTTGTTCGACGCCGCGTTGGCGGCCGTCTCGCGGTCGACCTCCTCGCGGAGGACCAGGTCGATCAGCGACTGGGCGAACGTCTGCATCTCGTAGAACTCGCCCGCCTCGATCGCGTCGCCGATCTCGTCCGGCCGGTTCTCGCGAACCAGGTCCTGGATGCGCGCGTTCGTGACCATCACCTCGACGGCCGGCGTGCGGCCGCCGTCCTTGCGCGGCAGCAGCCGCTGGCTGATCACGCCCTTGAGCGTGCCGGCGAGGATCGAGCGGATCTGCTGCTGCTTGTCCGGCGGGAAGAACTCGATCATCCGGCCGAGGGTCTCGGCGGCGTCGAGCGTGTGCAGCGTCGAGAAGACCAGGTGGCCCGACTCGGCCGCCTGCAGCGCAGTGTGGGCGGTCTCGGTGTCGCGGAGCTCGCCGATCAGGATGATGTCGGGGTCCTGGCGGAGCACGCGGCGCAGCGCCTGCGAGAAGCTGGCCGTGTCGAGCCCGACCTCGCGCTGGTTGACGATGCAGCCGCGGTCGGGGTGGAGGATCTCGATCGGGTCCTCGATCGTGACGATGTGCTGCCGGCGAGAGCGGTTGATGTGGTCGAGCATCGACGCGAGCGTCGTCGTCTTGCCCGAGCCGGTCGGCCCGGTGACGAGGACGAGCCCGCGGTGCTCCGTCGACAGCCGCCTGACGCCGGCCGGCAGGTGGAGCTGCTCGAAGCTCGGGATGTCGCTCGGGATCACGCGCAGGGCGACCGAGACGGCGCCGCGCTGACGGAACGCGTTCACGCGGAAGCGGGGCAGGTCGGGGTGCGAGTACGCGATGTCGAGGTCGCCCGACTCCTCGAACATCTCCCGCCGGCGGGGCGAGAGCCCCGTCACGGTGCCGAGCGCGGCCTCCAGGTCGCCCTCCGCCAGCGGCGGGGTTTCCGGGAGCGGCTCGAGATCGCCGTCGATGCGGATGACCGGAGGCTGCCCGAGCTTCAGGTGAACGTCGCTCGCGCCCAGGTCGACGGCGCGCCGGAGGATGCTGTCGAGGTCCATCGCGTAACCCAGCATCGGCAGCGGACGCGGGAGGCTTTAGCGATTGGTCGCCCGGAATGGGTCAGGCGGCTCGCGCAAGGCGGGCGATCAGCTTGAGCGGCGGGCGGGCGAGCCCGCGCGCCTCGCCCGGATGGCGGACGTCGCCGCGCAGCAGGCCCGCCACCACGCCGAACACGCCGGGGGAGCGCGCGGCCCACCAGCACGCCGCCGCGTTCGCGTCGAGCGCGCGCTTGGCGCTCCACGACGCGCGCGCGTGGTGGTCGAGCGCGCCGGCGAGCGCCGCGGCGTAGCCGTCCAGGTCACCGGCGAGGATCGCCTCGGCGGCGAGCCGGGCCGAGACGAACGCCTCGTAGATGCCGTCGCCGGAGAGCGGGTCGACGAGCCCGGCCGCGTCGCCGACGAGCAGCACGCGGCCTCGTGCTGCGGGGGCGCCGAGCCTGCGCATGGGCAGGCGGTGGCCCTTGGTCTCTGCGAGGTCGCCGTCGGTGAGTCCGTGCGCGTGCGCGAGGCGGGCGAGCTGGCCGCGCAGGCGCGGGCCTTCGCCGCCCCAGCCGCCCACCCCCAGGTTCGCGTGCGTCTGCTTCGGGAAGACCCAGCCGTAGCCGCCGGGCACGACTCCGAGCTCGACCACCGCCCGCCCCCGGTAGCGCTCGGGATCGAGCCGTCCCCAGGGCACGTTCGCCTCGAGCGCGACGCCGCGGACGATCCCCTCCCCCAGGCCGGCCGCGCGCGCGACCGTCCCGTTGGCGCCGTCCGCGCCGACCACGACGGAAGCGTGGAGACGGATCTCTCCGAGGCGCGCGGTCACTCCGTCCGGCGCGACGACTACATCTTCGACCCTGGCAGCTTCCCGGAGATCCGCCCCCGCCGCCGCAGCCTGCTCCGCCAGGAGTGCGTCGAGGCGTCGCCGCTGCGTCATCAGGATCAGCGGGGTCTCGCTCCGGCGCTCGAAGCGGCGGCGGTAGCGGAGGCCGAGCTCGAAGCAGGCGACGCGGTCCTCGACCACGGCGTCGACCGGGCAGGGAGCGTGGCGCAGCGCACGGCCGGTCAGCCCGCCGCCGCACGGCTTGTCGCGCGGGAAGCGGGCCCGCTCCGCGAGCACGACGCGCGCACCGCCGCGCGCCAGGTGCAGCGCCGTCGCCGAGCCCGCGGGCCCGGCCCCGACGACGAGCACGTCGACCCGCTCCACGGGCGCGATGCTACCGCGCCTTGTGATGAATCAACACAAGCTCGGCACTGCCGCCCTCTGCGCGTCGACGCCGATCCGAGAGCGGCTTGTGTTGATTCAACACAAGCTCAGCCGGGCGGGCAGCGCTCCGAGCCCTCGCAGACCTGGAGCACCGTCACCGTCGGCACCGACCCGGGCGACGTGCGGGCGAGCCGGATCCGCACCGAGGCCGCGTTGTTGTCGTAGCGCAGCTCGTGCAGCAAGCGCTCGGGGTTGGCGCGGTGCACGACGACGTAGACACCCGCGGGCACTCCCGTCAGGTCGAGGTCCTGGCCGTGGAAGAAAGCCGGGTAGCGGTCGGTAAACCCCACCGACGAGCCCTGGTCGACGCCGCGCAGCTCAGGCCGTCCCTTGCCGCAGGCACCGAGGAACCGCGGCGGGCGCGATCCGCCCACGCGCGAGGCGGCGTGTCCGTAGTGGTCGGCGAGGCAGAACCCGCTCTTGCGGTCGCGCTCGAGCAGCGCGAAGTCGCTCGGACGACGGAGCTCGTAGCGCTCGAACGGCTGGTAGTGCCAGTGGTAGTGCGGCGGATGCGGCGTGTAGCGGAGCTCCCCGACTCCGCGGTACGTGCGGATGGAGCCGTCCGGCAGGGCGACGAGCTGGTCGGCCCGCATCGTCGCCGCGCCGGGCTCGCGTGTGCCGCGGACCCAGGCAGCGCCCGTGCCGACGTTGTCGACGGCCGAGGCGAACCCGAGGCGGTAGCGCCCGCCGCCGGTCGTGACGACCAGCCCTGCGGCCGCGCGCTGGTCGAGGTCCGGCAGCGCTTCCCCGGGCAACGGCGCCGGCCCCGGGAGAGCGTCGCCCCAGTCCAGCGCGGCGCCGAGTCGCGCTTCGGCGAGCGGGCGGGCCTGCGTTCCTGCCGTGGTGGTCGACCAGACGGCTGCACGCCCGCCCCTGCCGCTGACGAAGGCGAGCCGCAGTCCGTCCGGCGACCAGGCCGGCCGCCCGTCGAAGGCGGCGCCGCGCGTCAGGCGTCGCGGCGTGCTCCCGGCAGCCGAGGCGACCCAGACGTCGGTGTTGCCCACGACCGTCGAGCTGTACGCGATCCGGAAACCACCCGGCGACCAGGCCGGGTCGCGCTGATGCCCGGGAGCGGCGAGCAGCCGCTGAGGCTCGCCGCCGCCCGCCGGGACCGTCCACAGGTCGTAGCTCCCGGTCTCGCGGGTCGAGGCGTACAGGAGCCGGCGTCCGTCGGGCGACCAGGCCGGCTCGGTGTCGTTGCCCGGCCCGCGGACGAGGGCGCGCTTGCCGCGGCCGTCGGCGTCCATCGCGTAGAGGTCGAGCGCTCCCGGCGCGCCGCTCGCCCAGGCGAGCC
>DASTPC010000098.1:0-9403 GCA_035720085.1 Gaiellaceae bacterium
CACGAACGCGACCGCCTTCAGCCCCACCGACGTGATGCCGCTGACGCTGCGGGCGAAGTACCTGATGCTCGTCCAGTCGACCGTCGCGCTCGCGCTCTTCGGGCTCATCGTCGCCCGGGCGGTCAACGCGTTCACCTGAGCGGGGCGCGCTACGGGCCCTGCGCCGCCGGCGGCAGGGTCATCGACGCGCGGACCGACTCGAGCGGCGTCGCCGGGACCGTGATCAGCCCCCGGGCCGGCCGGTCGAGGTCCAGCGTGACGAGGAGCAGGAGCGTCACCAGCGCGGCGGCGGCGATCACCGACACCGGCCCGCGCCCGAGCACGGCGAGATAGAGGGCGAGCAGGCCCAGCGCGACGGCGGCCGCGATCACCTCCAGGCCCAGGACCGCTCCCGGCACGCGGTTGTTCAGCGTCGCGGTGCGGACGGTCTGCTGGTCGATCAGGTCGTTGAGGCTGTCGACGTAGAGCCGGGGGGCGGTCGCGGTCGGAGCACGCGCGAGTGCCTCGCCGGCAAGGCGCCAGAGGCGGCGCTGGACGGCCGACTCCGCAGCAGTCGTCCGTTTCATCGCCGCGCTGTTCGGGATCTCCTTCGAGACCCGCAGCGCCAGGTCCGTGTAGCGGCGCAGGAGGTCGAGCGACTCCGTGCGCACAGGCTCGGCGAGCAGCTGGGCCCGCAGATACGTCGTGCCGATCGCGTTGGCCTCGGCCACGACCGCGGCACGGCGCGCCTCGTAGCGGCCGACCGCGAGCGTCAGGCCGAACGCGAGGATCAGGCCCACGACCCCGAGCAGTGCTCCCTGCAGGACGCCGATGGGCTCACGGAGCGCGTCCGTGTGGCGTCGCAGGTAGCGGCCGGCCGTCGCCCCGGCGACGCACGCGCCGCCCACGACCGCGAGGAGCAGCAGGGCGACGGCCCAGCTCGGGAGCGAGAAGAACACGAGGCGCGACCCTAACCAGTCGCGGGGGCCTGCCCGCCCGTCCGCCGGCTGCTACGCCGTCGCCGGATCGGGAACCGCCGCGGACGTGTCGGGCTCGCCGCCCGACTCGCGTGCCAGCGAGATCACGACTGCACCTACGAGCGCGAGCGCCAACCCCGCGGTCGCGACGACGATGTGCCAGGCAGGCCTGCTCAACCGCTCGTCGAGGAGGATGAGGCCGAGCAGGATGCCGACGACGGGGTTGGCCACCGAGACCGTCGCCACGGACGGCGCCAGCCGACCCGTGCCGAGCGACACCTGCTGCAGGACGAACCCGAGCACGCCGGCGATCGCCAGCGCGTAGGGCTCCCAGTGCGAGAGCAGCACGTCGATCCCGTCGTGCAGGAACTCCATCGTCGGCTTGGTCAGCGCGGCCGACAGGCCGAAGAGGATGCCCGCGACGGTGCCGTACACGGCGGCCTTCATCGTGAGCCCGCCTCTCCCGCCGAAGGCCAGCAGCACAGCGCAGACGGCGCCGAGGACGGCGATCGCGACCGCCCACTCGCTTCCCGGCGCGTTGTCCCGGCCCCCGGCGGGATCGCCGAAGAGCGCGAACGCCGCCAGCCCGACCACGATCACCGCCGCGCCCACGAGCTCCCGACGGCCCACGTGCTGGCCGGTCAGCACGTAGCCCAGCGGCAGCGCGAAGACGATCGTCATCACGAGCAGCGGCTGGATGATCGCGAGCCTGCCACGGTCGAGAGCGGCGGCCTGGAGGACGTAGCCGACGAGCAGTGCGGCCGTCCCCGCAAGCCACATCGTCTGGCCGGCGAGCCGCAGCAGCGACCCGGGCTCCTTCAGCGAGATCGTCGGGAGGTTGAGCGCCCCCTTCTGCTGCAGCGCAGCCGCCAGCGCGAAGAGGAACGCAGCCGCGAGCGCGAGGACGGAGGCCACGGCGGCAGCCTAGGCCGGGTCGTTTGCGAGCGCAACACGCAGCGCGCGCGTACCGGCTGCTTCACCGGGCACCAGCTGGCCTACGGCCGACGCGAGGGGCAGCGGCCGCGTGAACTGCCCTTCGCAGATCGCCCGGACGTTCAGCTCCTCGTTCCGCCCGCGCTCTGCTCGACCGCCCCCAGCCCGAGCCAGGCGGCCAGGTCCTCCAGCTCGGCCTGCACGGCCCTCGCCACCGTGCGGCTGAACGCCACGTCCTCGTGGATCGCGTTCACCCGGAGCACGGAGGCCTTCCGGTCGGCGGCGGCGTCCACCTTGCCCACCAGCCGGTCGCCGTGGAGCACCGGCAGGGCGAAGTAGCCCCAGCGGCGCTGCGCGGCCGGCTTGTACATCTCGAGCGTGTACTCGAAGTCGAACAGCTCCAGGGCTCGCACGCGGTCGTGCACGAGCCGGTCGAAAGGCGAGAGCAGCGCCGTCCGGCCCTCGAAGTCCTCGCCGAGCGCCGCCGGGTCGACCCGCCACTCGCCCTTGACGCCTTCGACGACGGCCGGCTCGCCGGCCTCGCCGACGTGGACCGGCTCCATCGGCATCGCCCTCGCCTTGGCGCGGGCGATCCCGAGCGAGGCGAGCCGCCGCTCGTTCTTGCGACGCTCGGCCTCCTCGACCGACGGGACGGCGACACCGGGCGGGTAGACCCGCTCGGCCAGGGCCCACAGCCGCTCACGCCCGACGCGTCCGGCGATCGCGATCTCGCCTCGCACCAGCAGGAACTCGAGCATCTGGGTGACGTTGCGGTTGTTCGTCCAGCCCGACGACGCCCACGGCACCTGGCACGTGTCCGGGATGTCGCGCGAGGCCAGCGGCCCCGAGCTGCCGAGCAGGGCCAGGATGTCGCGGCGGAAACGGTCGTTCTGGCGCAGCCAGGCCCGCGACGTGTCGTAGCTCGGAAAGTCTGCCGCGCCGGCGAGGTACAGGCCCAGGTCGTCGATCGGCCGCACGAGCGCGTCGAGCTCGAACAGCGTGCGGTCCTCCTCGAGCGCCCGCTTGAGGTGTTCGGGCCGGTACGCGGAACCGAGCCGGCTCCACGCGACGAGGTCGGCGCTGGGGGCGATCGCCGCTGTGGGGTCGATCTGCAGCAGCGTCAGCTGCTGCACGACGGCGAGCAGGTCGTTCGGCCGCGGCGCGGCGAGCAGCTGCGCGCGCACGGCGATGCGACGAGCCTGCGGCTTCGTGAGCCGGTGCACGGTGGGAGGCTACGTCAGCGGGCCCGGCGCGTTACGAGCGCCCGGCACCGGTGCGCTCGGCCGCCGACGCCTGCTTCAGCTCGACGAAGACGACGTGGGTCGGCGTGGCGCCGGTGTTCTCGCCGGAGTGGGTCTGCGCGTCCAGCCACCGCGCCTCGCCGGGCTCCAGGTGGACGTCGCGGGCGTCCCCCGAGCCCGTGACGAGGCGGCGGTCGAACGCGCTCAGCGTGACCATCACGCTGTCGGGGTGGTCGTGCGGGCTCGTGCGCTGGCCCGGCCGGTCGCGGTACTCGAGCACGCGGACGCGGTCGTTCTCGAGGAGCACCCGGTACTTGTCCGGGTCCGTCGCCGTCGGGTCGGGCATCGTGCCGAGCTTACGTCCTCGTCGCAGCGGGGAACGGAGAAGCCCCGCCGGGGCGGGGCTTCTCCTCCTTGGTCGAGCTGTCGCGGAGCCGACGGAGGTCACGGCCTCCCGACACCGGTCGGCAGCGCCAGCGGCGGCCGCTGCTCGTCCGACGCAGGCGTCGCCCGCGGCTCGCGGGAGCCGGCCCGCGACATGTCGAGCAGGATCAGCAGCAGGTTGGCGCCTGCGATCGCGCCGGCGATGCCGGTCACGAGCGACAGCAGGTCCTCGGCCGCGTGGATCCCGAGCCACGTGCCGGCGAAGGCGCCCGCGACGGCCGCGACGAGGCCGGCGGACTTGGTGCGGCTCGACCAGGCGCGATCCATCCAGGCCAGGTAGATCCCGAGGCCGACCGGCACGCCGATCGAGAGGACGTTCAGGAGCGCGTCGTCCAGCGGCACGCTCGGCATCGTCGTGATCGCGACCAGGACGCCGAGGAACCAGCCGCCCAGGCCGAGGACGACGGCGTAGAGCGACCGCACAGTCGCGCTCGCCTTGCGCCCGACACGGCCGCGCCTGTGCACGCGGCGCGCCAGCCCGAGCAACGAGAGCACGGTCAGGAGCGCGAGGCCGACCATCGCGCCCGCGATCCCCTTGGCGAGAGCCGGGAAGGGAGCGTCGGGCGTGAAGTCGACCTGCTGCGGCACGTAGCGCGAGTCGTCGACGCGACCGTTCGAGAGGAACGTGGTGACGAGGTGCGTGCCCGCATCCGCCTGGTCGTTCCAGAACGTCAGCGAGTGCCCGAACCCCGGCAGCACGACCTGGTGGCCGTTCGGCAGGTAGGGGAGGAGCTCCCTCTTCGCGACCTGCGGCGGCGTCGAGAAGTCGAGCTCGCCGCCGATCAGGAGGGTCTCCACGTTCGACGTCCGGACGCGGTCGTACTCGTCCTCGTCCGGTGCCGCCGGCCACCCGTCGTCGAGCTGCCCGCCGCCCCAGGAGAACGCCGTCGCGGCGCGCGCCAGGTCGGGGCCGGGGGTCCGGTCGGGGGCGCTGAAGTACTCGGCGGCGGCGTCCGCGTCGAGCCGTGCGGCGGCCGCATACTGGCCCCACACGAACGGCATCGGCGCGACGTCGGCGAGCAGCGACTGGAACCAGAAGCCGCTCGCGTCGCCGTCGTCGGCGGCGAGCCACGAGTCGATCGCGGCCGGCGCGTTGAGCGGCGTCTCCGGCGTCGTCTCCATCATCCCGTAGAACGAGAAGACCTGGACGGCGCCCTCGTCGACCGGCAGGAAGAACCAGCGGCCGGGGATGTCGTCGGCCGTCCGTCGCATCGTCGCCGCCAGGTCGTCGGTCCGCTCGCGACAGCCGTCGTCCTGGGCGCAGAGCTCGGCGTAGCGGGCGATCTGCTCGTCGGTCGTCTCGTCCGACCAGAGGAAGTGGCCGGGCGGGTTGGCGCCGATCATCACCGACCGGTGGATGCTCTGCGGATAGCGCCAGGCGTAGATCAGCGCCGTGCGCGTCCCCGCGCTCTCGCTCAGGAGGTCGATCCGGTCGTAGCCGAGCGCCTTGCGCGCGGCCTCCATGTCGTCGACCTGCCGGGAGAGGCCGTACTGGCCGAGGTCGTAGCCCTCGTCGGTGAGCCTGTCCGCGCAGGCGCGAAACCCGTCCCCGTACGCGCGGAAGGTCTGCTCGCTCAGGAGATCGGTCGCGTGCTTGAGCGCCGAGTCGACCTCAGGGCAGTCGAGCCGGACGGAGCCATCGACGCCGCGGTAGCCGACCAGGACGACGTCGCGGTCGGTGACGTAGCGGCTCGCGAGCGGGAACTTCATGTTCGTGAGGCCCGGGCCGCCCTCGAGGCGGAAGATCGGCTCCCGTCCGTCCGTCGAGGTGCGATGCGGCCGCGAAGCGGACGCCTGTAGGGATGTTCGCGCGCCAGAGACAGCACGGATGCGTGTCACCGGCACGGCGATCAGCTTCGACTGCGGGTCGGCCGGGTTCTCGCGCACGACGAGCGTGCCGCAATCGGCGGCATAGCTGCCGTCCTCGGTCGCGTAGTCGCAGGATTCGAGGAAGAGGTCGCCTGCCTTCGCGCCCGAGGGCACGGAGACGGTGTCGTCTCCCGTTCCGAAGCGGAGGAACGCGAGACCGCCCGCGACGAGGGCGATCAGCGCGAGCGCGACGACGCGGGAGAAAGTGAGGCTGCGGGTGTTCGGGGCGTGCATGGGGTGTCCTTTTCGTAGGTCGACTCGATGCCTCGACGGTAGGGCGGCGAGCGCCTCGGAGCCTCGTCGGAAGGCCGCGTTCGAGCTCCGACGCGGTGACGATCTTCGGCTCCTACTCAGGTAGGAGGCGGCCCGGCAGGCCGTGGAGTACGTTCCGCGCGTGACCCGGCTCTGGTCGCTCGTGCGCAGGCACGCGTTCGACGCGTTGATCGTGCTCGCGGCGCTCGGAGGGGTGCTGGAGCTCATCCTCCGCGACGACGCGTCCGAGGCACCTACAACCACGCTCTGGTTCTGCGTGCCGGCGGTGCTGCTCGTGGTGCTGCCGCTGCTCGCGCGCCGGCGCTTCCCCTTCGGGGCGCCCGCGGCCCTCTGGGTCGTGGCCGCAGCCGTCTCGTTCGTGGACGGCCGGCTCGTGGTGTTCACGACCGGCGTGTACATCGCCGGGCTGAGCGCGGCGTTCCTGCTCGGCAACCTCCGCAACGACCTCGAGGCGCGGCTCGGCCTGGCGATCGCGCTCGGCTCGTCGGCGATCCTCGTCTACAACAACCCGAAACACGTCTCCGGCGAGTTCGTCTTCGTCCCGGCACTCTTCGCAATCGCCTGGCTCGCCGGCTTCGCGCTACGCGAGCGGGCCGTCCAGGCGGAGGCGGCCGAGACGCGCGCCGCACAGGCGGAGCGCGAGCGCGAGACGGCGGCCCGGATCGCCGTCGCCGAGGAGCGGGCGCGGATCGCGCGCGAGCTCCACGACATCGTCGCCCACGCGGTGAGCGTGATGGTCCTCCAGGTCGGCGCCGTCCGCCACAAGCTGCCCGAGGCGCTCGCCGACGACGCGGACGCCCTCCGCGGCGTCGAGCGGACGGGCCGGGCGGCGCTCGCCGAGATGCGCCGCCTGCTCGGGGCGATGCGCCGCGACGGCGACGACGTCGAGCTGGCGCCGCAGCCGGGCCTGGACGGCCTCCACGCGCTCGTGGAGGAGGTCGGCCGGGCCGGGCTGCCGGTCCGCCTCCACGTCGACGGGGACCCTGTCGCCCTGCCGCGCGCTCTCGACCTCTCTGCCTACCGGATCGTGCAGGAAGGCCTCACCAACGCCCTGAAGCACGCCCGCGCCAGCCACGCCGACGTGACGCTCCGCTACGGCGGCGACGACCTGCGGCTGGAGGTTCGCGACGACGGCGTCGGCACGGCCTCGAGCGACGGGCTCGGCCACGGCCTCGTCGGCGTCCGCGAACGCGTCAAGATCTACGGCGGCGAGATGACCGCAGACGCCGCACCAGACGGAGGCTTCGTCCTCAGCGCCCGCCTCCCGCTCGGAGGGGAGCGGCCGTGACGATCCGCGTGCTCGTCGCCGACGACCAGTCGCTCGTGCGGGCGGGGTTCCGGATGCTGCTCGCCGGCGAGCAGGACATCGAGGTCGTGGCCGAGGCGAGCAACGGGCTCGAGGCGGTCGACAAGGCGGCCCGCTTCCAGCCGACGGTCGTGCTGATGGACATCCGCATGCCCGAGCTGGACGGGCTCCAGGCGACCCGGCGGATCCTCGCCGCCGACGCCGCCGCGCGCGTCCTCGTCCTGACCACGTTCGACCTCGACGAGTACGTCTACGAGGCTCTGCGCGCGGGCGCCAGCGGGTTCGTGCTCAAGGACGACCCGCCCGAGGACCTGCTGGCCGCGATCCGCACCGTCGCCGCCGGCGACGGACTGCTCTCACCGGCCGTCACCAAGCGCGTGATCCAGAAGTTCGCGCGCCTGCCGCACCGGGAGCCGCCGCGGGCGGTCGAGGAGCTGACCGAGCGCGAGTTGGAGGTGTTGCGGCTGATCGCGCGCGGCCTCTCGAACGCCGAGATCGGCCAGGAGCTCTACATCAGCGAGACGACCGTGAAGACGCACATCACGCACATCCTCCACAAGCTCGGACTCCGCGACCGCGTGCAGGCGGTGGTGCTCGCCTACGAGACGGGGCTGTTCGATTCGGGGGCGGCGGGCGACTGAGCGGCGCACCCGGGGGCCTCGGGCGTATGCTCGGGTCTCTCCCACGAGCCCGGTGGAGGTGCCCCATGGAGACGATGATCGGGATCGCGGCCGTGCTCGTCGGCGCGGGCGTGCTGTGGCTCTGCTTCGCGCTCGGCGTCTACTTCTTCACCCGCACGGGGCGCGAGGGCCTGCGGATCGAGCGCATGGAGGACGAGCGGCGGCGGCGCACGACGACCGAGGGCTAGCGGGCGCCGGTCCCGGTCAGGCGCCGGCCGACGTCGCGGTGGTCGCGGCGATCGCCGACGCGTCCTCGGCGAGCCCGCGGACGACGAACGCCGCGAACAGCAAGAGCCCCGGCTCCGGCTCCGCGTCGTCGACGGGCATGACCGTCACCGGGCGCTTGCCCCAGCCCTTGCCCTCGAAGACCGCCAGCTCCCGGTCGCCGTCGGCGAGCGCGTAGCGCTCGCGCCAGGAGCTCGCCGCGCGCAGGGCGAGCTCGCGGCCGTCCCAGCGCAACGCGCCACCGCGATGCAGCGAGCGCGGCTCGAACTCGCCGACCACGGCGCCGGCCTCGTCGGTCGCCTCGATCACGCGCTGCAGGAAGCCGCGACCGGCGAACCGCCAGCGCCCGCCGTCGGCCTCCGCGGTCGCGCGACGCGACGCGACCCCCTCCAGGCGCAGCGTGCCGACGCCCTCGAGGACGTAGACACGGCGGTCGTCTTCGCTCCGCGTCAGCCGGAGCTCGACGGAGGAGTCGGTTCGCTCCATGCTCTCAGGGTTGCACGCGCGCACTCCGTCGCGCAGACGATCTTGCGTCGTCCGAGCGATGTATCTCGCAGGCGGACACCGGCAGGCGTGAGCCGGCTCAGAACTCGAATCGGCATGACGCTTCGGCGGCGGGGCGCGCCGGTCGAGTGCGATGCGAGGACCCAGGGAGCCCCGATCTGAGACATATCGGGGCGACCGAGGACGAAGCAGCGTGCTGAACGGCGCGTTCCGACGGCACAAGGCTTCATTTCGATTCGAGTTCTCAGACCTGCCTGGGGACGTTGCCCGTCAACGTGAAGAGGGCGCGCATCACCTTGTGCCCGCGGTCGGCCGTCGGCTCGAACATGCACGGGCAGCCACCGTCGATGACCGTGATGCCGCGCTCGCGGCCGAAGGCCGTCGCCGTGGGGGACACGCTGCCGCGGCCGGGGCCTCGGTGCATCCACACGCGCTCGATCCCGAGCTCGGCGCACTCGCGCATCGTCCCGTCGGCGTGCTCCGGCCTCGTGCCGATCACGACGGCGTCCACGCCGCCGGGGATTGCACGCAGATCGTGGTAGGCGGGGTCGCCCTCGACCTCGTCGGCGTTCGGATTGACCGCGAAGACCTGGTAGCCCCGCTCGCGCAGGCGCTTGTAGACGACGTTGCTGCCGTGCTCGCCGCCCGGCTGCCTGGAGACGCCGGTGACGGCGATCCGCTTCTGGCCGAGGAACTCGGCGGCGGCTTCCTTGATCGTGGACATCACTCCTCCTCTGGAACCCTCGCCCCGGCGGCAGGGCGGTGGTTCCGGCCCGCCCTGCCGCGGCGCACACGTCGCCGCGCCCGCCTCACCGGCTCCACCAGCGCCGGCGCTGCCGCTCCACCTCGCGTTCCAGCTGGGCGGCGGGCACCGGACGGCGGACGTAGCGCCCGAGCGGCCCGACAGGGAGCCCGAGGTACGTCTTGAGCGCGTGCACGGCGAGCACGATCGCCCAGATCCCCGCGACCCAG
>DASTPC010000099.1:0-9981 GCA_035720085.1 Gaiellaceae bacterium
CGCGAGTGCCAAAGCGAGCAGGACGCGCAGGCCGCGGCCCCTCGATCGCTTCCAGGTGTGCATCCCGCTACTCATCGGCAGTCCTCGCTTTCGACCTGATTCGGCGTCCACGCGGGGAAGCCAGGGCGAAGCCGCTAACCGACGGCTAACAGCGACGCCTCAGGCGCCGGCCGCGCGCGAGAAGCGGAAGCGCGACTCGGTGCCGTTCAGCAGCCGGCGGATGTTCCGCCGGTGGAGCACGAAGACGCCGATACACGCCGCCGCAGCGAACGCCGTCGTCGGCCATGGCTCGTCGAACGCGATGCAGAAGAGCGGCAGCGCTGCCGCCGTGGCGAGCGAGGCCACCGACGCGTAGCGCGTGAGCAGGAAGCAGCCGACCCACACGCCGACGCAGCAGAGCGCCGCCAGCGGCATCAGCGCGAAGCTGACGCCGCCGGCCGTTGCGACCATCTTCCCGCCGGCGCGGAAGCGGAGGTAGAGCGGGCGCGCGTGGCCGAGCATCGCCGCCGCGCCCGCGAGCACGCCGGCCCACTCGCCCCCGAGCTCGAGGGCGACGAGCGCCGGCACGAACCCCTTCGCGATGTCGAGGAGCGCGACCGGGATCCCGAGCCAACGGCCGTAGGTGCGCCAGACGTTCGAGGCGCCGATGTTGCCGCTCCCCTGCTCGCGGATGTCCTCGCCCTCGACGAGCAGCACCAGCCAGTACCCGAACGGGAGAGAGCCGACGAGATAGCCGGCGACGGCGAGGAGCAGCTCGGTCATCGCAGCGCGTGCGTCCCGGCCTCACCGGCCGGGGACCCGGAGGCTACGCCTTGATCCGGTACGCGTCGACCCACCCGTTGACCACGCCCCAGTCGAGGTTCGCGAGGAAGGCGTCCACGTAGCCCGCGCGGTCCGTCTGGTAGTCGAGGAAGTAGGCGTGCTCGTACACGTCCAGCGCGACGAGCGGCGTCGCGTTCCACACGGGGAACGTGTTCTGCGCGTCGCCGAGGTAGTTGAAGAGGCGCCGCTCGTCCCAGTCGTAGGCCGTCCACGCCCAGCCGCGGGCGGCCATCGCGGTGGCCTTCAGGTCGGCGCGCCAGGCGTCGGCAGAGCCGAAGTCGCGCTCGATCAGCGCCCCGACGGCCCCGTCCGGTTCGCCGCCGGCGCCGCCCAGGTGCTCGAAGTAGAGCTCGTGGTTCTTGATCCCGCCGACGGCGAAGGTGAGGTCGACCTTGAGCGCGCGGAGGTCGGAGTAGACCTGGTTCGCCGTGCCGAGGTCGACGGCGGCGAGCTTGCCGAGGATCTCGTTCCGCTTGGCGACATAGCCCTGGTAGAGGCGGTAGTGCGCCTCGATCGACGTGCGCGAGATGCCGTCGAGCTCGAGCAGCCGGGGCTGGAGGTCACGGGGCTGGATCTCCTCGTAGGCGGGCATGGGAACCTCCGGCTCGGGCTCGACGGGACGGGCCGGAGCATATCCTTGGGCACCGAGACCCACTGCCCAGAAGGAGACGCAATGGCTTACACCGTGCCGGACCTCGCCTACCCGTTCGAGGCGCTCGAGCCGCACATCGACGCGGAGACGATGCGCATCCACCACGACAAGCACCACGCCGCCTACGTCGACAAGCTGAACGCCGCCCTCGAGGGGACCGAGTGGATGGACCGGCCGATCGAGGCCGTGCTCGCCGACCTCGAGCTGATCCCCGAGGACAAGCGGACTGCAGTCCGCAACAACGGCGGCGGCCACGCGAACCACACCCTCTTCTGGGAGATCATGAGCCCGAACGGCGGCGGCGAGCCGACCGGTGCTCTCGGCGACGCCATCAACGACACGTTCGGCGCCTGGGACGTGGCGCGGCAGCAGATCGTGGACGGCGGCATCAACCGCTTCGGCAGCGGCTGGACCTGGCTGGTATGGGACGGGACCGGCCTCGCGGTGCTGTCGACGCCGAACCAGGACACGCCCCTGATGACGGCGGACGTGCCGCTGCTCGGCATCGACGTCTGGGAGCACGCGTACTACCTCAAGTACCAGAACCGCCGCCCCGACTACCTCGAGGCCTGGTGGAACGTGGTCGACTGGGGAGCCGTCGGCGCCCGCTTCGAGGCAGCCCGCTCGTCCTGAAGGCGAAGCGCGGGGGCGACGCCTGCGTCGCCCCCGCGCCCCCGGAGATGCAGGGGCGGGGCTTGCCTCGCCCTCCGGCCCGGGGACGGCTCACCGCTCTACCCAGCGCACCTCCTTGCTGAAGCCCGCCAGGTAACCGACGCCCGCCTGGTTGACGGACATGGCGATCCGCAGCCGGCTGATTCCGCTTGGCAGGGCGAGCCGGAAGCGCGTGCGCGACCCGGGCCCGAGCTGCACCTTGCGAACGGTCACCCACTGGCCGAACCGCGAGAGGCGCTGCACCTGGACGGCCTTCCGCTCCATCGTGCGGCCGGCCCAGACGCGGACGAGCCAGCCGTTCGAGCGGCCGAACGTGATCCCCGGCGCCACGGCCGTGCCGACGGCGATGCTCCGAGCCGACTTCCACGTGGCCTGGTAGGCCGTCTGCACCTGCGGCTTGGTGGTGTAGGCGAAGGTGCCGCCCTCGCCGGTGATCACCGTCGCGAGCACGACCGGCGACGGCTGGCCGAACGCCTGGGCGGCGATCGCCACCTGCTCGCCGGCCGTCTTGCTGTTGACGGCGCCGGACAGCGTGACCGTCTGCCCGTACGTGATCTGCGGGGCCGAGAGCGCGAGCGTCAGCGCCGGCGGCAGCCCGGCGACGCGCACGACGCCCGTGCGGCTCGGGTGGAGCGCGTCGCGGTACGCGAACCGGCCCGCGACCGCGAACTGGAAGCGGTAGCTCTGCCCCGGGCGGAGCACCGGCGAGGCGAACGCACCGGTCGTCGAGACGACCTGGTGGTTCCGCGAGTCGGCGTTCCGCCAGACGACCGTGTCCTCGGCGGTGACCCCGACGGTCGCCGGTGAGAAGCCCGAGCCGGTGATGGTCACGGTCTTCGTCGCCGCGAGCGCCTGCGGCGCGAGCAGGAGCGCGGCGAGCGCGGTGGTCGAGACGAGCAGCCTGCGCATGGATCCTCCTCGTCGACGTTGGTCGACGGAGAGAGTTCCCGCGCCGGGGCGCTTCCGGGAGGGCACGCCGAGAATCCTCAACGACTTCTTACCGATCGCTCACGGACGGTCGCGTCGGCCAGAATCCGTCAATGGCGAAGCGGGCGCTCGTCACGGGCGGGACCGGCCGGCTCGGGACGGCCGTCGCCGGTCGGCTTCGGGCCGAGGGCTGGGAGGTGCTCGCGGCCGGCTCACGGGACGCCGACGTGGCGCGGCCCGACGAGGCGAGCGCACTCGTCGAGCGGGCGGTCAGCGAGCTCGGCGGCCTCGACCTGCTCGTCAACGCCGCCGCGGCCGGCTTCGAGCCACGCCCGTTCGAGGAGGTCACGGAGGCCGACTTCGAGGCCGCCTTCGGCGCCACTGCGCGGGGCAGCTTCTTCGTCACGCAGGCCGCGGCGCCGCACCTGCGCGCGACCGGCGGCGCCGTCGTGATGGTCGAGGACGTCGCCGGGTACCAGCCGTGGCCGTCGTTCGCGGCCCACTGCGCCGCCAAGGCGGCGCAGGCGATGCTGACGCGCGTGCTGGCCCGCGCGCTCGCACCTGACGTGCGCGTGGTCGGCGTCGCCCCAGGCCCGGTGGCGGTCGAGCCGGGCACAGAGGAGCGCCGCGCGCGGGAGACGATGCTCGGCCGGGTCGGGACGCCCGACGACGTCGCGGACGCCGTTCTCTACCTCGCCTCGGCCGGCTTCGTAACCGGCACGACGGTCGTCGTCGACGGCGGTCGGCTGCTGCAAACCGGGCCGTCAGCCGATGCGTAAACACGTCAGATGGAGCATGTCCTGCGAATCCCCTTGCCGCCGCGCCTGGAACGGGCGACGATCGCCATCGTGCACGACGAGGAGCTGACCGACGGCGAGCTCGTCGAGCGGATCGCGGTCGGCGACCGCGACTCGTTCGACGAGCTCTACCGCCGCTACGCGCGTGCCGTGCACGGCCTGGCGCTCCGCCGGCTCGGCGACCGCGGCAGGGCGGAGGACGCGACGCAGGAGGTGTTCACCGCCATCTGGCGCTCGGCACGGAGCTACGACCCCGCCCGTGGGGCGGGTGCTCCGTGGCTGTTCACGATCGCGCGCAACGCGGTCGTCGACGGGCTCCGACGCAGCCCCGAGCCGCCGACCGACGTGCCCGAGACGCCGAGCGACGAGACGGGGCCGCCCGAGCGCGTCGAGCAGGCGTGGACCGCGTTCCGGGTGCACCGGGCGGTGGAGACGCTGCCCGAGCACGAGCGCCCGGTGATCGAGCTCGCCTACTGGAGCGGGCTCTCGCAGAGCGAGATCGCCGCCTTCCTCAACCTGCCGCTCGGGACCGTGAAGACGCGGACGCGCTCTGCCCTCGCCCGGCTCGGCGACCTACTGGACGAGGAGCTGGCGTGAGCCGTCCTGCGTCGACCCCCGGCCGCGACAGCGGCCGGCTTCAGGGGTGTTCGCGCGGCAGGGAATCCGCTGCCGCGGATTCCCTGCCTTGCGCAGAGGAGGAGCTGGCGTGAGCGGGCCGGAGTTCGACGACCTCGTCGGCCGCGACGTCCCGGCGGACGAACGCGAGCGGCTGCGCCATGTCCACGATCTGCTCGTGGAGGCTGGCGCGCCGCCCGAGCTGCCCGAGGGGCTGCAGCCCGTGCCGGACGAGGAGCGGGCCAACGTGTACCCGCTGTTCCCGAAGCGACGCTGGGCCGCCGCGGCGGCGCTGGCGGCCGCGCTCGCGGCGGCGACCTTCGGCGTCGGCTACCTCGTCGGCGACCGCGAGGCGACGGCCGAGCCCGCCCGCGTCGTGGTCATGGACGGCACGTCCGACGCTTCGGCGGCGCGGGCGTCCCTCGCCGTCTACGACGTCGACGAGGCGGGCAACTGGCCGATGGAGCTGACGGTGCGCGGCCTGCCGCCGCTACCGGGCGGCGAGCTGTACGAGCTCTGGCTGACGAAGGACGGGAAGCTGGCGGCCCCGTGCGGCGTGTTCGCGGTCGGCTCCGGCACGACCGTCGTGCCGCTGACCGCCCCCTACAGCCTGCGCGACTTCGACGGTTGGATCGTCGTCCGGCAGGGATCGACCGAGCCGGTGCTCACCACGTAGATGACCCGCCCGGCGACCCTCGCACCCGCCGTCGAGACGCTCCACGTCACGAACGGGGCGTCGGCCGCGGGCACCCTGCGCGAGACCGGCCTGCCGGGGTCGGTGCTCTCCTGGCGCGACGTCCTCCACGAGGGGCCCCTGGCGGCGGTGCCGCCGCCGGAGCAGCGCGCGCTCCGGGCCGCGTTCCTCGCCCAGCAGGGCTGGGGCCGTCGCGAGACGATCGCCCGGGAGCTCGAGTGGCGGGACGGGCTGCTCGACGAGGCCGTCACGCGGCGGCGCCCGGTCGTCCTCTGGTTCGAGCACGACCTCCACGACCAGCTGCAGCTGCTGCAGATCCTGGCCGCGGTCGCCGCGACCGAGGTCGAGGACGCCCGCATCGAGCTGCTCGTGGTCGGCGAGGTCCCGGGCCGGCCCGACTTCCACGGCCTCGGCGAGCTCGACGCCGGCGAGCTGGAGGCGCTGTGGCCGCGGCGCGTGCCGCTGACGCCGGAGGTCGCAGCGACCGCGCTGGAAGGCTGGACGGCGGTCTGCGGCGACGACCCGCGCGCGATCGCGTCGTTCGCCCGCGAGGACCGGCAGGGGCTGCCGTTCCTCGGCGCCGCGCTGGTGCGGTTGCTCGAGGAGCTGCCCGCGGTCGGCTCGGGCCTGTCTCGCAGCGAACGCCAGCTGCTGGAGGCGGTCGCCGCAGGGGCGGAGACGCCGGGCGAGGCCTTCGTCGAATGCGGCCGCCGCGAGCAGGCGCCCTATGCGGGCGACACCTGGGTCTGGCTCCGGCTGCACGAGCTCGGCAGCGGCGAGCGTCCCCTGCTCCAGGAGGCTTCTGGCGGCCGCGTACCCCAGCCCCCGCCGCTCGGCGACAGCGCGACGTTCCTCGGCACACGGCTGCGGCTCACAGCCGCCGGCCGCGAGGTGCTCGACGGCTCGCTCGACCGCGTCGAGACGGTCGGGCTCGACCGCTGGCTCGGGGGAACGCACCTGGAGCCGGGGAACGTGTGGCGCTGGGACGCTTCCCGGCGAAGCGTGCGGCCGCCGCGCTGAGCCTGGATGCACCGATCTGCGCGGGCGGTGCGCCCGTCTGGGCTCGCCAGGCCTCTTCCCGTCCGGGCTCCGGCCCCTGCGGGGCCTCCACCCGGCCGGTGCGCTACGGCGCGGTGCGGCCGTTGGCGACGAAGGCCGCGTGCGTGATCGGCATCAGCTGCTCGAGGAACGACTCGGCGGCGGCCGCGTACTGCCGGATCTCCCACTGCGCCGACTCGTGGTTCCGCAGCCCGCAGAAGTGCATCAGGCTGCGCGGATTGCAGCTCCAGTAGTACTTCGTGTAGGTCGAGAGCGGCAGCACGGCGCGCGCGACCTCCTTCGCCACCCCCTGCTCGAGCATCCGCTCGTACGCCGCATAGGCCCGCCGCGCGTTCTCCGCGATCTCCTCGCGCGCCAGCTCGCGGGTCGCCTCGTCGACCGGCTCGAAGCTGTACGAGCCCGGCTTGCCGACCTGGGTGCGGACGTTGTCCGGGACGTAGAACTCCGGCTCCATCTTCGAATAGCGCCCGCTCCATTCGTTGTAGCTGTGGCCCGCGCGGTGGCGCTGATGCTCGCGGACGACGAAGAGCGGCGCCTTCACGACGAAGCGGAAGTAGCCATGCTCGAAGGGCGAGCCGTGCCGCTCGCGCAGCAGGAAGCGGATCAGCCCCTCGTCGCGCTCGCCCAGCTCCTGCGACTCCTCGTTGAAGGAGACGCGCGCGCCGTTGACGACTGCGAGGTCCGACGCGAGCGCGCCGTCGAGCGCGACGTAGCCGTGGTCGAGCACGCTGACGACGTTCTCGGCTATGACGTGCTCCGTGAGCGACACGCGAGCGAGTCTAGCGAGGGCACCTGTCGGCACCTCGGGCTGGTCCTACCCGGGCTGGCGCCCCGGCTTCTATCCCGCGGACGCCCGGCCGGAGGACTTCCTGGCGCGGTACGCCGAGCGGCTGCCGGCGGTGGAGCTGAACTCGACCGGCTACAGGCTGCCGTCCGAGGAGCAGTTCCAGCGCTGGGCCGCCCAGGTGCCGGACGGGTTCCGCTTCGCCGTGAAGCTGCCGCCGCGCGGCCTGCGCTCCCTCGCGACGTTCGAGGCGCGCGTCCACGCGCTCGGCGACCATCTGGGCTGCGTCCGCGTCGTGCTCGAGTCGCCCCGCGACGACGGGCTGGTCGAGCTGCTCCTCGGCTCCGCCGACCCTTCGATCCGCTACGCGCTCGACCTCCGCGACCCGTCCTGGGACGGCGTCGAGGCGCGCCTGGCAGAGGCCGGCGCCGTGCGCGTCGGCGACGTCGACGCGCCGGGGGACTGGCGCTACGTCCGCTTCCGCGAGCCGCCCTACGACGAGGCGGCGCTCGCGGAGATCGCCGCCCGGCTGCGCCCCCTCACCGCAGCCGGCGTCGACGTCTTCGCGTTCTTCCGCCACGAGGACGAGCCCACCGCCCCCGCGTACGCGGAACGGCTGCTCGAGCTCATCGCCTGAAGCGGGCACCGGAGCGTAGGGGCGAGATCTCTCTCGCCCCTACGGCGATCCGGTCAGTGGTTCTTGCCGTGCTCCTTGCTCTTGCCCTTGCCCTTGCCGTGGCTCTGCTCGGAGGCGGAGTCGTCTCCGTCCTCGTCGGCCTCGTGCTTGGCCTGCTTGGCCTGCTTGGCCGCCAGCTTCTCGGCCTTGAGCTGCTTGGCCTTCAGCTTCTTCGCCCGCAGCTCCGCGCACGTGCCGGCCGCGTCGCCGTGGCGCTTGTGCGCCGGCCAGGCGTGGACCGAGACCTTCAGGGTCTTCTTGCCCTTGTGGCAGACCTCGACCTTCTTGCCGTACTGGCCCTGCGCCGCGTTCGACTTGCCCGGGCCGCTCTTCGCCAGGCCGACGCCGCCGAACACCGCGAATGCGGTCGCGGCCAGGGCCGCGACGACGGCGACGACGACGGCGCTGGAGGGCCGCCGTGCTCCTGCTCCGTTCTCCAAGCTGCGCTCCTTCCGTTCGCCTGCCCGGCCGCTCTCGCGGCCACCGGATCACCGTCGGCGCGACACGTTAGGGATCTGTGTGCAGGGCCTCCCTCGTTTCAGCGATTTCCGGGGAGAGCGGGTTGAGGCGGGCCGCGCGGCGGAACGCCGCCGCGCTGCGCGCGCCGCTCTCGACGACCGCGAGGTCGAACCACGTGCGCCAGTCGGAGCCGTCGAGCGCCAGCGCGTCGGCGAGCTGCCTCCGCGCCTCGCCGTCACGGCCGCGCGCGAGCGCGACCTCGCCGGCGAGGCGAGGCGGCGATGCAGCCCACGGCAGCCAGGCACGGGCCTGCCCCGCGGCGGCGGTCGCGGCGGCCGGATCGTCGGCGACGAGCGCCGCCTCGGCGCGGGCGACCGCGCGGTTACCGATGTGTGCGGCGACCGCGACGCCCGCCGCAGCCACGAGCAGCAGCGCTACTCCGCCGCGCTCCCGTGGGCCGAGGCGCAGGCGTGCCGTCCCGTCGGCGCCGGCGACGAGCGCCAGCCCGCACGCGAGCGCGGGCAGCGCGACGACGGGCACCTCCCAGTCCCAGTCGAGACCGGCGTGGAGGAGGAACGCCGCATACGCGCCCGCCGCCGCCGGCAGCAGCGGGTGCTCGCCGCGGCGGCGCAGCGCAGCGAGCGGCACGGCAAGCGCGACCCCGAGCAGGGCCAGTCCGACCGGCCCGAGCTCGGCGAGGGTCTCCAGGTAGAGCGAGTGCGCGTCGCGCGCCTCGACCGGGGTCGGCCGCTCGCGCAGCCAGATCCGCTCGAACGAGGCCGCGCCCGCCCCGAGCACCGGCCGGTCGAGAGCCATCGTCGCGGCGACGCGCCAGTAGTCGCCGCGGCCGTTCCCGGCCGCGCTCAGCAGCCGCCCGTTGAGGTCGCCGCCGGCGACGGCCTCACCCTCGAAGGCGTCGAGCGCGCGGCCGCCGACGGCGGTACCGGCGAGGGCGAGGCCCGCCACCGCCAGCACCCCCACGGCGACGAACGCCGCGCGGGGCGGGCGGGGCAGCGCGACCCGTCCGGACACGCGCCGGTCGAGGGCCGTCGCCGCGAGGCCTGCAAGCGCGCCGCAGGCCGTCAGCGCGGCGAGCTGCCAGAGCAGCCGGTGGCCCTGGGACTGCGCCGTCTGCAGGGTGGCGCCCGGCGCCGTCAGCGCGTCGAGCCGCGACGCAGCGAGCACGCCGAGACCCGGCGCGAGCGCGAGCACGACGCCGCCGGCGAGCGCGCCCGCCGGCCGCCGCTCCAGGCAGACCAGCACGACCGCGCCGACGCACGCGGCGAGCAGCGCGCCGCGGCTGAAGGTGAAGTAGAGGGTGGCCGCGAGCGGGACGAGCGCTGCGCCGGCGGCAGGTCGGAGGGCGACGGCCCCACGCAGGCCGATCCCGAGCGCCAGCAGCGCGCCGACCGCGACGAGGATCCCGAGCGCGTTCCAGTAGCCGATCGGGTCGCCGAGCTGGTAGCCGCTCGAGGGGTCGTAGGCACCGCCGAGCGTGCCGGGCAGCAGCCGCGTGCCGAGGGCGTAGACGGCGACCGCAGTGACGCCCGCCGCGATCCCGGCCAGCAGCGGCAGGACGAGCGGCCGCCGCAGGGCGAGCGCGAGGACCAGAGCCGTGACCGCATAGAGCAGCCCGCGCTCCGCCTCCAGCACGGGCCGCTCGGCGCCCGTCGACCAGAGCGCCGAGACGCCCGCCCAGACGGCCAGCGCACCGAGGCAGCCGGCGACGAGCAGCCCCCGTCGGCCGAGCTCGACGAGCGGCGTGACGGCGAGCAGCGCAAGCGCGGCGAGAGCGGCGGCGAGCAGCGGCAGGCCCCAGTCCTC
>DASTPC010000100.1:0-11843 GCA_035720085.1 Gaiellaceae bacterium
CGAGGACGAGGCACGCGCACACGAGCGTCGCGTCCAACAGGACCGAGCACGAGCCGCACTCGCCCTGCTCGCAGGCGTTCTTCGAGCCCGGCAGGCCGAGCCGCTCGCGCAGCGCGAAGAGGAGGCTCTCGCCCGGCCAGACGTCGGTCTCGTGGCGCTCGCCGTTGACGGTCAGCGCGATCCTCACGCCAGGCACCTCTCCAGCGCGCGGGCGGCGAGCACGCGCAGGGCGTGCCGGCGATACGCGGCGCTGCCGCGGACGTCGTCGATCGGCGCCGCCGCTGCGGAGACGCGCTCGGGCAACGTGGACGCCTCCTCGAGCGGCACGCGCACGACGCCCGGCACCGGCGAGGCCGAGCCGTAGGACGCCCGCACCTCCCCCCGCTCGCGGTCGGCAACCAGCGCCAGCGAGCAGACGGAGATCACCATCGCGTTTCGGGGCCCGACCTTCATGAACGTCTGGGCGCCTCCGCTCGGCTGCACGCGGACGGCACGGATCAGCTCGTCGTCCGCTAGCGCGTTCCGCTTCACGCCGAGCAGGAACTCCGTGAGCGCGAGGCGGCGCTCGCCGCGCACGCTCACGATCTCGACCTCCGCGCCCTCGACGAGGAGCGGCGGCAGCGCGTCGCCCGCGGGCGAGGCGGTGCCGAGGTTGCCGCCGACCGTGCCGCGGTTCCGGATCTGCGGCGAGCCGACGGTGCGCGAGGCCTCGGCAAGCGCCGGCAGCGCCGCGGCGACCTCCCCCGCCCCGGCCTCGGTGTACGTCAGCGCCGCGCCGAGGACGAGCGAGCCGTCCTCCCGCGTCCAGCCCCGGAGCTCGGGTACCTCGTTCAGGTTGAGCAGCACGTCCGGCCGCGCGCGGTCGAAGTTGAGGTCGACCATCAGGTCGGTGCCACCCTGGATCGGCACCGCCCCGGGGTGCTCGGAACGCAGGCGCAGGGCCTCCTCGAGCGAGCGGGGGGTCACGACCTCCATGCCGCCCGCAAGCGTAGTACGTTGCCATCGTGGATCTGCTTCGCCGCCGCCTCGCCGTGGCCCGCGGCGACGAGCCCGCGGACCTCGTCGTGACCGGCGGCCGGGTGCTCTCCGTGTTCACGAAGGAGTGGCTGGACGTCGACGTCGCGGTCGTCGACGGCACGATCGCCGGCCTCGGCGCCTACGAGGGCCGTGAGGTCGTGGAGGCCGAGGGCCGCTGGGTCGTACCGGGCCTGATCGACGCGCACATGCATCTCGAGACGTGCAAGCTGCTGGTCGACGAGTTCGCGCGCCTGGTGCTGCCGCTGGGGACGACCGCCGTCGTCGCCGACCCGCACGAGATCGCGAACGTGCTCGGCACCGACGGTGTCCACTGGCTCCTCGACGCCACCTCGTCGCTCCCGCTCGACGTCTACTTCACGGCGTCGTCCTGCGTGCCGGCATCCGCGTTCGAGTCGCCGCGCCGGCGGCTGGAGCCCGGCGACCTGGAGAGCCTGCTGCGCCGCCGGCGCATGGTGGGCCTCGCCGAGATGATGAACTTCCCCGGCGTCATCTCCGGCTCGGACGACGAGCTCGCGAAGCTGGCGATCGAGGGCGCCGACCACGTCGACGGGCATGCGCCGGGCGTGCTCGGCCTGGCGCTCCAGGCCTACGCCGCGGCCGGAATCGGCTCCGACCACGAGGCGTCGACGCCAGAGGAGGGCCGCGAGCGTCTCCGGGCCGGCATGTGGCTGCTGATCCGGGAGGCGTCGGCGGCGCGCAACCTCGCCGCGCTGCTGCCGCTCGTGCAGGAGTACGGGACCGACCGGATCGCGTTCTGCACGGACGACCGCGAGCCCGAGCACATCGCCGACGACGGCCACATGAACGCGATCGTCCGCGACGCCGTTCGGCTCGGGCTGGCGCCGGAGGACGCCCTCGTGCTCGGCTCCACCAACCCGGCCCGCTGGCACGGGCTGCGGCACCTCGGCGCGATCGCGCCCGGCTACCGGGCAGACCTGCTGCTCCTGCCCGACCTCGAGCGCTTCGTCCCGGACGTCGTGCTGAAGTCGGGCCGCGAGGTCGGCGAGATCCCGCACGCCGAGGTTCCGGACTGGCTGCGGCAGACCGTGCGGCTGGCGCCGCTCGACGACGGCTCGTTCCGGCTCCCCTGGCGCGGTGCGGAGGACGGCACCGCGCACGTGATCGGCATCATCCCCGGCCAGATCGTCACGGAGCGGCTGACCGCCCTGCCGGCGCTCGAGGACGGAGCGGTCGTGGCGGATCCGTCCCGGGACCTGGCGAAGCTCGCCGTGCTGGAGCGGCATCTCGGCACCGGCCGCATCGGGCTCGGGCTCGTCCGCGGCGTTGGCCTCCGCTCCGGTGCGCTCGCGTCGAGCTTCTCGCACGACGCCCACAACGTCGTCGTCGTCGGGATGGACGACGCCAGCATGCGCACGGCGGTCGAGCGCATCGTCTACCTCGGCGGCGGCATCGTCGTCGCCGACGGCGGCGAGATCCGCGCCGAGCTCCCGCTGCCGATCGCCGGGCTGCTCTCCGACCTGCCCCACCGCGAGGTGATCGAGCGGAGCCACGCGTGCGTCGCGGCCGCACGGGCGCTCGGGTGCGGGCTCGAGTCGCCGTTCCAGCTGCTCGCATTCCTGGCGCTGTCGGTGATCCCACAGCTGAAGCTGACGGACCGCGGGCTCGTGGACGTCGACCGGTTCGAGCTCGTCCCGCTCGAGGCATGACGCGGCTCTACGCGAACGCGTGGGTCGTCGCCATGGACGACGCGGGCACCGAGCACCCGTCCGGCTGGGTGCTCGTCGAGGACGGCGTCGTGGCGGCAGTGGGCGGCGGCGGCGAGCCGGCGGCCGACGAGCGGGTCGACCTGGCGGGCGCCGTCGTCACGCCGGGCCTCGTCAACACGCACCATCACCTCTACCAGACGCTCACCCGCGCCCGGGCGCAGCAGGCCGACCTGTTCACCTGGCTGCGCGAGCTCTACCCCACCTGGGCCGGCATCGACGCGGAGGCGGAGTACGCGGCGGCGCGCACCGGTCTCGCGGAGCTCGCGCTCTCCGGCTGCACGACCGTCTTCGACCACCACTACGTCTTCCCGCGCGGCCGCACCGGCCTCGTCGAGGCCGAGGTGCAGGCCGCCCGCGAGCTCGGCGTCCGGCTCGTCGCCTCGCGCGGCTCGATGGACCTCGGCGTCTCCGACGGCGGCCTGCCGCCCGACGAGCTCGTGGAAGACCTCGACGCCGTGCTCACGGACACCGAGCGCCTGGCGGCGGAGCTACACGAGGCCGGAGCGGGTGCCCGTGTGCAGATCGCGGTCGCACCGTGCTCGCCGTTCTCCGTCACGGGACGGCTGATGGAGGAGTCGGCCGGCCTCGCGCGCCGCCTGGGGCTGCCGTTGCACACGCACCTGGCGGAAACGGTCGAGGAGGAGGCGTACTGCCGGGAGCTCTACGGCTGCACCCCCGTCGAGTACCTCGAGCAGCTGGGCTGGCTGGCCGAGGACGTCTGGTGCGCGCACTGCGTCCATCTGTCCGAGCGGGACGTCGCCCGCTTCGGCGAGACCGGGACCGGGGTCGCGCACTGCCCGACGTCGAACCTCCGCCTCGGCGCCGGCGTCGCGCCCGTCCGGCGGCTGCTCGACGCCGGCGTGCGCGTCGGCCTCGGCGTCGACGGCACGGCGTCGAACGAGCGCGGCGACCTCTTCCTGGAGGTGAAGCAGGCGCTGCTCGTCGCCCGCGGCCGCGACGGCGGCGACGCGCTGACGGCGCGCGACGCGCTGCGGCTCGCGACGCGCGGCGGCGCGGCGGTGCTCCGGCGCGACGACATCGGCTCGCTCGAGCCGGGCAAGCAGGCCGATCTCGCGATCTGGCGGACCGACGGCCTCGAGCTGGGCGGCGCCGAGGACCTCGTCGCCGGGCTCGTGCTCTCGGGCCCGCACCGGGTCGACCGGCTCGTCGTCGGCGGCGAGGACGTCGTGCGGAGCAGCGCGCTCGTGAACGCCGACGAGGCGGAGATCGCGCGCGCCCAGCGGGCGCAGGCGCGAAGATTCGCGCCGTGACCGTCCTCTCGCTCTCCACCCACGTGCTCGACACGGCCGCCGGCCGGCCGGCGGCCGGGGTGCTCGTCGAGCTCTTCCGCGCCGGCGACCTGGTCGCGTCGGCGCGCACGGACGACGACGGCCGCGTCGCGGAGGTCGCCGCCGGGCTCGAGCCGGGCCGCTACCAGCTCGTCTTCCACCCGCCGTCGCCGTTCTTCCTGCGGGTCGCGTTCGAGCTCGAGCTCGGCGCCGGCCACCACCACGTCCCCCTGCTGGTCTCCCCGTTCGGATGCGCGAGCTACCGCGGCAGCTGACCGCCGACGAGCTCGCCGAGCTCTTCGAGGGCCGCACGGCGTTCGTCGAGCGGCTGAGCCGGATCGAGGACCCGCTCGCCCACGCGGCTGACGTGGCGCGAGAGCTGCCGCCGGAAGAGCAGCGCGAGGTGCTCGACGCCCATCCGGCGATCGGGCAGCGCGGAGGGGTCTCCGCGCGCTCGTCGGCCGAGCAGGGCGCGGACGGCGACCCGGCCGTGCTCGCCGAGCTCGACCGGCTGAACCGGGCCTACGAGGAGCGGCACGGCTTCCGCTTCGTGGTGTTCGTCGACCGGCGGCCGAAAGCGGAGATCCTCGAGGTCCTGCGGCAGCGGCTCGACCGGCCGACCGACGAGGAGCTCGAGACGGCGCTCGGCGAGCTCGTCGCGATCGCCGTCGACCGGTGGACGCGCGGGTGAGCGTGCTCGCGGCCGTCCTCGACCCGTACCTGCGGGACTGGCTCGACCTGCTCTTGCGCACCCTGCACGTGATCGCTGCGATCGCCTGGATCGGGACGTCGTTCTACTTCGTCCTCCTCGACCAGTCGCTGCGGCCGCCGAAGGAGGCCGCAGACGCCGACGCGGGCGTGCGCGGAGAGCTCTGGGAGGTGCACGGCGGCGGCTTCTACCGCGTCCAGAAGTACCAGGTGGCGCCGCGCGTGCTGCCCGACCACCTGGCGTGGTTCAAGTGGGAGGCCTATACGACCTGGCTGTCGGGATTCGGGCTGATGGTCGTCCTCTACTACCTCGACGCGCGCGCCTACCTGATCGACCCGCAGGTCGCCGACCTGGAGCCATGGGCAGCCGTGGCGCTCAGCGCCGGGCTGCTCGTCGCGGCCTGGGTCGTCTACGACCTGCTCTGCCGGTTCGTGCGCGACGACCGCGTGCTCGGCGCGGCGATCGTCGTGCTCGTGGTGCTCGCGAGCTGGGGGGCGACCCAGCTGTTCAGCCCGCGAGCCGCCTTCCTGCAGGTCGGGGCGATGCTCGGCACGGTGATGGCGGCCAACGTGCTGTTCGTGATCATCCCGGCTCAGTGGGAGCTGATCCGGGCCAAGCAGGCCGGCCGCGAGCCCGACCCAGCGCCCGGGATCGAGGGGAAGCGCCGCTCCGTGCACAACAACTACCTCACGCTGCCCGTGCTGCTGGCGATGCTCGGCGGCCACTTCGCGTTTCTCTACGGGCACGACCACGTCTGGCTCGTGCTCGTCGCCCTGATGGCGCTTGGCGCGTGGACACGCGTCTTCTACAACCTGCGCCACGGCGGCCGGACGCTCTGGTGGATCCCCGCCATCGGCGCCGTCGGCGTGCTCGCGCTCGCCTTCGCGATCCGGCCCGACGACTCCGGCTCGAGCGGCGCGACGGTGCCCTTCGCGGACGTCGCGCCCGTCGTCGAGCAGCGTTGCGCCGCCTGCCACGCGACCAACCCGACGCAGGAGGGCTTCTCCAGCCCGCCGGCGGGGATCGTGCTCGAGACACCTGCGCAGATCGCCGCGCTGGCAGACGAGATCCGCACGGTCGTCGCCTCGCGCGCGATGCCGCTCGGCAACGTGACCGGGATGACGGACGCCGAGCGCGACCGCGTCGTCGCCTGGGTCGACCAGGGCGCCTCGACGGAGTAGCCGGCCCGCCGCACTTGGCCGAAAGCGGACCTGCCTCGGTAGGCTTGCGCCCATGCTCGAGCTCGCCGCCGGCGGCTTCTCCTTCACCGCCCGGCTCGAGGAGGAGGACGCGCCGCAGACGGTCGCTGCGTTCCGGCGCCTGCTCCCGCTCGAGTCGCGGATCATCCACGTGCGCTGGTCGGGCGAGGCGGGCTGGATCCCGTTCGGCGACCTCGACCTCGGGCTCGGCCCGGAGAACGCGACCTGCTACCCGCACCCCGGAGAGATCGTGCTCTACCCGGGAGGCGTCAGCGAGACGGAGATCCTGCTCGCGTACGGCTACGTCAACTTCGCCTCGAAGGCCGGCCAGCTGGCCGGGAACCACTTCGCCACGATCGTCGAGGGCGGCGAGAACCTGCGCGAGCTCGGCAGGCGCTTCCTCTGGGAGGGAGCGCAGGAGATCGTCTTCCGCGAGACCTGAGCCGGCGCGTCAGCGCGCCGACGCGAGCCGGTCGAGGGCGTCCGCGAGGACGTCCAGCGCGAGGGCGACGTCCTCCGGCGCCGCGGTCTCGTCCGGCGAGTGGCTGACGCCGCCGGCGCCGGCGCGCACGAAGAGCATCGCCGACGGCACGCCCGCACTCGCGAGCACGCCCGCGTCGTGGCCCGCTCCGGAGAAGAGCTCCACGAGAGGCAGCCCGCGGGCCTCGATCGCCGCCCGCAGGGCGTCCACGGGAGGCCCGCCGAACACCGCGGCCGGCACGGCACGGGATGCGTCGAGCTCCAGTCGCGAGGCGAGCTCGCGCACGCGCGCGTCGTCCGGCGCCCGCGCGTCGACCGTGAAGCGGACGCGACCCGGAATCACGTTCGTGCCGCCGGGCTCGACCTCGAGGCGGCCGACCGTCGCCACGGCGCCGGCGATCGACCGTGCCACGTCGCGCACTCTCAGGATCTCGGCCGCGGCCGCCACGAGCGCGTCGTCGCGGCCCTCCATCGGCGTGGTTCCCGCGTGGCCGGCGCGGCCCTCGAACACCCGCTCCCCGCGCACGTAGCCGACGATCCCGCTGACGACGGCGAGCGGCGCGCCCGCGTCGTGCAGCCGAGGCCCCTGCTCGTGGTGGAGCTCGACGAAGGCGCCGGGCAGCTCCGCGCTCGCGACCCGGCCGCGACTGCCGGCGCAGCCGCGCTCCTCGTCGCGGAAGGCGACGACGCCGAGCGTCCGCCGGCGGCGGCCGAGCCGCTCTACGGCCTCGAGCGCGGCCAGCACCCCGAGCGGGCCGTCGTACCTGCCGCCCTGCGGCACCGAGTCGAGATGCGACCCGGACCAGACCTCGGGCAGCTCGGGCTCCTCCCCGCGCAGGCGCCCGAGCAGGTTTCCGTTCGCGTCGACCTCGACCTCGAGCCCGGCCTCCGCCAGCCACCCGGCCACGAGGCGGTGCGCCTCGTCCTCCTCCGGCGTGAAGCCGACCCGGTTCGCGCCCGAGCCACCGCCGATGCGGTAGACCGCGTCGAGCCGCTCGTCCAGCCGGCTCATGTCGCTCGGCGCGGGCGGCGCACGAGCTCGCCGCCGCAGTTCGGGCAGCAGTGCGCGAGCTCCTCGGCGCAGCCCGTGCAGAACGTGCACTCGTAGCTGCAGATGGTGGCCCGGTCCGAGCCCGGCGGCAGCGGCGCGTCGCAGCGCTCGCACCGGGGTCGCAGCTCGAGCGCCATCGGGCGGGCCTACTCGACGAAGTCGACCTGGACGGGCTGCGGGAAGGCGCCGATCGCCTCGCCGCGGCTGAGCAGCTCGCGCACCGCCTGCCGCCCCTCCTGGCCGTAGTCCTGGGTCAGCTCGTTCACGTACATCGAGACGAAGCGGTCGGCGACGGCGGCGTCGATGCCGCGGCCGAACTGGAGCGCGTAGTCGAGCGCCTCCGCCCGGTGGTCGAGCCCGCACTGGATCGCCTCGCCGAGCACCTCCGAGAGGTCGCCGAGCCTGCGGCCGATGTCCCGCCTGGCGACGTTGACACCGAGCGGGAGCGGCAGCCCGGTCTCGAGCAGCCACCACTCGCCGAGGTCGAGCACCTTCGCGAGACCGAGGTCGGAGAGGATCAGCTGCCCCTCGTGGATCAACAGGCCGAAGTCCGCGCGCCCGGAGGCGACTTCGTCCGCGATCTCCTCGAACGGCAGCTCGCGGCACGGGTGGTCGCCGAGCAGCAGCCGGAGGACGAGGGCGGCGGTCGTCAACGCGCCGGGAACGACGATCTCCTTGCCGCGGAGCTCCTCCGCAGCGACGGGCTCGCGGGCGACGACGACCGGGCCGTAGCCGACGCCCATGCTCGCGCCGTGCGGGAGCAGCGCGTAGTCCTCCTGGACGAACGGATACGCGGCCAGCGAGATCGCGGTGACCTCCAACCGGCCGGCGCGGGCCCACTGGTTCAGCGTCTGGATGTCCTGCGTGACCTGCTCGAACTCGAACCCGCGCGTGTCGACGAGGTCGGTCGTGAGCGCCCAGTACATGAACGCGTCGTCGGGATCGGGGCTGTGGCCGACTCGGATCCGCACGAGGCGGGGCACGCTACCGAAGCGGTCGCCGCAACGCGCCGATTCGTCCCTGCTGACCGCTGCCGAGTCGCTGGCGGCGTGCCGGCCTGACGTCTTCGGCGCGTCGCTAGCGGGCGGCGGGGGCCGGCTCCGCCGGCCGGGAGCCGACCGCGGCCGGAGGCGTCAGCGGCCGAAGAACCAGCGCTCGAGAAGTGGCAGCATCTCCTTGCGCGTGAACGGCTTGACGTCGACCGGGCGCCCGTCCTCCTCGAGCACGCGGACGTCGTCCTCGAGCGCCTCGTTCGCCCGCCCGAGCGCGTCCGCGAGCTCGTAGCCCTCGAACAGCACCTCGTCGGGGCGCAGCTCGTCGTTCTGGCGCAGGTGCGGGTTGACGGCCCGGCCCACGGTCCAGACGGCGCCCGCCCGCCGCTCGATCGAGAAGACGATCCGCTCCTCCTGGCCCGCGTCGTCGACGCCCGAGAGGACGCGTTCGGCGAACCGTGGCTCGGACCGGCGCTTCACGGGCCGGAGGATACAATCGCCACCATGGCGTTCAAGGACCTCTTCTCGTTCCTCTTCCAGCGGTCGGCGGGCGAGGAGCGGGTCGCGCAGTACGTGATCCGCGAGCACGACCGCGGCCGGCCGCTCGCGGAGATCCTCGAGGACAAGTACGTCGTCAACCGCCTCTCCGAGGAGCAGCGCAAGCGCCTGCTCGACCGGCCGGAGATCATCCAGGCGGTCGGTGGCGACTCGGTCGAGACGGCCAAGGCCTCGCTCGGCACCTCCGGGTCGTAGGCGAGGGCGTCCCAGGGGCGACGCTTGCGTCGCCCTCGCCCCTACGGGACCTGACGGCCGACGCCGCGCTCCCGCGCCTGCTCGAGGACGGCCACGCCCGCGGCCACGTCCCAGGGCGCGATCCCGTTCGACTTGAACACGACGACGTCGCGTTCGGAGGCGCGGCCGCCGACCTCGCCGGCGACGACCTCCTGTAGCTCGTGCACCTCCAGCCAGTCGAGCACGCCGGCGGCGACCGGCTCGATCAGGTCGCCGGACTCGAGCCGGGACTGCTCGCGCGAGTCGCAGCAGACGAACGAGGCGCGCTGGAGCACGACGTTGTCGAGCTCGCGGGCGCGCGGGTCGTTGGCGCCGATCGCGCAGACGAGCGCCCCTTCGGACAACCAGTCGCCGCGCAGCACGGGATCGCGCGAGGTGGTCGCGGTGACGACGACGTCCGCCGCGCCGGCCTCCTGCGGCCCCTCGGCCTGCTCCGCGCCGTGGCGCTCGCAGAACGCGGCGAGCGCCTCCGGCGTCCGGCACCACGCGACCGCGCGCTCCAGGTCCGGCAGCGCCGCGCGCAGCGCGGCGAGCTGGCTCGCCGCCTGGAGGCCGCAGCCGATCACGCCGACGCTCACGGCACCGCTCCGCGCCAGATGCTTCGCCGCGACGCCGCTGGCGGCTCCCGTGCGCAGCTGCCCGAGCCGATCGGCCTCGATCACGGCCACCAGCGACCCTGCCTCGAGCTCGAACAGGCAGACGACGAAGGCCAGCCGCCCCGCGACGGCCGTGTAGCTCTTCAGCCCGGCGTAGCCGAGCTCCGTGTCGGTCGCCGCCATGATCGCGAAGATGCCGCCCGGCACCGGCACCCGCCGCCGCGGCACCGTCACGACCGCTCCGGCGGCGAGCCGGCGGAAGCAGTCCTCGATCGCCGCGACCGCCTCGCCAGGCTCGAGCAGCATGTCGACGTCGGCCTCGGAGAGGTACAGCGGCACGCGGCGAGTCTAGATGCCTGACCCGAGAATCCCGGCGGGCCGGATGACGCCCACGACACGGCGCCGGATCGCCACCCGCGCGAGCCACCCAGGCATCCAGCCTGCGCGCCTCGTACGTGCGACGCCCGGCTTGGTCGTGGACGCCCCCGGCAGGCGCGTCATTCTCGGGTCAGGCATCTGGCCCGCGCGTCGTGCCGCGCCGCGCCGCCGGCTGAAGCGGCGCGGCGCAGCACGCATGCCGTCAGATCGCGGGCACCAGCTCCAGCCGGGGCTCGTACCCCGAGTCGAGCAGGCCGTTGGCGACGGCCCACTCCGTCGCCTCGGCGCGGCTCCGCACGGCCAGTCGGCGGTAGACGTTCGAGAGGTGGAACTTGACCGTCTCGTCGGTCACCCACAGCAGCTTCGCGACGGCACGGTTCGTCGCCCCCGCGGCGACGAGCGCGAGCACCTCCTGCTCGCGGCGTGTCAGCCCGCCGGGCCCCCTCCGGCGACGGTAGCGACGCCGTGTCTCGCTCATGCTGGACCCCCTTCTGGTCGTCTCTCCAACGGCCCGGCCAGCGTACGAATGCCCCGAGCCGGCGTCGTTCGCGCCGGCGACGGACGCTCTGTCAAGGAGACGACACTTCGGGCGCGGCCTCGACGAGGTCGAAAGCGGGCTCCTGGGAGGAGTCGAGCAGGCCGTGCTCGGCCGCCCAGCGGGCGGCCTGTCGCCGGCCGTGCACGTGGAGGCGCCGATACGTTCGCCAGGTGGAACTTGACCGTCTCGTCGGTGACCCAGAGGCTCCGCGCCACCGCGTGGTTGGTCGCGCCGGTGGCGACGAGGCGCAGGATCTCGAGCTCGCGCTGCGTCAGGCCGCACGGACAACGGCGGCACCGGCGCGCACGATGCGGCCGCGCGGAAGCCCGTTCCGGGACGTGAGACAATCGAACCCCGTGCGACGGGTGCAACGAACCCATCACTACCTCCAGACCAGGATCGCGGCCGTCCTCGGCGCGCGCATCGGGAACGCCCCTGACCGGGGCCGCGCCAAACCCGAAGGCGACAGCGGTCCGGCACGGGTACGCCCTTGAGCTCGACGGCCGGCCGGGTGTGGCCCCTGTTCGCGGGCGTTCCGGAGGAGGAGCTGCGCACCGTGCTCGAGGTGGCCCGGCGGCGCACGTTCGACCGCGGCGAGGTCGTCTTCCACCGGGGCGACCCGGCGGACACGCTCCATCTCGTCGTTCGCGGGCACTTCGCCGCCCGGATCGTGACGCCGCTCGGCGACGCGGCCATCCTCGACGTCCACCGGCCGGGAGACGCCTTCGGCGAGCTGGCGCTGACCGGGTCCGACGCGCACCGGTCGGCGACCGTCTCGGCGCTCGAGAACGGCGAGACGCGGTCGATCCACCGGGACGACTTCGCGCGGCTGCAGCGACGCCACCCGGAGCTGAACTCGGTGCTCGTGGCGCTTCTGTCGGAGAAGGTGAGGCGCGCGAGCGAGCGCCTCGTCGAGGCCCACTACGTCGACGCCGAGACGCGCGTGCGCCGCCGGCTGCTCGACCTGCTGCCGGTGTACTCGGAGGGCGAGGTGGAGGGCGAGTGCGAGGTGCCGCTGACGCAGGAGGACCTCGCCGAGCTGGCCGGCACGTCG
>DASTPC010000101.1:0-4777 GCA_035720085.1 Gaiellaceae bacterium
GTCGCCGCGGCGACCGAGGCCGTCAGGCCCGGCAGAACCCGAGCGAGCACGGCGAGCGCCTCGTCCAGCCGCCAGAGCTCCCGGTTCTCCTCGCCGAGCTCGTTCGCGACCACGCGCACCTCCACGGCCGGCACGCCGGCGAGCTCGCACGCGCGCAGGACGCCGAAGCCCTCCATCGCCTCGACCTCGAGCCCGTGGTCGCGCGGCGCCCGCGGGCCGGAGACCGCCGCCCCGGTGACGATCGGGACGACCGGGGCGTCGGGGAGCGTCGTCCGCACCGCCTCCAGCAGGAGCGCGTCGGGCAGCGCGCGGTCGACGACGGGAATCGCGGCGGCGAGGTCGCGGTAGACCGCCTCGACCCCCAGGACGACGGTCCCCGGCACGAGCCCGGTCGCGCCGGCCAGGCCGACGTGGAGCACCGAGTCGGGCGGGTCGAGCGCCAGCGCCCGCGCCGTCGCCGCCGCCGCCTCGACCGGCCCGACCCCGCAGACGAGGCCCGGACGGCCACAGAGCTCCGGCTCGGTGGCGGCGACGAGGAGCACCCCGGCAGCCTACGGCGGGAGCGCGCGTGGGCGGCGGCGGAAACGGGAATACTGCGCCCGTGCGCACCCTGGCCCTGATCGCCGCCGCCGTCCTGCTCTCGCTTGGCGCCGCCGCCTGCGGCGACGACGACGGCGAGAGCGCGCTCGACGACGCCCAGACGGCCGTCGAGGACGCCTACGCAGACCTCGAGGAGGAGCTCGACGCGGTCGCGGACGACGTCGAGGAGAGCGTGCAGGGGGCCGTCGACGACGCCCGCGACGCGGCAGGGGACGCCCGCGAGGCGATCGAGGAGCAGGCCGACGACGCGCGGGACGAGGTCGACGAGAACCTGGAGGCGGCGCGCGAGCGGCTCGAGCGCGCCCGCGACGACCTGAGGCGGGAGGCGGACGAGGCCGTCGACGAGGCGAAGGCCGGCCTGGAGACGGCGCTCGACGCGGTCGAGCGGCTGCTCGAGCAGATCGAGGACGCCCTCCGCGGCGAGGACTAGCCGCCCGGGAGCAGCCGGAAGACGGGGTGCCGCGGCGCCTCCGCCGCCCAGGCCTCGTCCGTCGAGTCGAGCGTCACGTCGAAGAAGGGCCGGGTCACGCGCCCGAGCTCGTAGTAGCGCCGGAGCACCGGCACCGCACGGCCGGCGTCGAGCTCCTCGACCCGGAGCCGCTCGTGCCGCCGCCCCCGCCGGATCTCCACGCGGCCAGCCGCGCGCACATTCTTGACCCAGTTGCGCGAGCCGTAGGGCGCGACTGCGTAACGCTCGCCGTCGACCTCGACGAGGGAGACGGGCGTCGACCAGAGCCGGCGGGTCGTGCGTCCAGGGACGGTCAGCAGCACCGTCCGCGGCCCCGTCAGCCCGAGCCGCGCGAGCGGCCGGACGAGCGCGTTCACCGCACGCCGCCACCAGCTCTTGCGGTACGGGCGCGTCACGCCCGCAGCCTAGGTCACTGCGACGGGCGCGCCGGCGTGCCGCGCCCGATGACGCGCAGGAGCGCGCCCGCGACGGCGGGGTCGAAGTGCGAGCCGGCGCACCGGCGAACCTCCGCGACGGCCTCCTCGAGCGGCAGAGCCGGCCGGTAGGAGCGGCTGGTCGTCATCGCGCTGAAGGCGTCGCAGCACATCACGATGCGCGCGACGAGCGGGATCTGCTCACCGGCGAGCCCGTCCGGGTAGCCCGTCCCGTCCCAGCGCTCGTGGCACGAGCGGACGACGCTCCCCACGCGGGCGAGCAGGCCGCCGACCTGCTGCAGCATCCGCTCGCCCTCGATCGTGTGGGTCTTCATCACCCCCCACTCGTGCTCGTCGAGCGGGCCGGGCTTGTTCACGATCTCGCCCGGGATCCGGATCTTGCCGACGTCGTGGAGCAGCGCGACCAGCTCGGTGTCCCGCCGCAGCGCGCCGTCCAGCCCGAGCTCGTCGGCCACGGCGACGCAGAGCTCGACCACGTCGCGGCTGTGGAAGCCGGTGTAGGCGTCGTCGGCCTCGACGACGTCGCCGAGCAGGAACGCGGTGCCGCGGTAGGCCGCGCTCAGCTCGAGCACGCTGTCCACGCGGGCGCGCCGCTCGTGCGAGAGCACGCCCAGCAGCCCTGCGAGCGGCAGCACGAGCACCACCGCGTACGGCGTCTCCTCGGCGGCGAGCGCGACCGCCAGGCCGACGGGGGCGAGCGTCGCGTCGATCGCCCAGGCGCGCGCCATGTAGGGGACCGGCGCACCCGGGCGGACGCCGCGCGCGATCCCCTCGAAGACGGTCACCGCGGCCAGCTCGCAGACGAGCTGGGCGGCGAACGCCGCCAGGTAGAGCGGCCAGCGCGAGAGCTCCGGCGGGCCGCCACCGGCCAGCGACAGGACCGCCGCGGGCCCGAGCGCGTGCCAGCAGTCCACCACGCGAAGGAGCACGCGCTCCGGGTGGACGGCGCCGCGCGCCGCGTCGAGCAGCGAGCCGAGCAGGAGGCCGGTGAGGACGAGCAGCGGCACGGCCTCCGGCGGGAACGCGAAGAGCATCGGCACGAGCAGGAGCTGGGTCGGCACGACCGACCCGGTCGAGATCTCGAACTCGATCCGCGAGACGGCCGCGTACACCAGGACGGCGACAACAGCCGCGAGCCCGTCGAAGTCCGCGGGCGCCGCCCTGGCGACGAGCACGAAGGCCGCGGCCACGAAGGCGCCGCCGACGACGGCGAGCGCGAGCCGCTCGCGCGGCCGGAGCGCGCCGAGGCGCGCGGAGCGGCCCTCGGCCCGCGACGCGACGGCACGGTCGTCGAGGACGAGCCCCGACGCGCCGGGTCGTGCCGCGGTCGAGCTCACGCGGTCCGTATCGGCAGCGACCCGCGGGCGCTTGACGACGCCGAGCTCTCACTCGGACGAGGGAGCGCCGTCACCCGCCCGGGGGTTGTTCCTCCTGCAGCCGCGGCCACAGTGAGTCCGGGACGACGAGAACAGCGCGGGGCCCCATGTGGCACGCGCCGGAGAGAGGGAGAGACCTGTGAGACCTGCGGCAACCGGCTCAGGCCGTCGACTGGCGGCGTCGACGCTCGTGGCGCTCGCGGCGCTCGCGCTGGCCGCGCCGGCGTACGCGCGCGACAGCCTGCTGGACCGGCTCACCGGGGTGGTCGCGGGCACGGTCGACGGCACGCTCGCGGCTGCGACGGCGCCCGTCACCGAGCCGGTGGTCGCGCAAACGCCCGCCGCCGTCGGCGAGACCGCTCCGGGGCCGACCGGCTGTGCGGGCGAGGCAACGCACCCGTTCCTCCGCTGGCTCGACCCGGCGGCCTACGTGCCGGCGCCGGGCGGCGACTTCGAGCGACCGTCCGGCTGGAGCCTCTCCGGCCGGGCTGCGGTCGTGGCGGGGAACGAGCCGTTCCGCGTCGGCGGCCGCCACGACCGCTTCTCGCTGCTGCTGCGCGACGGCGCGGCCGCCACCACGCCGCCCGTCTGCGTCGGCCTGCTCCACCCGACGCTGCGGTTCTTCGCCACCGGCGGCTCCGGCCGGTCGTGGCTCCGGGTCGAGGTCGTCTACCGCACGCTCGCGGGGCCGGCGTCGCACGTGGTCGCGATGCTCCCGCCGCGCGCCCGCTGGGCTCCGACGCTGCCGCTGCCATTCCTCGCCAACGCGATCGGGTTGACGGCGCTCGACGGCCCGACGACGACCGTGCAGTTCCGCTTCACCGCCACGGGCGGCGCCCCGTGGCAGGTCGACGACGTCTACGTCGACCCCTGGAAGATCGACTGAGCGGCGACGGCCGGGGCGGGCTCGACGTCCACCCCGGCCGGGCCGCTCAGGCGTGCGCTACCAGCTTCACCTGGCCGCGGATCTCCCCGGCCGCGTTCTTCGGCGTGTGGACGTTCGCGTACGTCCCGCCCTTCTCGATCGCGCTGTTCTGCGACTCGCTCAGCTGCATCGAGCCGGTCTGGCCGCTTCGGCACGGGCTGCAGAGCGGCACCAGCACGGCGCCGGCCTTGCCCGGCTTGCCCTTGTGGATGTGGGCCGCCACGGCCTTGCCCGTCAGGCCCTTGAACGTCAGCTTCCACTTCAGCGCGATCGACGAGCCGGACTCGGTGACCGTCGCCGTGAAGAGGCCGCTTCCATGCGCGCCCTTCGGCTTGGGGACTTCCAGGCCGCTGTTCATCGGCGCGCGGTACGTGTACTTCTCCGCGCCCGCCGACGCCGGCTGGGCCGCCGGCGGAGTGGGGTTGGAGTCCCCGTACTGGGCGGCCGCCACACCGACGACGGACAGCCCGAGCACGAGCGCAGCGGCGAGCATCGCTCTCCTCATACGTCCTCCTCGAGGTTCGGGGCCGACCGGGAGGCCGAGCCCTCCACAGCCCTCTACGCCCGAGAGCGCGGCGCGGATTGCTAGATCGCGGCGGCCTGCGCTCCGACCTCGGCCCGCTCGAAGCGGAGCTCGCCCTCGCGGGCATCGACCCGCACCGTGTCCCCTTCGCCGAACTCGCCCTCCAGCAGCCGCAGCGCCAGCGGGTTCTCGACCAGCCGCTGCAGCGCGCGCTTGAGCGGCCGCGCTCCGTAGGCTGGGTCCCAACCCTCCTCGGCCACGAGCTCCTTGGCCGCCTCGGTCAGCTCGAGCTCGATCCGCCGCTCCGCCAGCCGCTCGCGCAGCCGGGCCAGTTGCAGCTCGACGATGTCCCCGAGCTGCTCCCGCGAGAGCGGCCGGAAGACGACGATCTCGTCGATCCGGTTCAGGAACTCGGGCCGGAAGCGGTCGCGCAGCTCCTCCGGCGAGCGC
>DASTPC010000102.1:0-3485 GCA_035720085.1 Gaiellaceae bacterium
ACGCTCTCGGCCGGCGTCCGGAAGCCGTCGAAGACGAGCTCGGTCGACTCGACGCCCTTGTAGCCGAGCTTGCCGAGGCCCGGCATCGGGATCTGGAGGCCAGGCGGGCTCGTCTCGGGCTCCTTCTCGACCACGAACCCCGTCATGCCGCGGTGGGGCGGGTCCGCGTCCGGGTCGGTCTTCGCGAGCAGCATCACGATCCCCGCGCGCCAGCCGTTGGTGACCCACAGCTTCTGGCCGGTCAGGACGTAGTCGTCGCCGTCCCGGACGGCTCGCGTCCGGATCGACTGGACGTCCGAGCCCGCGTGCGGCTCGGTCATCGAGAACGCCGCCCGCAGCTCGCCGGTCGCGAGGAGCGGCAGGTGCCGCCGGCGCTGCTCGTCGGTCCCGTGCAGGCGGATCATCGTGGCGGCGATGAAGGAGCCGTTCAGGATCCCCGACAGGGTCACCCAGCCGCGCGAGAGCTCGAGCACGATCAGCGCGTACGTGTCGAGGCCGAGCCCGAGCCCGCCGTGCTCCTCCGGGATCGTCGTGCCGAAGAGGCCGAGCTCGCGCATCGTCGAGACGAGCGCCTCGGGGAACTCGTCCCGGTGTTCGAGCTCAGAGGCAACCGGGATCACGTCGCGGTCGACGAAGTCGCGGACGGCCGCGACGATCTCCCGCTGCTCGGTGGTCGGCTCGAGCGCCGTCACAGGCGCCTCCTTGCGCAGGGAGGGGAATCCGCAGAAGCGGACTCCCCTCCGCGCGAACACCCCTGAAGCCGGCCGCTGTCGCGGCCGGGAGACCAGGGTGTCCGTCTCATACCTGCACGGCCTCGCGCAGCTGGAGCGGCGCGAGCGCCGTCGCCAGGTCGGCCTGCTCCTCGAGCGCGAGCACCGCCTCCTCGAGCGCCGTGACGCCGGCGTCGGAGAGCGCGAGCGCTGCGTTCTCGCGGAACTTCTCCCGCACCTCGTCGGCGGACATGGGGTTCTCCGGCCCGCCGCGCTGATGCGGCAGGTCGGCCTCGAACGCGGTACCGTCGGCGAGCCGCACGGCGACGCCCCCCGGGAACGCCTGCGGATAGGTCGGGTACTCGCGCGTCTCGTAGCGCACCTTGGCCGCGACGGCCAGCACCTCCGGATCCGCAATCGCCTCGTCCGTGAAGTCGGCCACCGAGACGTGCCCGCGGACGAGCTGCGAGGCGACCGAGTACTGCAGCGAGAACTTGCCCTCGTACTCCGAGCGCGGGACGCGCTTCAGCTCCGCCGGCTCGAGCACCAGTGAGACGCCCGCCTCCGGGACGGTTACCACGACCTCGTCGAGCTCCGCCGCCGCGAACGTCCGTCCCGCGGCGCCTTCGGCGGCGGCGCCGAGCGAGCCGTGCATGAAGTGGCAGACCGGGAACGGCTTGTAGGCGATCCGCGGCGTCTCCCAGCGCGAGCCGAGGTCGGCCAGCTGGCCGTCGATGTCCACCGTGCCCTCCGCCGCGCCGAGGAACGCGTGGTAGAGGCCGAACTTCCCCTCGAGCACCGACGGCGGCCCGGCCGCCCCGTGCTGGGCGAGCCGCGCCGCGAGCTGGGCGCCGTGGGCGGCCCACGCGGCGTGCATCGGCTTCGTCGGCGTGCCGTCGGCGAGGTAGGCGAAGAGCCCGCCCGCGAAGGAGCCCGCGATCCCGAAGGCGCTCGCGGTCGTCTCCGGGTCGAGCCGCGTCACCGCGGCGACCGCGGCGACGCCGCCGAAGATGCCGCAGATCGCCGTGGGGTGGAAGCCGCGGCGGTGGAACTCGCCCGAGGCAGCCATGCCCACGCGGCAGGTCACCTCGTTGCCGGCGACCACGGCCGACAGCACCTCCCGCCCGGAGGCGGCGTGCTGCTCGGCCGCCGCGAGCGCGGCCGGGCCGACGACCGTCGTCACGTGGCTGACCGAGTCGGAGTGCGTGTCGTCGAAGTCGAGCCCGTGGCAGAGCATCGCGTTCGCGAACGCGGCGTTGGCGGCCGGCAGGCGGCGTCCGGAGCCGATCACGGTCGCCTGCGGCTCGCCTCCGAGCTCCTCCATCGTCGTCCGGCCCTCGGCGGCGACGCCGGTGGCGTGCGCCGCCAGCCCGCAGCCGAGCGCGTCGAGCAGGTGCAGCTTCGCGTGCTCGACGACGTCCGCGGGGACGTCGTCGAGGTCCAGCGCGGTCGCCCAGGCGGCGATCGTCTCGGCGGCGGTCACGATGCGCTCCAGTCCTCGTCGGTGCCGGGGAACGAGCCCTCGACCTCGGGCGCTCCCCGCTTGTAGACCATGAACGTCCGCTTGAACTCGATCACCACCTCACGCCGCTGGTTGATGCCGCGGCAGCGCATCGAGACGATGCCGACGCTCGGGTTCGAGGCCGACTCGCGCGTCTCCAGGATCTCGCTCTCGGCCCAGATCGTGTCGCCCTCGAACACGGGCTTCGGCAGCCGGATGTCGGTCCAGGCGAGGTTCGCGGCCGCGTTCTCGCTCGTGTCCGGCACGGTCAGGCCGGTGACGAGCGCGAGCGTGAACGTGCTGTTCACGAGCGGGCGCTCGAACTGCGTCCGCGCCGCGTGCGGCTCGCTGAAGTGGATCGGGTTCGTGTTCATCGTCAGGCAGGTGAACCAGATGTTGTCCGTCTGCGTGACCGTCCGGCCGAAGCGGCTGCGGAACACGTCGCCCGCCTCGAAGTCCTCGTAGTACCGCCCGCGCCACGTCTTCGGCGCCGGCGCCGTGTCAGTCGCCATGCAGGACACCTCGTTTCGCGTCGGCCAGTGTCTGCCGCGCGCGCTCGACGACGGGCAGGTCGACCAGCTCCCCGTCGAGCGCCACGGCCCCCGTTCCTTCCGCCGCCGCCCGCTCGTAGGCGGCGACCACCTCCCGCGCCCGCGCGAGCTCGCTCTCGGACGGGGCGAACGCTTCGTTCACCACGGGCACCTGGCCCGGGTGGATGCACGCCTTGCCGCGGAAGCCGAGCGAGCGGGCGAGCGCGCAGTCGCGGGCGAGCCCCTCGTCGTCGCGGACGTCGAGCCAGACCTGGTCGACCGGCCCGCGCAGGCCCGCCGCGGCCGAGGCCAGCACGACGCTCGAGCGCGGGACGAGCAGCTCCAGCCCGTCTGGGCGCGGCTCGAGCCCCAGCGCCAGGCCGAGGTCGACGGCCCCGAGCACGAGCGCGGCCACCGGCGGCGTCGCCGCCACCTCGCCGACGCGCTGGAGCCCCACGGCGCTCTCGACGATCGCGACGACGGGCACGCCCGCTCCCGCGGCCGCTGCCGCCGCCTCCGGCGTCGCCTTCGGCAGCACCACGCCGTCGAGCGCGACCCTGCCGACCGCGGCGAGGTCGTCCGCGAACCAGGCGGTGCCGGCGCCGTTCACCCGCACGAGGCGCAGGCAGGAGGCGTCGCCCGCCAGGACGTCGGCGACGAGCGCCCTCGCGCGCGGCTTCTCCGCGGCGACGACGGCGTCCTCGAGGTCGGCGATCACGGCGTCGGCGCCCGCCTCGAGCGCCT
>DASTPC010000103.1:0-15378 GCA_035720085.1 Gaiellaceae bacterium
CCGCGAGGCGCCGGATGGCGACCATGGCCGTGCGGGCGAGGGCGTTGCCTTCGGCCTCCTTCGCGAGCGGAAGGCCGCGCGCGAGCTCGGCCGCGAGCGCCGGCGTTATCGGTGTGGGCGCGCCGCCGCGCGGCTGCCTCCCGCCCAGGCCGAGCCCTTGCCGCGTCACGATCAGCACCGGCGCCCGGAGCGGGCTGACGGCCTCGAGGTCGTCGCTCACGGTCGTGACGTAGGTCTGCGTGTCCTCAAGCGGCTCGGGCTCGCCGCCCGTGTCGTGCTCGTTCGAGAAGAGGGCGACCTTGATCGGGTATCCGCGAGCGGCGGCCGCGTCGAGCACGCCGCGAAGCTGGAGCTCGACCGCGAGGTCGGGCGGCGCGGCGTAGGAGGTGAGCAGCGAGTCCGTCTCGAGGTAGTGGGCCGTCGGGTCGCCGTGCGCGAGCGCGCGGGTCGAGCCGGCGAACACGGTCAGCGCGACGACCAGCGCGACGGCGAGCGTGCTCCGCCGCGGGAGGAGGGGCGCTCCGCGAGCGCCCTCCTGCGATTTGCGGCCCTGGCCGTCCTACTTCCTCAGGCCGAGCAGGGCCGCGGCGGACGCCTTCGCGTGGCGCAGCGAACGGCCCGGATCGGCGTTCGGGCCGGTCGTCGGGCCGGGCCCGCTGTCGCTCTCGATCAGGTAGAGGCGCTCGGGGCCGCCCAGGTTCTCGAACATGAACTTGAAGCCCGGGCAGTCCGGGTCGGCGTTCGGATGGTCGGGGCCTGGCCCCGCGCCGAGGTCGCCCTCGCCCGACACGACCGCGTCGGTGAACGTCGCCGTGCGCGCGAACGTCTGGAAGTACGGCGCGCCGCCGCTCTCGGGCGGGCCGCCGACCCAGGTGCCGGTCTGCGCGGTGTTCCGGAAGCCGTCCTTCACGTGCCAGCCGAGCACCCGGCGCTCCTGCGCCTGGGCGAGCTCCCACACGCTGATGTCGGGCTGGTGCGTGGTCGCGCTCAGGAAGCGGACGCGACCCGACCAGTTGTGCAGGACGTCGATCTGCCACCCGAAGAGACGCGGGTCGGTGTTCTCCATCACCCACTGGATCCGGTGCACCGTGTCGAGCTCCGGGTGCGCCGGGTCGTTGAAGAAGCGGTAGTTGTCCTGCTCCGGGTGGTAGAAGTACTTGACCCCCCGCGAGCGCAGGATCTCGCCGATGCGGTTCGCGTGCTCCGCCCGGCTCCTGAACCCGAAGGTGCGGACACCGGTCACGGGGTTCACGTAGTCCTCCAGCCAGCCCGAGGCGTTCGGGAGGTTCACGCTCGGGTTCGCCGGGTCGGGGCTGTTGTTCGGGAGCTGGGACAGGTTCCCCGAGAAGCCCATCGTCCCCATCCCGAGCGTGCTCAGGAACTCGAAGAGCGCCTCGCCGGCAGGCGTGAGGTTGCCGGTGGCGGGATCGAGGTTGCCGAGCCCGAACTGGTGCGTACCGACCGCCTTCAGGCCGGCCGCGTCGAGGTATCCCCGGATCTCGGCTGCCGTCGGCTGCCGGGGTGGACTGAACTCGTTTGCGTTCTGCGTCGACTGGAAGAACTCGAAGCCCCTGACGTCGACCGAGGCCAGGTACTCGAACACCTCGGCATACCCGCCCGGGAGCGGCACGAGCGGGCCGAGATCGGTCGGGTCGGCCGGATAGCCCGCACCGCCGAGGAAGCCCATGGCCGGCGTCTGCCCGAGCCGGTTGCTGGAGGCGATGCTGAGCCGTGCCGTCGCATCGCGCACCGAGAACTGCTGCACTCCGAGGTGGCCCGGCGGGATCGAGTGCCCTCCTCCCTTGCCGACTGCGCCCAGCGCCGCACCGACGCCGCCGAGCGACGCCGCCGCGGCGACGCCGACGCTCGCGCCGATGAACTGGCGCCGGCTGAGTTTCCCGCTCATACCTCGCTCCCCTCTCCTGCCCTGTGGGGCGGATTCGTGGATTCGCTACCGCCGCGACCGTGGCCGCGGCCAGCGCGCAGGCATACAGATGGACGATCCCCCAGGCTTCACGGGCTCCAAACCCCTCGAGGCTTGCCTGGTCGCTCCGGGTGTTGGGAGGTGGGCGCCGCGTAGGCTGCCCGGGTGGCCGTGCCCGCCTACAGGACGCCCGACGGGCGCTTCGAGGGCCTGCCGGGGTGGCCGTACGAGCCGCGCTATCGCGAGGTGGGCGGCGTGCGGATGCACTACGTCGACGAGGGTACGGGCGACCCGATCCTGCTCCTCCACGGCGAGCCGACCTGGGGCTACCTCTACCGCAAGCTGATCCCCCACCTGATCCGCGTCGGCCGCGTCGTCGCGCCCGACTACCTCGGCTTCGGCCGCTCGGACAAGCCGATCGAGGCGGCGTGGTACTCCTACGACACCCACTACTCGTCGATCGAGGAGCTCGTCTGCGACCGGCTCGAGCTCCGAGACGTCACCGTCGTCGTCCAGGACTGGGGCGGACCGATCGGCCTCCGGCTCGCGGTCACGCGCCCAGAACGGGTGGCGCGGCTCGTGGTCCTCAACACCGGCGTCGGCGCCCGCCCTCCGAGCGACGAGTGGCTGCGCTTCCAGGCGTTCATGCGCCGGGTGGGCACCGAGATCGTGGCGAGCCAGCTGATCCGGCTCTCCTGTGCGACCGAGCTGCCGGACGATGTGGCGGCGGCGTACGACGCGCCGTTTCCGGTCGCCGAGGCGAAGGCGGGCGTCGTCGCCTTCCCCGAGCTCGTGCCGACGTCCGCCGAGCACCCCAGCGCTGCGGCGATGCTCGCGGTCCGCGACGCGCTCCGGCGCTGGGAGAAGCCGGCGCTCGTCCTCTTCAGCGACTCGGACCCGATCTTCTCCCCGGCCCACGCCGAGCGCATGGCCGAGCTGATCCCGGGTGCGGGGGCGGCCGAGATCGTCGCCGGCGCGTCGCACTTCCTGCAGGAGGACCGCGGCGACGAGCTCGGCCGCAGGATCGCCGCCTGGCTGGCCGGGTCGACCTGAGCTCGGCGCGGCGCCGGCGTCTTCGTACGGATCGTCACGCAGTACAATCCCGGCGAGCGATCCCGACGACGAGGAGGCGGCCGTGAGCGATCAGGCGGCGACGGAGCTGGAGGGCGGCGAGCTCCTGCTCCAGGAGATCCGCGAGGAGGGAAGCCGGCTGGTGCACCACCCGATCCAGGAGTTCGGGCGCCTCGAGCGCGTGGCCGAGGAGGGCGAGAGCGCCGCCACGCCTCTGATCGTGATGCTCGGGATCGGCGTCGTCGTCACTGTGCTGTTCCTCGTGTTCGGCGCCCTCGCGATGGGCGCCTACTACGTGTTCTGAGCCGGGCGCGGGGTTTCCCGCCCGCCGATCCGCAACCGCCCCGATGCGGGCACGGCCCGCACGAGCGACGCTTGCGACGAGGAGTTGAGGACACGTGCCTGCGCACGACACCGGCGTCGTCGCCCGCCTGGGCCCGGCGCTCGCCGCGAGCGCCCGGCGCGGCCTTCTCCGCGAGGCCGCGCTCGTCGCGCTCGCGATCCTCCTCTACTTCGGCATCCGCAACGCCACGGCCGGGAACCCCGACATCGCCTTCGCCAACGCGGAGTGGCTCCTGGACGTCGAGCGGGCGCTCGGCCTCGCCCGCGAGGGAGCGCTCCAGGGCGCGGTCGCCGGCAGCGACGCGCTCGTGGCCCTCGCCAACTGGGTGTACATCTGGGGTCACTGGCCGGTGATCTTGACCGCGGCCGCCGTTCTCTACGTGCGCGACCGGAGGCGGTACGTGCTGCTCCGCAACGCCCTCTTCGTGTCCGGCGCGCTCGGGTTCCTCTTCTTCGCGCTCTTCCCGGTCGCGCCGCCTCGCCTGCTCCCGCTCGGGCTGGTCGACACCGTCACCGAGCAGTCGCACGCGTACCGGGCGCTCCAGCCGCCGGGGCTGACCAACCAGTACGCGGCGTTCCCGAGCCTGCACGTGGGGTGGAACCTGCTCGTCGGGGTCGTCGTGTTCGCGGCGACGACGAGCCTCGCCGCGCGCGCGTTCGCCGTCGCCTCGCCGCTGGCGATGGCGTTCGCCGTCGTCGCGACCGCGAACCACTTCGTCGTCGACGTGGCGGCGGGCGCCGCGGTGGTCCTCGTCGGGCTCGGCGTCGCCCTCGCGATCCAGCGGCGCGAAACGGCGGCTACACTCGTCGGCGGTGACTCTCGGCCCGGGCGCTCCCATCCTCGTCGCCCATCGCGCCGGGAACCAGCTCGCGGCTCTCCGCGCGGCGGAGCGGCGCGAGGCGATCGTCGAGGCGGACGTGCGCCTCTTCCGCGGCCGGCTGGAGGTGCGCCACCTGAAGACGGTCGGCCCGCTGCCGCTCTTCTGGGACCGCTGGCGCCTCGAGGCGCCGTGGCGCCCCCGGCTCCTGCTGGGCGACCTGCTCGAGGCGGCCGGCCCGGCGACGGCGCTGATGCTCGACCTGAAGGGCCGGCGGCCGGAGGTCGCCGAGCGGGCCCTCGAGGAGCTGCGGCCGAGCCTCGGTAGCCGACGGCTGACCGTCTGCGCCAGGAGCTGGCGCCTGCTCGAGGCGTTCGCGGGCACGCCGGTGCGGCGAATCCACTCTGTCGGCACGGCCCGGCAGCTGCAGCTGCTGCTGCGCCGCTACGCGGGCACGCGCCTCGAGGGCGTCTCGATCCACGAGCGGCTGCTCGACGCGGCTTCGGCGGCGGCGCTACGCAACCTGGCCGACGAGATCTTCACATGGCCCGTGAACCGGCCGGAGCGGGCGACGGAGCTACTCGGCCTCGGCGTGACCGGCCTGATCACCGACGACCTCGACCGGCTCGTGCCGGGTCTCGCGGGCAGCGCCGCGTGAGCCATTCCGTGCCGAACTCCGGCCTCGACAGCGGCCGGCTTCAGGGATCTTTGCGCGGCCGGGAAGCCGCTGCTGCGGTTTCCCGGCCTTGCGCGGACCGGGGCGGCGCGTGAACCTGTTCGGCGAGGTCGGCGGGGCGCTCGAGGATGCCGCCGGGCGCGTGGGCGCGCTCGACGGCCGCTATCTCGCAGCCGCGCTTCTCCTCCAGCTGGCCACGCTGGCGATGCGGGCGCTCGCGTGGCGCGGCGCGCTCGCGGCGGCGTACCCGGACCGCCGGCTGCCGCTCGTCTCGCTTGGCTGCGCCTACGCGGCGGGGGTGGCGCTGAACGCGTACCTGCCGGCGCGCGGGGGAGAGGGAGCGAAGGTGCTGCTCGCCCGCGCGCAGATCCCCGGCTCGAGCGTGCCCACCGTCGCCGGCTCGCTCTCGGTCGTGCTGACGCTCGACGCCGTGCTCGGCGCGGGCCTCGTCAGCGCGCTCTGGGCGACGGGGGTCCTGCCGGCGCTGCCGGCCCCGTCGGCGACGGGTGTCGCCGTGGCATGCACAGCCGCCGCTGCCGTGGTCGGCGCGGTGCTCGTGCTGCGCAGCCGCTCGGCGGCCGTCCGGCGGCTGCTCGCCGCGTGGGTGCAGGGCCTGGCGATCCTCGCGCGCCCGCGGCTGTACGCCGCGACGGTGCTGCCGTACCAGCTCGCCGCCTGGGCATGCCGCATCGCGGTGGTGTTCCTGGTACTGCACGCGTTCCGGATCGAGGCCGGGCTTGCAACCGCCGCGCTGCTCGTCGTCCTCAACGGCGCCTCGACCGCGGTGCCCGTCCCCGGCGGCGCCGGCTCGCAGCAGGTGCTGGCGACGTTCGCCCTCCAGGGCATCGTCTCCACCGCCGCCGCGGTGTCGTTCTCGCTCGGGCTGCAGGTGGGCGTGACGGTCGTCAACACGGCGGTTGGGATCGCCGCCACGATGCTCCTCTTCCGCACGCTCCGGCCGCTCCAGGCCGCGCGGGCGGTCGCCGCCGCACGCTCCTGACGCCGGGAGCGTGGGGCGGGATCGCTCCCGCCCCGTAACGGGTCAGGCCGCCGCGCCGCCGGGCGGCAGCTGAGGCGAGCTCGGGCCTGCTTCGAGCTCGACGATCCCGAGCTCCTTGCGCAGGTCGTCGAGCGCCTTGTCGGCCTCGGCGAGGTCGACCGACCGCTCGAGCTCCGCCATCGAGCCCTCCGGCGTGACCGCCTCGAGCTCGGCCTTCGCCTGCGCCTCGGCCATGCGCGCCTCGATCTTGTCCTCGACCTCCTTGAGGCTGGGTGCGTCCTGGCCGACGGAGGCGCCGATCGACGCCATCGCGTCGTTCATGGACTCCTGCAGCTTCGCGCTCTCCAGCGCGCCGAGCATCTCCAGGCGCTTGGAGGCGATCTCCTCGAGCTGCATCGCGTTCTGCTGCACCGCGGACTTGGCCTTCTCCGCCTGCTCGTCGGCGGTCTTCAGCTGCTCCGTGAGCCGGTCGTAGTTCGACTGGGCGGCCTGCATGCGCATCGCGAGCGCCTGCGCGGACTGGGTCCAGCGGAGCTGCTCGTCGGTGTTGCCGGCGGTCTTCGCCGCCTCGGCCTTCAGTAGCGCCTGCTTCGCCAGCTCCTTGGCCTTGGCGAGCTCCTCGGCGGAGTCCTCGAGCTCGCCTGCCAGCTGGGTGCGGTGCGCGATCACCTTGGCCGCCTGGTTGCGCAGGCTCTGGTCGCGCTCGCGTGCCTCCGCAATCGCCTGCTCGATCTCGATCTCCGGGTCCTTCATCTCCTCGACCTTCTTCCCGAAGAGCGCCTTCAGGTAGTTCCACAGCCTGCCCATCTCGTCTCCTTTCGCTTGCGCGCGCCGAGCCTACCTGCGTCCCATCCCGCGGCCGCCGCGGCCGAGCGATATCCGTGGCCGGCCGCGGCGCCCGCCGCCTCCTCCTCCACCGCCCCCCGTCGGGAAGAGCCCGCCGAAGACGTCGTCGCCCATCGGGTCGCGGTACGAGCGTCCCGAGCCGCCGCCGCCGAAGCCGCGCGAGAGCAAGATCGACATCGCCGTCATCGCCGCCTCGGTCAGCCACGGGCTCGTGCCGTGCTCCTGGTAGTGCGGCTCCGGTGGCGGCGCAGGCTCGGCACGGGGCGGCGGCACGGGGAAGAGCGGCTCGGGCTGGGGCTTCGGCGGGGCCGGCTTGCCGTCGAGGAGCGCGCCCGCCGTCTGCAGCTGCCACTCCGCCTCGATCAGCCTCGGATAGACGGCTTCGAGCTCGGGGCGCGTGTCGGCCTGCTCGAGCTCGTCCTGGACGTCCATGAACGCCGCCGAGCCCTCGCGATAGGCCTCCTTCGCCTCGGCCGGCGCGTCGGGCACCTCGACGCGGTCCGCGAGCGCGAGCACGAGGTTCGCCGTCCGGTCGACCGCCGCGCGGACCTTCTGCTCGCCCGCGCCGACGGCCGCCCGCGCCTGCTCGTCCGGTTGCGTGCGGCCGAGCATCCCGCGCAGGAGCAGGACGGCGCCTACGCCCACGCCGCCGATCACGAGCAGCCAGATCAGCCAGCCTCCACCGACCCCGTCCCCGCCGTCGCCGCCGTCGACCTGGGCGGGCACGCTCGAGCCGATCAGGACGCGGCCCGCGGCGAGGGCGCCGTCGGCGAACGAGTCCGTCTCGTTCGCAGACTCGATTGCGGCGTCCTCGGCGCGCGTCGCCTCCGACGACGGGTCGACGTCGGTCGCGACACCGACCGACGCCGGGTCGTAGACGAGCACGCGCCCGCGGCCGCCGAGGCCGGCGAGGATCTGCTGCGCGAACGCCCGCACGCTGGGCGCCGTCGTGACCCGGTCGGCGAGCACGACGATCTTGAAGAACGCCTCGTCCTCCTGCAGTTCGTCCGCCGCGTCGTCGAGCTCGGCGAGGTCCTGGTCATCGACCGCGCCCTCTTCGAAGGTGACGTCGTGGTCGCGGAGGTCGTCGACGGCTGCCGAGACGCTCTGGGGGGCTGCCGGCTGTGCGACGAGGAGCGCGGCCGCCAGCGCCGCCAGGAGGGCTGCCGCGCGTGCCAAGCCGCTAGGCGGGCGGGCCTTCCGGGTACCGCGGGAGGCCGTCGTCGGGCAGCTCCTCCCAGGGTGCCGCGTACGCGGTGAACTGGTGCCATTGCGGGCGGATGCCCGGATCGCCGTCGACCGTGCCGAGGCGGACGGCGGCGTAGTGCGGAGAGCCCGGCGGCCGGGCGAAGAGCCCGGAGCCGCACAGGCCGCAGTAGAGCTTCTCCGAGCCGCCCTCGGGCGCCCACGCCCGCAGCGCGTCCTCGCCGGCGAGGACGCGGACGCTCCCCGGCTCGGCCCGGCCGTTGGCCGACGCCGCGGTGCCGCTTCGCCGCTGGCAACGCGTGCAGTGGCAGTACGAGGCTGAGACGAACGGAGCCGTGATCTCGTAACGGACGGCCCCGCAGCCGCAGCCGCCGGTCAGGGTCTCGGCCATCGGGACGTAGCCTAGTGCGCGGCGGCGCGTCTACCGTAGGGAGGTGGCCGACGCGCTGGAGGAGCTCTTCGCGGCGCCGCTCGAGGAGTTCACGGCGACGCGCAACCGGATCGTGAAGGCGTTGCGCGCCGACGGCCGGGGGGACGAGGCCGACGCCGTGGCGAGGTTGCGGAAGCCGAGCGCAGCCGTCTGGGCCGTCAACCGCCTGGCGCGCGAGCAGCGGAGCGCGGTCCGGGGGCTCGTCAAGGCCGCGGAGCGGCTGCGCGCGGTCCAGTCGGGCCAGCGGCGCGGCTCGTTCCAGCAGGCGCGGGAGGCGTTCGCCGCCGACACGGCCCGGCTGAGCGAGCAGGCGATCGGGCTGGTCGGGGGCTCCGAGGGCGCGAGCGCCGACCTGCAGCGCCGCATCCGCGAGACGCTGACCGCGGCCGCCTCGCTGGAGGAGCTGAACGAGCCGCTGCTCGCCGGCCGGCTGACCGCCGAGCCGGAGCCGATCGGCTTCGGCGCGATCGGATCGGTCGCTGCGCCGCGCGCCGAGGCGAAGAGCGACCGCGGAGCGGCCGAGCGGCGGCGAGAGCGCGCCGCCGTGGAGCGTAGGCACCGGGAGCGGGTGGCAACGCTCCAGGCGGAGCTGCGGGCGACGAACGAGGAGGCGGCGCGGCTGCGCTCCGAGGCGGAGCAGGTCGAGCGGCGGGCGGCGGAGCTGGAGCGCGAGCTCGCGGCGCTCGACGCGAAGCGCCGTTCCTAGCGGTTCGCCGGCGCTACGGGTGCGCGACCGCTACGCGTCTGTCGTCGCTGGCGTGCCTCGAGCGCGACCGGCAGCCATGGCGTGAGCGCGTCGCGCCGATCGTCCTCCCGCAACCAGCGAAGCACGCTCTCGGCCGTCACCCCGGGCCGGTCGGCGGGGCGGCGCACCGCCGTGCGTCTGGAGCCCGCCCGCGCACGCGGCCGCGTTGTCGCGCCGCGGCAGCCGACCGTCGTGAACGAGTCGGGGTCGAGGTAGCACCACATGTCCACCCAGTGCCCGCTGCGAGCGCTGCGCAAACAAGCCGGCAGCCATTCATCGTCCTTTCATCCGACCGGCGTACGGTGCGCGACATGATCCGACGGACCGTCCTGGTGGCAGCTCTCTTGGCGCTGACCGTCGCAGTCGCGACCGCGGCGCGGAACCCGGCGCCCGTCACGACCCCGTACCGGCCGGCGTTCGACCCGGCCGACTTCGGCGCCGGCCCGGTCGACAACCCCTGGCTGCCGCTCCGGCCGGGAACGGTGCTTCGCTACCGCGGGGTCGGCGACGACGGCGTGACCAGGGAGGTCAACACGGTCACGGTGACCCACCGGACGAAGCGGATCATGGGCGTCGACGCGACAGTCGTGCTGGACCAGGTGTTCGCCGACGGCAAGCCCGAGGAGCGGACCTTCGACTGGTACGCGCAGGACATGCACGGGAACGTCTGGTATCTCGGCGAGGACTCGAGCACCTTCGCGCAAGGGCGCTGGGTGCGCGACGACGGCTCCTGGCAGGCCGGCGTCGGCAACGGCGAGCCGGGCATCGTCATGCTCGCCCGGCCGAGACGCGGCGACGCCTACCGGCAGGAGTACTCACCGGGCCATGCGGTCGACCAGGCGCAGGTGCTCGGCCCGGGCGGGACGGTCGAGGTGCCCGTCCGCTCCTTCGGGCGAACGCTCCTGACGCTGGAGTACAGCTCGATCGACCGGCAGTACGAGCTCAAGTGGCACGCACGCGGCATCGGCGTGATCAAGGAGCAGGCGGTGACGAAGAGCGAGGGGCTCTCGCAGCTGGTCGCAGTCACGCGCTGATCTCCCTGCGGGTGAGCGCTCACACGCGTACGGTGCGGCGCTCGCCCGGCTGCCTCGTCCCATGGCGCCGCGGCCGAGGAGTCTGCGAGGGAGGTGGGCGATCGCCCACCACCCTCGCGTCCACGTTCCCGCTCAGCCCTCGGCTGCCACGTTCAGCCGAGCAGGTGGTCCAGGATCCGGTCCATGACGGCGTTCCGGCTCGCCTGCGTCGAGATCCCCTCGAACCCGTAGCCCAGGAGCAGCGAGTCGGGCGTGGAGATCGAGGCGCCGACCGGGAAGCCGCCGGCGTCGGTGACGATCCAGTTGTTCGCGTTGGGGCCGCTTCCCTCCGGCGGGCCGGTGACCGTCCAGCCCTCGAGCCCCGACTCGAACGACTGGCTGCTGCCGTCCGGCAGCGTGACGTCGTCGACGAACGTGCCGAGGTTCTGCGTCGCCCAGTCGCTGGCGTAGGCGATCGAGATCTCGACCTGCTGGCCCGCGTAGGTGCCGAGGTCGATCGACCACTGCTGCCAGCCGTTCGAGTTGCCCGACGCCGCGTTCCAGGCACCGCTGGATCCGCTCGGCGAGCAGGTCCCATCCGGGTTGAGCGTCTGGTAGTGCTCCAGGAACGGGTGCAGCTCGAACCAGCCGGCCGGGCAGCTCTCGCCGGTGTCCTGGAAGGTGTTCCCGTTGGCGTCCGGCAGCGTCGTCCAGTTGTCGCCGCCCGGCGTCCGTGCCTCCACGAACACGAAGTCCCAGTGCTCCTCCGTGTCGTACGACGTCCAGAACGTGAGGCTGCCGCCGCCGGCCGGGACGTTCACCGTGCGGGTCAGCCGCTTGTAGCTGACGTCGGCGATCTGCGAGTAGACGTACCTCGTCCCCGTGTGCGGCTCGAACGGCCCGCCCGGCTTGCTCCAGCGCGACGACGGCCAGCTGTTGAACTGCGGGAACTGGTCCGGCGGCAGGATCGCGCTCGTCGTCACGAACGACGAGTTGCTGTCCTGGTTGGGGGCGCCGTCGGGGCCGAACCCCCACGTGAGCCCGACGAACGGGTCGCCGACGCCGTCGACGTCGAACAGGCCGCCGCCCGGGTCGCTCCCGTCGCCGACGATCTGCACGCTGCCGCCGAACCAGTATTCGAGGCCGTCGTTGACCAGGTCGCCGCCGAAGACCGAGCCGCGCAGCAGCAGGCACCGGCGTGGGTCGAAGGCCGCGGGCGGCGGGTTGCACGGGCCCTCGCCCTTCGGGTCGTAGAGCTGCGTGCCGACGCCCGCGCCGGAGTACTGCTGGCCGGCCCGCTTGCCCGTGTAGGCCACGCGCCCGCCCTCGTTCAGGTAGGCACGGAACTCGAGCATCTCGTCCAGCGCGAGGCGGTCGGCGTTGCCGCCGCCCCAGCCCGCGCGGCGGGTGACGACGTCGTCGCCCGTGTACCAGATGACGCCGTCGTAATGGCTGAGCACGCCGAGGTGATCCGGCGCGATCCGGCCGCGTGCGTCGACGTCGTAGACGTCGGCGGCCACATCGTTCGCCGCCAGCGCGTCGAGGTAGTACTGCAGGTAGTGCGGCCCGGGCGCCTGCGTGGGTGACGCACCGCTGTAGTCCTCGGCCGCGACGACGAGCACGCGCCGTCCGGTCTCCGAGACCGCCTGGTAGGTGAACGAGTCGCTGCGCTGGCCGCCGCCCTCGAACCAGACCTCGACCGAGTCGCCGGGCGAGGTGCCGGTCACGACGCCGCGCAGCTCGTGGTAGTAGATGCCCGCGGGCTTGAATCGCTCGCCGCCGGCCCACTCGGAGGTCGGGGCGCTCCGGACGGTTCCCCCGTTGATGCGGAACTTGACGGTCACCGCGCCGAGGCTTCTCTTCGCCAGCACCTGCACGGGCTGCGGGTCGCCGTAGGAGTACCTGAACGCGAAGTTCGCGCCCGGGATGCCGTCCTTGTACGGGTCGTCGCTCTTGACGTAGAACGGCTTCGTCTGGATGCCGAGCACCGACTGCGGGTTCGCAGGGTCGACCGCCGACCTGGCGACCGACTGCGCGAAGGGCAGGTTGCGCTCGAACTCCGCCTGCACGAGCGCGTCGTCGTCGGGGAAGACGAAGCCGCAGCCGTCACACCCCTCGGACAGCTCCGGCGTCCACGCGAGCGTGCCGTCGACCGCGTGGGCGTAGTCGGTGGTCTCGCCGTTGGTCACGTACAGCACGTCCGGGCTGAGGCCCGGGTGGAAGTCCGCGATCGCCGGCCTGTCGAGGTTGCCCGACAGCGCGAAGTAGATCGGATCGTCGGCGGTCGGCGTCCCGACCTGCCAGCCCTCGGGGTACAGCAGCCACTGCCCGTTCGAGTGGTAGTTGACCTGGAACCTGAACTTGATCCGGTCGAGCAGCCCCTTCAGGGCTTGTGTCTCGGGCTCGGACACTGGCCCCCGGCCGCGGTAGGTCTGGCTGGACAGGATCGAGGAGGAGCCCTCCTCGTCGTACTTGAAGTGGTTCGGGTAGTTGCGGTTCGGGTCGACGCCGTCCGCGATCGTGATCTGCCCGTCCCCGTCGTTGTCGCGCAGGTTCTTCCGCCACAGCCGCTCGGTGGTGAACGTGTACTCGTAGCCGTCCGGGTTGGCGACCGGCACGAACCACAGCTCCGTGTCCTTGAGGAGCCGCTTGACGTCTGTGTCGTTCGCGCGCCAGCGGTCGACGTACCAGTTCATGAGCCGCCGGTCGACCTCGGCGGCGATCCATTCGCGCGCGTGCTGGGTCGCGCTGTAGAGCACTGCGGGGCGGGAGCCGTCGGCGATGCCGTTGGCCCCCTGGGTCAGCTTGACCGCGAGGATCTCGCGGCCCTGGAGCGTCGTCCCGATGCGCACGAGCTTCGCCAGCTGCGGGTTCTGCCTCGCGACCGCGTACAGCTGGTCGCGGAACCCGCCCGGCTCGTCGTACGACCGCCAGACGTTGAACCCGTGCGCCGACTGGGCGGCGGCGAACTCCTTCACCGTCTGGCCGCCCTTGACGCGCGTCAGCTGCGTGGTGACGCCGGCCGCCTCGACCTTGGCCCGCTGGCGCTTGGTCAGGATCAGCTGGATTTCGACGCCGCCGGCGACCTCCCGGGCACCGCTGATGTCGTAGCCCTCGCCGCTGAGCGCTCCCAGCTGCTCCGGCTGCACGACGGCCGTGTAGACGTCGAGCTTGTCGCGATCGCGCTGCGCACTGGGCGCCTGGGCCGCGAGCGCGAGTAGGGACACGGCCAGGACGGCCGCGGACAACCATCGTCGTCTCATCTCTCCCCCTCGAGCAGGAAATCTCCGATCGGTGCCAGCCTTTCATACCCTCTACTCGGACGGAACAATCGTCACGAGCGCGACGGCGTGCGGCTTCGCGCTCCGCGTGACCGCACCGAGGGCCGACGAATCGTTGGCGGGTGTTGCCGCTCGGCTACGCGCGATCTCGCCGCGTCTGAGCCGACGCTGCAGCCGTCGCGCCGTTTTCGAGTGCGATGACGGCGCGCGACGCGACACGTTGGGCGGCCTCGAGCACGAGGGCGGGGTCCGGCCCAGCGCCGTCCCTCCAGAGCGCGAGGAGCCGGTCGGTGAGCGCCCCGCGAGCCTCGCGAAACTCGTACGACGCGAGCGGAGAGGGGTTCAGTGCCGCCAGCGCGCGAACACAGGTGAGGCAGCGAGCGGAGCAGAACCAGCCGGCCGACTCCCTCGAGGTGCCTCGGTCCGACTTCGGGAGCGTCAGCGCCAGCTCTTCCTCCACCGGTACCTGGCAGAACGTGCAGTTCCAGGTTCTCCGGGCACTCGCCCTGGCATGAGGCGCCGCGGCCGTTCGCTCCTTCATCGGTGACCACTCTCTCCCCGCGAGGATGCGGACTTGTGAGAGCGCACCGAGACGATTGGTTCCAAGTGCGCCGGCAGCAGCCTGCCACTCGAAGTCTAACCGGCCCCGCGCGCGGCGGCGGCCAGGATTTTCCGCCAGCGCGACGGTTCGCCTGGATCTCCTCCGACGCTCCGCTGAGTAGTCGAGTACGCTCGCAGCGATGCCGCCGGCCGACCGCGTGGAAGTCGTACTCGTGAGTGGCGAACGCCGGCTGTTGACCCTGACGAGCCATTCCGGGTCGGTCGGGAACTACCTGAGCCGGCTCGACGAGTGGGTCGAGACGCAAGGCGGCTGGGTCCAGAAGTGTCATATCGTCGAGGTCAGGCTCCTACCGGCCGCGGGCGAGCAGCGCGAGAGCGCCGAGGAGCTGCGGCAGCTCAGCAACGCTGCCGGGCAGCTTGCCGACGCCCGGCTCGAAGGCGACTGAAGAGCACCCGGGCGTCGCCTGGACGGGGGCTGATAGGGTGGCTGTACACGAGAGCCCCCTCCATCCGCTTCTGCACTCACGATGGGCAGCGCTGGATAGGGCGGAAAGGGGCGAATCTGTGTCTCGCGAGATCACCTTCCACTTTCCGGACGGCGGAGTGCAGCGCTTCCGGTCGAGCAACAGCCCGCGTATCGGAGAGACGGTCAATGCTCTCGGTCAGCGCTGGGTCATCGGTGCGGTGACTGACGACGCCTATGTCCTCGCCACGCCGAAGCAGATGCCAGACGACGCGCCGCACCAGTCCATGCGCGGACTCGGGCTGCGCTTCGTGTCGGTCGAGCGCGTGGCTCACTCTGGACGGAGCCGAGCGTGAGCAAACACGCGCAGCAGAAGCGAGACCGCGAGCGAACGCTGAAGGAACGCCGAGAGCTGAAGCGGCACAAGAAGGAGGCGGTGCGCCTCGCGAAGTCGGGGGATGGATCATCCGCTCCCGTCGAGCTCGGGGATCCGCCGGATTCCCCGGCGGGCTGACGCCGGCCCGGGATCGACGTGAGCCAGGGCCAGGACACGCGCGCGGAGCACATGCCCGCGCCCGCCGAGCCGCCCACCAGTGACGACGGCGCCGAGGTGTTCCGCTTCCGGCTCTACGCCGCCACGGGTGGCGAGATCGGAACGCTCACCAGCGCGATCTCGAGCTGGGCCCCCGGGGAGGTGGTGACGATCGGCGACGGCAGGCGCTTCGAGATCCGTCGCGTGACCGTGGTCGCCGGCGGTGAGATCGACGGTCTCTTCGACGTCGACCAGGTGGAGTAGGCGGGGACGCTCGAAGTGCCGCTCGCGGTGTAGGCAACGCGCCGCTATCGCGCTCCCGGCTAGATCACGCCGCCGGCCCCCTCCGTCCCCGCGACGGCTGTTCTCACCACTTCTCGACGCCGTCCGCAGGGCGTAGCCAAGGCCCTGTACACCGAATTACGAGGCATACGAGTTCCTCGGTGCCCCGGTATGTCGGATTCCGGAAC
>DASTPC010000104.1:0-26614 GCA_035720085.1 Gaiellaceae bacterium
CGAGGCTCGAGCACGGCGCGTTGCGCCTCCGCCCGCTCCGGCCGGAGGACGTCGAGCTGCTCGTTGCGGCCCGTGACGTCGGCTCGTCGCCGAGCACCGCCGGCGAGCAGCAGGTGCGCCGGCGCATCGTCCGCCGCGTCGAGGCGTCCGGGCGCTTCCACGAGGGGCGCCTCGACTTCGGGATCGAGGTGCGCGGGCGGCTCGTCGGGTCGATCGAGGCGCGCCAGCCGCGCGGGGGGCTCCCGCCGGGGGCGTACGAGATCGGGATCTCGTTCTTCGAGGCCGCCGACCGCGGGCGCGGGCTCGGCACGATCGCCGTGCGCCTCTTCACCGAGCACCTCTTCTCCGACCCGCAGACGCATCGCGTGCAGGCGTCCACCTGGGTCGAGAACGTTCCCATGCGCCGCGTGCTGGAGAAGCTCGGCTACACGCTCGAGGGCGTGATGCGCTCCTTCATGCCGACCGCCGGCGGCGAGCGCCACGACTACGCGCTCTACGCCGTCACCCGGGACGACTGGGAGCACGGCGACGACCGGCGCTAGATGTTTGATCGGAAAATAGCGCGCCGCCCGGGGGCGTTCACGACCAAGCCGGGCGCCGCACGTACACGCCGTGCAGGCTAGAAGCCTGTGCGGCGCGCCCGGGTGGTGAACCGGCGCAGCGTCGTGGGCGCCATCCGGCCCGCCGGGATCTTCCGATCAAGCATCTAGTGAGCTCGTGTTGAGCTTGCGGCGGGAGCCGACCGGCGTCGAGCTCTACTCCGCGGCGAACGCGCGCTGGAGCACGAGCGGCATGTCGTGCCAGATCCCCTTCGAGCCCAGCACGACCGCGATCACGTGCCGGTCGCCGCGGCGCACCGCGACGGCGAGGCAGCCGCCGGCGCGCGACGTCCAGCCGGTCTTGACGCCGTACGTGCCCGGGTACGTCGTCAGCATCCGGTTGTGGTTGACCCACTCCTTCGCGACCGTGGGCGCCGCCCAGCGCGTCCAGTGGCGCTCGGTGGAGACGATCTTGGCGAAGAGGCCGTTGCGGAGCGCCGCGCGGGCGAGCAGGGCCTGGTCGAGCGCCGTCGAGCGGTTGCGGCGGTCCTCGAGCCCGGACGCGCTCGCGTACGTCGTCGCCGTCATGCCGAGCTGGCGCGCGCGCTCGTTCATCAGGTCGTAGAAGCGTTGCAGCGAGCCGTCACCCGCGTCCCAGGCGAGTGCGGTGGCGGAGTCGTTGGCCGAGGCGAGCAGCGCCGACCAGAGCAGCGTCAGCCGCTTGTAGCGGCGGCCCGCGACCAGGTACTCCTTCGACGGCTCGACCAGCGTGGCTGCGGTCGGCACCGCGATCCTGTCGTGCAGGTGGCCGCGCTCGATCACGAGCAGGCCGGTCATCATCTTGGTCAGCGAGGCGATCGGCAGCTGCGCGTCGGCGCGGCGGGCCGTCAGCACGCGGCCGGTGGCGGCGTCGAGCGCCACGAACGCGCGCGCCGTGATCCGCTGCCTCGTCTGCCCCGGTGCCGCGGCCCCAGGCGCTGCTCCGGCCCAGAGGAGCGACGCGACGGCGGCCGCCAGGAGCACGGCCGCGGCAGCCCGGAAGCTCCGCATGGCCGAGCAGTATGCCCGGGCCCCGGGACGGACGCGGCCGTACACTGCCGGGATGCCGCAGCCCGCCGCCGTCGTGGAGCAGCTCGAGACACGGCTGCGCCCGCTCAGCGTCGCCGTCGCCGAGGCGTGGTGGGACGCAAGCGTCCGCGCCGACGAGGAGACCGAGCGGCGCCGTGTCGAGGCGGAGCTCGCCCGTTCTGCGCTGCTCGCCGACGCCGATGCGTTCGCCGAGATCGAGGCGGCGCGGCGGGAGGCCGACGGGGCCGACGCGCTCGTCCGGCGCGGCCTCGACGTGCTGCGCGACGCGTTCCTGCCCCACCAGGTCCCGGAGGAGCTGCGCCGCCGGATCGTCGAGCTCGAGGCGTCGGTCGACGCGCGCTTCAACCGGCACCGCGGCGTGGTCGGCGGCGAGGAGGTCGACGACAACACGATCCGCCGGATCCTGCGGACGAGCGAGGACCAGGCCGAGCGTCTGGAGGCGTGGGAGGCCTCGAAGACAGTCGGCGCGGCCGTCGCCGACGACGTCCGCGAGCTTGCCAGGCTGCGGAACCAGGCGGCGCAGAAGCTCGGGTTCCGCGACTTCTTCGCCCTCTCGCTGGCGACGAGCGAGCTCGACGAGGCGCGCCTGTTCGCCACGCTCGAGGAGCTCGACCGGGTCACGTCGCGGCCGTTCGCGCGCTGGAAGGGCGCGCTCGACGCCGGCCTCGCGGCGCGCTTCGGCAGCGCCGAGGACGAGCTGCGGCCCTGGCACTACGACGACCCGTTCTTCCAGGAGGTCCCGGTCGCGGGCGGCGTCGAGCTCGACGGCTTCTTCGCCGGGCGCGACGTGGTCGGGCTCGCGCGGGAGACGTTCGACCGGCTCGGTCTCGAGACTGCGTCGATCCTCGCGCGCAGCGACCTCCAGCCGCGGCCCGGCAAGTCGCAGCACGCCTTCTGCATCGACGTCGACCGCGAGGGCGACGTCCGCGTGCTCGCCAACGTCTCGGACGACCGCTACTGGGCCGAGACGATGCTCCACGAGCTGGGCCACGGCGTCTTCGACCTGGGCATCGACCGCTCGCTGCCGTGGCTCCTCCGCTCCACCCACCTCGTCACGACGGAGGGGATCGCGATCCTGATGGACGGACTGAGCGGCGACGCGGCGTGGCTCGAGCGCGTGGTCGGCATGCCCGCCGCCGACGCGGCGGCGCTCGACGGGCAGCTGCGGGCGGCGGCGGCGGCCGAGCTGGCGCTCTTCACCCGCTGGGTGCTCGTGATGACGAGCTTCGAGCGCGGCCTCTATGCCGACCCCGAGGCCGACCACGACGCGCGCTGGTGGGAGCTCGTCGCCCGCTACCAGGGCGTCCGGCCGCCGGCGGAGCGGCGCGCGCCCGACTGGGCCGCCAAGATCCACGTCGCGGTCGCGCCCGTCTACTACCACACCTACCTCTACGGCCAGCTCGTCGCCGCGCAGCTGCGCGGGGCGCTCGACCGTGCCTGCGGCGGCCTCGTCGACCGGCCGGAGGCCGGCACGTTCCTCGCCGAGCGGGTCTTCCGGCCGGGCGAGTCGGTGCGCTGGGACGCCCTGCTCGAGGCAGCGACGGGCGCGCCGCTCGGCGCCGCCGACTTCGCGCGGGAGCTCGAGGCGCTGTCCGCCTGAACGCGCCTCTCGGGTGCGCCTGACCGTGGCGTCAGGAACAATGGAGGTCGCGCGCACGTCTGCGCGCACGCCGTTCGAGAGAGGAGACCGCCGCATGGGAGCGACCGCGCCAGTCACGATCGACCGCCAGCGCATCCGCGACCTGACCGAGCGCGAGGAGCGGCGCCTGAACGACTCGACGCCCGGCTCGGCGGCGCTCTTCGCGCGCGCGAACCGCGTGCTCTCGGCGGGAGTCGCCTCGTCCTACCAGCTGCGCGACCCGTGGCCGATCTACTTCGACCGCGGCGAGGGCGCCCACTGCTGGGACGTCGACGGCACGCGGCGGATCGACTTCCACAACGGTTTCGGCTCGATGGTGCAGGGCCACGCGCACCCCGCGATCGCAAAGGCCGTCGCCGACCGGCTGCCCTCCGGCACGCACTTCGCCGTGCCGACCGAGGACGCGATCGCGGTCGCGGAGGAGCTCGCGCGCCGCTTCGGCCTGCCGCAGTGGCGGTACACGAACTCCGGCTCCGAGGCGACGATGGACGCGATCCGGATCGCACGCGCGCACACCGGTCGCGACACGATCGTCAAGATCCAGGGCTCCTACCACGGCCACCACGACGCGGTGATGGTGGCGATCGGGATCCAGCTCGACCTGATCGAGGACCGCGAGAACTACGCCTCCATCCCGTACGGCGAGGGTGTCCCGCAGGCGGTGGCCGACCTCACCGTCCCCGTCCCCTTCAACGACGCGGACGCGATGGAGTCGCGGCTCGACCGGCTCGAGCGCGAGGGGCGGCTGCCCGCCTGCGTGATCATGGAGGCGGCGATGATGAACCTCGGCGTCGTGCTGCCGGAGCCGGGGTACCTGGAGGCGGTCCGGGAGCTGACCCGGAAGCGCGGGATCGTGCTGATCTTCGACGAGGTGAAGACGGGGCTCTGCATCGCCGCGGGCGGGGCGACCGACCGCTTCGGCGTCACCCCGGACATGGTCACGCTGGCCAAGTCGCTCGGCGGCGGCCTGCCGACGGGGGCGATCGGGGCGACCGCCGAGGTGATGGAGAAGGTGCGCGACGGCCGCGTCTACCAGGTCGGGACGTACAACGGGAACCCGCTCGTGATGGCGGCGGCGCGCGCGAGCCTCGAGCAGGTGCTCACCCCGGAGGCGTACGCGCACCTCGACGTCCTCAACGACCGCATCGTCGGCGGCTGCCAGACGGTGATCGAGAAGCACGGCCTGCCCGGCTACGCGATCGGCGTCGGCTCGAAGGGCTGCGTCACCTTCTCGCCCGTCCGGATCACCGACTACGAGAGCTTCAAGGCGAACCAGGACGCGGAGCTCGCCGACCTCGCCTGGGCCTACAACATGAACCGCGGCATCTTCATGACGCCGGGGCGCGAGGAGGAGTGGACGCTGTCGGTCCGGCACACGCTGGACGACGTCGACCACTTCGTCTCCGTGTTCGACGAGCTCGCCGGCGAGCTCGTCGCCTGAGGGCCGTCAGGCCGCGCCCGCGCCCTCGCAGGTCAGCCGCAGCATCAGCTCGATTGCCTGCTCGTCCGTGAGCCCCTGCCCGCGGACGAGCGCGCGCCACGTGTCGAACGCGAGGGCGAGCGCGATCCCCGCGCGCAGCAGCGCCCGGCGGCGGCCGCGCGCTCGCCACGGTGAGACGAGGACGTCGGCCGCGCGCTGCCAGTGCGCGTGGTAGGGGGCCATCACCGGCTGGTCACGCGCGTCGGCGAGGACATGGCTCATCATCGCCTCGTTGGCGCGGTGGTACGCGTAGGCGTGGGCGAGGCCGGTACGGAGACGTTCGGCGGGATCTGCGATCTGCAGCCAGCGCGCCGGGTCGGGCAGCGGATGCTCGCTCAGGTACCGACGGCTGCAGGCCCGGGCGAGCGCCGCCTCGTCGGCGAAGTGGCGGTAGACGGTGACGCGTCCCACCCCCGCCCGCTGGGCGATCTCGGTCACCGTGGTTGCCGCCGGTCCGATCGTCTGGTGGAGCTCGATCGCGGCCTCCACGATTCGCGTCCGGGTCCGCTCGAGATCCTCGGCGCGGCGCTTCAGCTCGTATGGGCGGGACATCGGCTGTGATGATACACGGCGTATCGCCAAACTTGACACATCGCCACCCGCTGTTGTAGCGTCCTCGCCGACTTCGTGGAACACAGTGTTCCGTGAAGAAACAGGGAGGAGCGGACAGTGAGCGCGACCACCAGCGCCGACACCCACATCGAGCCGTTCGCACTGGGAGCAGAGGAGGGCGAGGCGCTCTGGTTCCTCGGCGGGCTCGTCACCGTCAAGGCCGGCAGTCGCGAGACCGGCGGCCGCGTCGCGGTGATCGAGCACCTCGCGCCGAAGGGCATGGCCTCGCCGCTCCACGTCCACCGCCGCGAGGACGAGTGGTTCTACGTCACGGAGGGGGCGCTCGCCTTCTGGGTCGGCGGCCGGACAGTCGAGGCAAAGGCCGGCTCGCTCGTGTACGGCCCGCGCGACGTGCCCCACACGTTCGCGGTCACGTCGGAGACGGCCCGCTTCCTGCTCGTCGCCGAGCCGGCCGGCTTCGAGGGCTTCGTGCGCGGTCTTGCCGAGCCGGCGGCTGCCCGCACGCTGCCGCCCGCCGACGTCGTCCCGCCCGACCCGGCCGTGCTGGGCGCCGCCGCGGCCGAGTACGGGATCGAGATTCTCGGCCCGCCCGGCATCCCGTCCTAGGGTCTCACGCTCTGGCGCCGGGCGCGGCGTGGCAGGATGGCCCGCATGGACGGACGCGCGGTCGCCCTCAACCACGTCAGCGTGCCGGCGCGCGACCTCCAGGAGTCGCTGCGCTTCTACGTCGACGTGCTCGGGCTCGAGCCGATCCCGTCGCCCGACTTCGCCTTCCCGGTCGAGTGGCTTCGGTGCGGCGACCTGCAGGTGCACCTCTTCCTGCGGGAGGGCGACTCGCCGCCGGGCCTCTACCAGCACTTCGGCCTCACGATCGACGACTTCATGGCCGTCTACCGGCGCGTGCGTGCGCTCGGGATCCACGAGCCGACCGCGTTCTACAGCGCCGTCTACGAGCTGCCCGACGGGGGCGTGCAGATGTACGTCCGCGACCCGGCCGGCAATCTCGTCGAGCTCGACCATCCCGACGCGTCGACGGTGATCCGCGCCGAGGTGCCCGAGTACCGCGTGCTCGCCGACGACAACCCGCAGAGCGAGACGGCGCGCCGCTCGACGCTGTTCCTGGCCCTGCGCGAGGAGCAGGCGGCCGCCCGCCGCTGAACGGCGGGCGGCCTGCCGCTCGCTAACCGGAGATCAGCTTGAAGCTCGTCCCGAGCGGGTCGGCGGCCTGCGCGAGGCGGCCGTACGGCGTGTCCTCGGCCGGGCGCAGGACGGAGCCGCCGAGCTCGACGGTCGAGGCGAGCGCGGCGTCGGCGTCGTCGACCCGGAAGTACACCGACCAGTGCGCGGGCACCCCGTCGGGCAGGAACGCGGTCGCGTCCATGATCCCGGCCCGGGCATCGTCGCCCTCGCCGAGGGTGGTGTAGCGGAAGTCGGCCGTGTCGCCGGCGACGTGCGTGTCCCAGCCGAACACGTCGCGGTAGAAGGCGACCGACGCGCCGTAATCACGGGCGAAGAGCTCGAACCAGCCGGGCGTGTCGGGCTCGCCCAGGACGCCGAACCCCTGCTCCGTGCCCGCCTGCCAGACGCCGATGGTTGCGCCGCCGGGGTCGGAGACGACCGCCATCGTGCCGTTGTCGAAGATGTCCATCGGCTCGAACACGACGGCGCCGCCGTGGGCGGTCGCGGCCGCCGCGGTTGCCCTGGCGTCCGGCGAGGCGAGGTAGACGCCCCAGGCACCGGGCTCCGCCTCCATGCAGCCGCCGACGGCATGGCCGTCTTTGGAGAACAGCGTGTAGCCCTGGTACTCGGGGCCGAACTCCTGCACCGACCAGCCGAACAGCTGCGTGTAGAAGGCGCGGCTGCGGGCGGGGTCGGAGCTCAGGAGGTCGAGCCAGCAGGGGGCGCCGACGGTGGTCACGACGGAATCGGCCATCGGAGGGCTCCTTTCGGTCGAATCGCGGTGTCGGGAGCTTGGACCGCGAACCGGCCCCGGGCTCATCGGTCAGGCCGCGACGGCGGCCGCCTCGACGGCGCCCGCGGCGAGCACGGCCGCGAGCGCCACGGTCTCGCCGACGACCACGAGCGCCGGGCCGTGAAGCTCGGCGGCGGCGCCCACGATCCGGCCGAGCGGCGCGAACGCGACCTGCTGGTCGGGGCGCGTCCCGCGCGAGATCACCGCAGCGGGCGTCGAGGGGGCGAGCCCTGCCCCGACCAGCCCCGCGGCCACCCGCTCGAGGCGGTCGAGGGCCATGAAGAGGACGAGCGTGCCGCCCGCGCGCGCGAGCGCCTCGTAGTCCGGCTCGGAGCCGTCCGCCGCGTGGCCCGTCGCCAGCGTGACGCGGTCGGCGACGCCCCGGTGCGTGACCGGGATCCCGGCCGCCGCCGGCACCGAGGCGAGCGAGGAGACGCCGGGCACGACGTCGTAGGGAATGCCCGCCTGCGCGAGCGCGAGGCACTCCTCCGCGCCGCGGCCGAAGACGTAGGGGTCGCCGCCCTTCAGCCGGACGACCTCGAGGCCGCGCCGGCCGAGCCGGACGAGGAGCTCGTTCACCTGCTCCTGGTCGAGGTGGGCGCGGGGGAAGCGGAGCGCCTGCTCCGGCGCCTCGGCGACGAGCTCGCGCGCGACGAGCCGGTCGTAGACGAGCGCGTCGCAGCGCCGGATCAGGTCGAGGCCACGGGCGGTGATCAGGCCCGGGTCGCCCGGGCCGGCGCCGACGAGGTGGACGGTCACTGGAGCGCCCGCTCGACGAGCCGGTCGAAGTACTCGCGCCGGTCGTCGTAGGTCGGCAGGTTCCGCTTCGCCCAGGGGCGGAGGGCCTGGAGCTGCCTGGCGAGGTCGGCGTAGTCGGGGCCGACCAACGCGGCGACGTCGTCGCGGATCCGCTTGGCGAGCGCCGGCGAGGCGCCCGAGGTCGAGACGGCGACCGCGATCGGGCCCTGCCGGTGCACGGCCGGCAGGATCGCGGAGCAGAGATCGGGCTCGTCGACGACGTTGCAGAACAGGTAGCGGCGCTCGGCGTCCCGCGAGACGGAGCCGTTGACGGCCTCACTGGACGTGGCCGCGACGACCAGGTGGCGGCCGGCCAGGTCGTCGCGCTCGTAGCGGCGCGGCATCCACTCGACGTCGAGCTCGCGCAGCTCGGGGTGTACACGCGGGGCGACGACCGTCACCCGGGCGCCGCTCGCGAGCAGCCCGCGCACCTTCTCGAGCGCGACCGACCCGCCGCCAACGACGAGCACGCTGCGGCCCTCCAGGTCGAGGCAGGCCATGTAGTAGGTGCGTTCGCGCGCGGGCACCGTCTAGACCTCGACCGTCGCCAGGCGGGCCCCCTGGCGGTCGAGCCGGACAGCCACGTCGACGCCGCCGGCGCGGAGCGTGAGGGAGAACGCGCCGGGGCCGACGGCCTGGATTGACGCCCCGTCCAGCTCGCGCCCTCGAAGCGCGCCAAGCGCCTCGGAGACCTCGCGGGCGCTGGCGGCGACGCCCGCGCCAGTGGGCAGTCGGCGGTAGAGCCGCAGCGCCGCCTGCTCGCCGCCGGGGCCGTAGAGCGCGCGCACGCGGCCGGACTGGAGCGCGAGGCCGAGCAGCGTGTCGAGCTCCTCGGCCGACTCTGCGTCCAGTTCCGGCTCCCCGAGGGCCGGCGCGAGCCGCTCGAGCCGCTCTCGGTATTCGCCCGGCTGGGCCAGCGCGAGCACCGCCTCGACCTCCGCCGCGGCGACGTCGCGCTCCTCCGGGGAGAGCCGGATCGGATCAGTCGGCATGACCGTCCTCCCCGAGGATCGCGTGCAGCTCGTGCTCGAAGCCGCCCGTCTCGATCGCGCAGTGGATGCCGCACTCCTTGGGGGCGTTCACCTCCCACCACCAGCGGCCCGACCGCGCCGGTGCGCCCGGCGCCACCGCCCGCGTGCACGGGTCGCAGCCGATCGAGCCGTAGCCGCGCTCGTAAAGCGGGTGCGTGGGGACGCCGCGCGCGCGCACGTAGTCCCAGACCTCCTCCACCGTCCACTCGGCGAGCGGGTTCAGCTTCACGATCGCGCCGTGGTCGTGGTCGATCTCGACCTTGCGGATGTCGGTGCGCGAGGCCCACTGGTCGCGGCGCAGGCCGGTGATCCACGCGTCGAGGCCGGCGAGGTGCCGCGTCAACGGCTGCACCTTGCGGACGTTGCAGCAGAGCAGCCGCTTCTCGACCGCGTCGTAGAAGAGGTTCTCGCCGTGACGCGCCGTCATCCGCTCGACCTGCAGCAGCTGGGGCTCGAGGACGGTCAGGTTGAGGCCGGGGTACCGCTCGCGCAGCCCGTCGACGAGCTCGAACGTCTCGCGCGGCAGTCGGCCCGTGTCCACGGTGAAGACCTCCACCTCCGGGTCGAGCTCGTAGGCCATGTCGATCAGCGCGACGCCGTCGACCTGGAACGCCGTCGAGATCGCCACCCGCGGGCTGAAGCGGTCCAGCGCCCACGCGAGGAGCTCCTGCGGCTCCTGCCCCTCGAACTCGATCGAGAGCTCGCCCGCCTCCAGCTCGTCCAGCAGGTCGATCACGCCGCCTCCCTGGCGCAAGGGCGCGAATCCGCAGGAGCGGATCCGCGCCCGCGCAAACATCCCTGAAGGCGGCCGCTCACGCGGCCGCAGGCCGCCCGGGAGTCCCCGACAAACACGAGTCCTGTCACGCCGCCTCCTTCCGTCTCGCGGGCTCTCGCCCGGCCAGCTCGCCCAGCTCCTCGTCGCTCGTGCGGTCGCAGAAGTCCCGGAACGTCTCGCCCGCGCCGCGGCGCTCCAGCCAGCCGGCGACGAGCCCGGCGACGACCTCGTCGAGGTCCTCGCTCGGGACGCGGCGGAAGACCGGGCGCGCGATCGCCGCCCGCGGTCCGAGTGCGCCGCGCAACAGGACGTCGTAGGCGGGCAGCCGCCTGCCCTGCTCGTCGCGCGCGGTCGTCCCCTGCAGGCCGAGGTCGCCCACCCAGTGCTGGCCGCACGCGTGCGGGCACCCGTCGAGGTGGAGCCGCAGCGCCGAGACGTCCTCGCCGAAGCGCGACTCCAGCCCGACGATGAGCTCGTCGAGACGCGTCTTCGTCTCCGTGACCGAGAAGTTGCAGTGCGGCTCGCCGGTGCAGGCGATCGAGCGGCCGCGGATGCCGTTGGCGTCGAGGTCGAAGCCGAGCTCGCCGAGCCGCGCCGCGACCTCGTCCGCCCGCTCGTCCGGGATCCCGGTGAGGACGAGGTTCTGCTGGCGGGTGACGCGGACGTCGCCGCCGAGCTCGCCGGCGAGCGCGCCCAGGCCGCGCAGGCGCGTGCCGCCCACGAGCCCGACGTGGACGGGGATGCCGAGGTACGAGCGCCCGGCGGCCGACGACGGGTGGAGGCCGAGGTGCTCGCCCGGCTCGTGGTCGAGCGGCGGCAGGACGAAGTCGGGCAGCCGCCGGCCGAGGCGCCGCTCCACCTCCACCCGCACGCCCTTCGGCCCGTAGTCGTCGACCATGAACTTGAGCCGCGCCTTGACGCGTGAGAGCCGGTAGCGCAGGTCCTCCTTCCACGCGTCGAGCAGCGCGCGCAGCACGTCGAGCGCCTCGTCGGGCCGCACGAAGACGCCGAGGTCGCGCGCGATCCGCGGCACCGAGGAGAGCCCTCCGCCGACCAGCACGGCGAAGCCGGGCTCGCCTTCGCGCAGCACGCCGACGAGCGAGATGCAGTTGATCTCGGGCGCGTTGCAGCGGTCCGCGCAAGCGGCGATCGAGATCTTGTGCTTGCGCGGCAGGTCGGTGTAGTCCGGGTTGCCGTAGAAGAAGCGCGTCGCCTCCTCGAGCACCGGCGTCGCGTCGAAGAGCTCGTCGTGGGCGACACCGGCGACGGGGCAGCCGGTGACGTTGCGGACGGCGTCGCCGCACGCGCCGGCAGTGGTCAGGCCGACCTCGGCGAGCGCGTCGAACACCGACGGCAGCGACTCCAGCCGCAGGTGGTGGAGCTGGATCGTCTGGCGCGTCGACAGCTCCGCGCTGTCGCGCCCGTGCTCGGCGGAAAGACGTCCCACCGTGTCGAGCTGTGCGGGCGTCACACGTCCCGCCGGCAGCTTGATCCGGAGCATGAAGCTCCCGATCTTCGGCTTGTCGTGGTAGAGGCCCCACCACTTGAGCCGGACGATGTCCTCCTCCGGGATGTCGGCGTAGCCGGCGGCGATCAAGGCCGGCAGCTCGTCGAGCATTCCGAGCGGGCTCTTCTCGCGCTTGATCCGCTCGACGGTGTTCCGCTTGAGGACGAGCTCGGCGGACGGGGGGTCGGGAAGCGTGCGCTGGACGGCGGCGGGGGCCAAGACTTCAAAACTAATAGTGATGTTGCTTCAAAAATGCAAGCGAGACGGGCGCGGCCGTCGTGCGCGGGCGGGGCGCGCAGGCCGGAGGCCCGCGGCCCCGCCCGGCGCCCGATCAGCTCGCGACGGCGGCGAGGGCGAGGCCCGGAATCCGGTAGCCGTCGTCGGCGCGGAAGGGCGCGAAAGCCCGTTCGAGCTCGCCGGCGAGCTGGTCACGCTCACCGGTGGGGAGCGCCCGGAGCACGAGCGCGATCGGCCCGGCCGTGTCGGCCGCGGTGGCCAGGTACTCCTCGATGCTCGGGACGGCGAAGCCCACCGGGATCCCCTCCGTGCGGACGGCGGCGAAGCCGGCTCCCTCGACGAGGGCGCGCAGACGCTGCTCGTCGCCGAGGCTGAAGACGCCGGGCGCGCCCGGGACGGGCGCCGGCAGGTGGCCCCGTTCTACGAGCGCCCGGCCGGCGACCGCAAAGAAGGGATTGCGCTCCGGTGGCCCCCACACGGCCAGCACGAGCCGGCCGCCGGGGCGCAGCACCCGCCGGGTCTCGGCGAGAGCCGCCGCCGGATCGGACATCAGCATGAAGCCGAAGCGGCAGACGACGCCGTCGACGCAGTCGTCTTCCAGCTCGATCCGCTCGGCGTCGATCACCCGGAAGTCGACGTTCTCGAGGCCGAGCTCAGCGCCGCGTCGGCGGGCAACCTCGAGCATCGCCGGCGAGAAGTCGGTCGACAGCAGCCGCCCCCGCTCGCCGACGATCGCGGCCACCTCGAAGCCGGTGTCGCCGGCGCCGGCCGCCAGCTCCAGCACCGTCTCGCCCGGCTGCGCCGCGAGCTCTCGCACCAGCCACGCGCGCAGGGGCGCCGTCACCTCCTCGATCTCCGCCCGGCGCCGCTCCCAGGTCGGCGCCAGGGTCTGCGCGATCTCGTAGCTCGCTGCCCTCGCGTCGGCGATCGTCTCGGTCATCGTCTCGCTCCTTTCGTCTCGGCCGCTGCGCCGCTCGGACGGGACGCTACGACCGGCCCGCAGCGCCGCCAATCGGGAGTTCTCCCCAGACGGCCAGCCCGTGCTCCATCGCGAACAGCGTCGCGGCCGCGCGCGTGGAGACGCCGATCTTCGCGTACGCGTTCTGGACGTGGCGGTCGGCTGTCTTGGCCGAGATGCCGAGGGCGCCGGCGACCTGTTTCGTCTGCAGCCCCCGTGCGAGGAGGCCGACGACCTGCGCCTCGCGCTCGGTCAGCCCCGCCGGCCGCTCGAGCCGCGGCGCTCGCTGCCCGGCGGCCTCCAGGACTGCCGCCACGGCTGCCGGGTCGAGCCGGCCGGCGCGAGCCTCGGCGGCGAGCGTCTCGGCGGCCGCTGCCGCTGTGAGGGCGGGGCGGTGCGGGCGCGGTTCCGCCATCGCGTGGTAGGCGTCGGCTGCGGCCAGCAGCCGGGCCGTCGGCGGCAACGCGGAGGCTGGAGCGCCGCGGTGGTAGCCGGAGCCGTCGAGCCGCTCGTGATGGGCCGAGGCGACCGGCGCGAGTGCCGCCAACGCTGCGGAGCGGCTGAGCACGCGCTCGGTGTGGTACGGGTGCAGCCGCACGCGCTCCCACTCGTCGGCCGTCAGCCGCCGGGGCTCCAGCCAGATCCGGGTCGGCACGGCGACGCGCCCGAGGTCGTGGACGTGCGCGGCGCGGCGGACGAGCGTGACGTCGGCGTCCACCAGCCCGGCATTGCGGGCGGCCTCGGCGGCCAGCGCGGCGACGCCCGTTGAGTGCCCGACGAAGTAGGGCGAGGCCAGGTCGGCGAAGTCGCCCATCGCGGCGAGGGCCGTGTCCAGCGTGGCTCCGTCCAGGTCGGGCCACGGAGCCGGTTCCCGGGCGAGCGTCTCCTCCCAGGCGGAGGCGTCCGGGTCGACGGCGAGGAGCTCGGCGGCGCCGTCGGCCAGCGCCGCCGCGATCGCGGGGTCGAACGCCCCGCCGGCCCGCTCGCGCACGACGCCCGCCGCGTGCTCCGGGCCGCCGGCGAGGGCGTGGAAGGCGGCGTCGCGAGCGACGTGGACGATCCGGACGGGCAGCGGCAGCTCGTCGCCGGCCAGGCCGGCCGGCTCGCCCTTGCCGTCCCAGCGCTCGGTGAGGTGCGCGAAGAGCGCGCGCACCGAGGCGGGCAGGCCGAGCCGGTCGGTCAGCATCTGGCCGACCTCGCAGATCGCGGCGGCGTGGCGGCGGTGCGCACGCACCGCCCGCGGCAGCCCACGCGCGATCCGCGCCGCCCGCACCGGCCCCTCGCTCCCAGGTGGCGCGAGCGCGAGCGCGGTCGCGCGGAGGATCTCGGGCCGCGAGCCGAACATCGCCGGCGTGAAGTGCACGTGGATGTCGCCCGGGAAGAGCTCGGCGGCGAGGTCCGCGTCGGCCGTGCAGCCCGCGTAGAAGAGCAGGCAGGCGGAGTAGGCCTGCGAGGCGGTCTCGGCGGCGACGCCCAGGCGTTCGGCCAGGCGCACCGCGACGAGGGTGCTCTGCAGCCCGTGCTCGAACGGCAGCCCGACCGCGAGGTCGGTCGCGAGGCAGAGCGTCGCCACCACCTCGGCGGCCCGGATGCGCTCGTCGCCCACGCCGCGCGCTCCCGGCGTCAGGACAGGTCGAGCGTCTGCCGGATCCCGCGCACGGCCTGGCGGATCCGGTGCTCGTTCTCGACGAGCGCAAAGCGGACGTGGCCCTCGCCGCCGGGGCCGAAGCCGACCCCGGGGGAGACCGCGACGCGGGCCTCGCGCGCGAGCTTCTCGGCGAAGGGGAGGGAGCCGAGCTCCCGGTAGCGCGCCGGGATCGGCGCCCAGACGAACATCGTCCCGCGTGGCTTGGGAAACGTCCAGCCGATCCGCTCGAGGCCGTCGCAGAGCGCGTCGCGGCGCGAGCGGTACACCGCGCAGATCTCCTCGGGGTAGTCCGGGGCCTCGGTCATCGCCGTGATCGCGGCGATCTGGATCGGCTGGAAGGTGCCGTAGTCGAGCCAGCTCTTCAGCCGCGCCAGCGCCTGCACGAGCGCCGCGTTGCCGACCAGGAAGCCGACGCGCCAGCCCGCCATCGAGAACGACTTGGTGAGTGTGTAGAGCTCGACCGCGACCTCGTCCGCCCCGGGCACCTGCAGGATCGAGGGCGGCTCGTGGCCGTCGAAGGCGATGTCCGCGTACGCGAAGTCGTGGACGACGAGGAGGCCGCGCTCGCGCGCGAACGCGACCACGCGCTCGAGCTCGGCCAGCTCCACGGTCGCCGTCGTCGGGTTGTGCGGGAACGAGAGGATCAGGACGCGCGGCCGCGGGCTCGCCCTCTCCCACGCTTCGGCGAGGTTGCCGAGCAGGTCCTCGTCCGGGCCCATCGGCACCTGGAACACGCTCGCCCCGGCGAAGATCGGCGCCTGGATGTGGATCGGGTAGCTCGGTGCCGGCACGAGCGCGGCGTCGCCCGGCCCGAGCAAGGCCCACATCAGGTGCGAGAGCCCTTCCTTGGCGCCGATCGTGTTCACCACCTGCGTCTCGGGGTCGAGCTCGACACCGAAGCGGCGGGCGTAGAGGTCGGCGCACGCGGAGCGCAGCTTCGGGATCCCCTTCGAGGCGGAGTAGCGGTGGTTGCGCGGCTTGGCCGCCGCCTCCTGCAGCTTCGCAACGGCGACCTCGGGCGAGGGCAGGTCGGGGTTGCCGAAGCCGAGGTCGACGACGTCCTCACCCGCGCGGCGGAGCTCCAGCGTCAGCTCGCGGATCACCGCGAGCACGTACGGCGGCAGCGTGTCGATGCGCCGGAACTCGACCGGTGTGGTCGTCTTGCTCACGAGCTGGGTAGGTATGCCGCCGCGGGGCTGCCGGCGGGCGTGAAGAGGCCGAGGACGGTCAGCTCCCGGTCGCCCGCGTTCTCCACGACGTGGAGCTCGCGCGGACGGAGCCGGAAGGCGGCGCCGGGCCCGAGCTCCTCCGTCCGGTCGCCGACATGCAGGCGGCCCGGGCCCTCCGGGACCCAGACGATCTCGTCGTAGAGGTGGTAGTGCCACGGTGCGGCTCCCGGCGGGATTCGGCCCAGGAAGAGCGTTGCCCGCGTGCAGCCGTTCTCCGGCCCCAGCAGCACCTGGAAGGAGCGCTTGCCGGTCGCGGAGCCCTCCTCCGCCTCCTCGGCGCGGACGACGCCGCCGCCGGCGCCGAGCGCGGCGTGCCGGTCGCAGTCCGGGCCGACCGCGGCGCGCACGAGCTCGAGCCCGTCTGCTCCGGCCCCGACCCGGGCCTCGTCGCCGGCGGGCACCAGCACGGCGCCCCCTACGGGCAGCGCCTGCTCTTCCAGCCGCCCGTCTCCGCCGCACGCGAAGAGCACGATGTCGTCGTCGGCCGACCCAACCGCGACCTCGGCGCCGGGCTCGAGCCGCAGGAGTGAGAGCTCGAGCGGCGACCCGTCGAGCGGCGGGCAGAGGACGTGCTCCGACACTCCCGTCCCGGCGAGCACGGCCTCGACGGTCTCCGGGGCGGCCACGCGCCGCTCGCCGCTCATCGCACGTCTACGGGGCCGCCAGGAGCAGGGCGTTGCCGGCCGGGTCGCGTACGAGCACTCCGTCATCGCGCTCCTCGGGCTCGCGGCCGGCGGCGGCGACCCGCGCCGTCACGCGGTCGCGCTCGGCGGCGTCGGGAAGCACGACCGTCGCGTGGCGCAGCGCTGCCGAGCCCGGCGGGGGCGGGCCGGCGCCGAGGCTGTTCCACGTGTTCGCGCCGACGTGGTGGTGGTAGCCGCCCGCGCTCAGGAAGGCCGCCTGCGCGCCGTAGGTCGCCATCAGGTCGAACCCGAGCACGTCCCGGTAGAAGCCGACCGCTTCCGGCACCGAGCTCACCTGCAGGTGGACATGGCCCATCGTCGTCCCCGCCGGGAGCCCCTCGAACGCCTCCCGCTCCGGCTCGCCGAGCTCGCCGAGCAGGTCCTGCACGTCGAGCGGCAGCGTCGTCATCCGCTCGACCCGTCCCTCCCAGCGCTCGCGCGGCCGGTCGGCGTAGACCTCGATACCGTGCAGGTCGGGGTCGGCCAGGTAGATCGCCTCGCTGACGAAGTGGTCCGAGAGCCCCTGCAGCGGCACCCGCTCGCGGGCGGCGTGCGCGAGCCAGCGGGCCAGGTCGACCCGCTCGGGCACGAGCAGGGCGAAGTGGAAGAGCCCGGTCGAGCCCGGCGCCGGCGTCGCACCCGGCTCCTCGACCAGCACGAGCAGCGTCGTCCCGCCCGCGCCCACGCGCGCCGTCCCGTCCTCGCGCTCGAGCGCGTCGAGGCCGAGCGCGGCGCGGTAGAAGTCGAGCGAGCGGTCGAGGTCGGCGACCGTCAGCTCGACCGGCCCCATCCTCGTCGCCGCCGCGATGGCCCCCGTCTCCTGCATCCACGCCATCGTAGGTCACGGCACTCCTCGCCAGTGGTGGTTCGGCTCCGCCTCCCGGCCGCGGCAGCGGCCGGGCTTCAGGGGTGTGCGCGCGGCCGGGGATCCGCTCCCGCGGATTCCCGGCCCTGCGCAGAGATCAGGCCGACCGGTCGGCGAGCATGACGGAGCGGCGGAACGACACGGTCGTCCCCGTCGGCTCGCGCTCTACGACGAGGTCGTCGCTGACGCTGCGGATCAGCAGCAGCCCGCGGCCGCGGTCGGTCGAGGTCGCCCCCTCCGTCCACGAGCCGCGGTCGCGAACCGAGACGCGCACCTCCCCGTCCACGTGGGCGGCCTCGACGACGACGTCGCCCTCGGCGCCGTCGCCGTACCCGTGCTCGACGGAGTTGGCGGCCGCCTCGTGCGTGGCGAGGACGAGGTCGCGGGCGTCCGCCTCCGCCACGCCGAGCCCGTCGAGCCACGCGGCGAGCCGGTCGCGCAGGTGCCGCAGCTCGGCCGGGTCGGGTGCGAACCTGACGAGGAACGCGGGAGCGGTGATCCGCTCCAGCCGCAGCACGAGCAGCGCGACGTCGTCGGCCTGCCTGTCCTCGTCGAGCAGGCCCGCGACCAGAGCGGCCGCGAGCTGGGCCGCGCCCTCGTCCACGAGCTCCTCGACCCGCCGTGTCAGCCGCTCGATCCCGGCCTCGATCGACTCGCCGCGGCGCTCGACGAGGCCGTCGGAGTAGAGGACGACCGTGGCGCCCGCGGCGAGTCGGGCCGTCTCCTCCGTCCGCGCGTGCTCCTCGCCGACCGCGAGCGGCGTCGACCGGCCGCCCCACAAGCACCCTGCGCCCGAGGCGTCCGCGACCACCGGCGGCGGGTGGCCGGCGCTCGCGTAGCGGAGGACGCCGGTGGCCGGGTCGAGGTAGGCGCAGACCAGGGTCGCGCAGTCGGCCCCCTCGGTGTGGGCCGCGAAGGAGTCGAGCCGCTGCAGCAGCTGCGCGGGGCCGTCGGCGACGTGCGCCAGCGTCGCGATCGCGCTCCGCAGCTGCCCCATCACGGCCGCCGCGCGGAGGCCGTGGCCGACCACGTCGCCGACGGTGAGCACCACGCGCCCGTCGGGCAGCTCGACCGCGTCGTACCAGTCACCGCCGACCGCCAGCTCCTCGTTGCCCGGCCGGTAGACGGTCTCGATCGTCACTCCCGGCGGGGTCGGCAGCGACTGCGGCAGGAGGCTCTGCTGGAGCTCGACGGCGATCGCGTGCTCGTGCTCGTACAGCCGCGCCCGTTCGAGCGCCTGCGCGCACTGGGAAGCCAGGGCCAGCTGGAAGGACCGTTCCTCGGCGTCGAAGGCACGCTCGCGCTCGAACCCGAAGACGAGCGACGCCACCACCTCGCCGCCGACGACGAGCGGCAGCGCGGCCGCCGCCCGCCACGTGGGAGCGGCGTCGCGCAGGCCGGGGAAGTCGCGCTCGATCTGCTCCAGCGACTCGACCCAGACGCCGTGCCGCTCCTCGAGCGAGCGGATCCCCGGCAGCCGCTCGGTCAGCCGGTATACCTGCCGGGCCCCGTCGGGGCGCGCGCGCGAGCTCCGCACGACGACGTCGCCCGCCGCGCGGACGACGATCACGGCGCTGTCGGCGCCGACCGCCTCCAGCCCGAGCTCGAGCGCGGCCTGCTCGACGTCCGGGCCGTCGACGGCGAGCGTGAGCCGGTCGCTCAGCGCGCCGAGCCGCTCGGCGCGGCGCTGCCGCACCTCGGCCAGCTCGCGGGCGCGGCGCTGCTCGCGGGCGAGGAAGTCGTAGCGCCGGCCGAGCGCGAGGATGCCCGCTCCGCCGAGCGCGAGCAGGGCCAGCAGCGCGGCCAGCCCGAGCGCGAGCTGCCACCTGGCCGGGCCGACCTCGGAGGGTCGCTCGAGCAGCAGCGTCCAGCCGGCGTCCCGGTTCCAGGCCCAGCCGACGAGACGGTGGCGCGTGCCCTGCAGGCCGGTCGCGTCCTGGAAGGAGCCCTGCGCCTCTGCCTGGCCGCTCGTCCTGGCGGCGTGGACGAACGGGCTCCGCGAGACGTCGGCCGGCCCGGCCAGGCCCGGCGCGGCGATCAGCAGGCCGGCCCGGTCGACGAGCAGGATCCGGCTGTCGGCGTCGTGTTCGATCGCGGCGATCGTCCGGGCCAGCTGGTCGAGGCGCAGCGCGCCCGCGAGGACGCCCGTCAGCCGGCCGTCGGAGTCGCGGGCCGGCACGGCGAGCACGATCGCGCGGCCCGAGAATGCCCGGCTGTCGACCGCCTCGCTGATGAACGGCTGCTGCGTGGCGAGAACGATCTTGTGGAAGCTCTGGTTGCGGGCGTTCGACGCCTTCGCGCGCCCGCTCGTCATCGCGCGGGCGCTGCCGCGCAGGTCGAAGTAGGCAACGCCGCCCGTGAGCCCGAGCTGGGCCGGCTCGAGGCCGGCGAGGGCCGCCTCCACTCCGTCGACGTCGCCGCTTGCGATCTGCGGGTCGGCCGCCAGCGCGCGGACCACGTCCAGGCGGCCGGAGAGCAGCTGGCCCGCGTCGGCGGAGGCCGCGCGCGCGTCTGCTTCCACCTGGATCCGCGCGCGGAGGAGCGTGTCGTCGTAGTCCCGCGCGAGGAGCAGCGCGCCGATGCCCGCGAGCACGACGGCGACCGCCAGCGCGACCGCCGCAAGCCGCATGCCTGGCGCGTCGGGCCGGAGCGCGGAGACGAGGCGCGACACCTCGAGCGGACTGTAGACGGCGCGTCAGCCGAGGGTGAGCACGACGGTCTTGGGCTCCGTGAACGCCTCCAGCACCGACGCGCCACCCACGCGCCCGACGCCGGATGCCGAGCCCGCCCGCCCGCCGAACGGCAGCTGGCTCTCCCAGTAGTTCGTCGACTCGTTCACGTTCACCCAGCCCGCCTCGACCGCCTCCGCGAAGCGCAGCCCGCGCGCGAGGTCGCGCGTCCAGACGGCGGTGAGGAGGCCGTACGGCGAGGCATTCGCGAGCGCGAGCGCCTCCTCGTCGCTCGCGATCGCGGTCACCGGCACGACCGGGCCGAACGTCTCTTCGCGCGCGATCTCCATCTCCTCCGTGACGCCCGTCATCACGGTCGGTTCCCAGTAGAGCGCCGTCGGGAAGCCGGCGGCCCGCGCGCCGCCCGTGACCAGCGCGGCGCCGCGCTCGAGCGCGTCGGCGACGTGACGGTCGGTCTTCGCCGCCGTCGGCTCGTTGTTCAGCGGCCCCATCGTCGTCTCCCGCGCGAACGGGTCGCCGAGCCGGATCTCCCGCGCGACCGCCTGTCGGAGCAGCTCGACGAACTCATCGAGCACCGCCTCGTGGACGAGGAACCTCTCGCCCGCCGTGCAGCTCTGGCCGGCGCAGAGGAAGGAGGCGGCGAGGCTCGCCTCCGCCGCGGCCGCGACGTCGGCGTCCTCGAGCACGACCATCGGCCCGTTGCCGCCCAGCTCCAGGAGCACGGCCTTGGCCGCCGCCCGCCGCGCCACGTGCAGGCCGGTCGCGACCGACCCGATGAACCCGACCGCGTGCGTGCCCGGGTTGCCCGCGATCTCGTCGCCGACGACCGGGCCCGGGCCGGTCACCATCGAGAAGACGCCGCGCGGCAGCTCCGCGTCGACGATGCACTCCGCCAGCTTGACCGCGCAGACGGAGGTCGAGGGCGCCGGCGCCCAGACGACGGCGTTGCCCGCTGCGAGGGCGGGCGCGATCAGCTCCGCCGGCATCGTGTACGGCCAGTTCCACGGGGTGATCACGCCGACGACGCCGCGCGGCACGCGGTAGGCGAGGATCCGCTTGTCGGCGCTCACCGAGGGCGGCATCGAGCCTCCCAGTCGGGTGGCGTCGGCCGCCGCCATGCGGAAGTAGACGACCAGCTCCTCCACCTCGCCGTACGCCTCCGCGTGCAGCGGCTTGCCCTGGTCGCGCGTCAGCGTCATCGCGAGGTCGTCGCGCCGCTCCTCGACCAGGTCGGCGACCCGCTCGAGGGCGGCCGCCCGCTCGAACGCCGAGCGGCCCGCCCAGTCGCGCCAGCCCTCGTTCGCGGCCGCGATCGCCCGGGCCGCGTCCTCGCGCGTCCCTTCCGGCAGCGTCCCGAGGGGCTCGCCGGTGGCGGGGCTCCACGCCTCGAAGCGGGCGCCCGACTCCGACTCGGCCCAGGTGCCGCCGACGACCATGGCGTGGTCGCGCACGCCAACGCTCACGTCGTCCGCTCCGGCAGCTTGGCCTCGTGGCGGTGGAAGGGGACGTGTTCCGGTTGCAGCGGCGTGTCTCCGCGGATCAGGTCGGCGGCCTTCTCGGCGACCATCATCGTCGGCGCGTAGATGTTCGCGTTCGTGACGTACGGGAACACGGATGCGTCGACGACGCGCAGCCCGTCGAGGCCGTGGACGCGCATGGACGCCGGCTCGACGACGGCGTCCTCGCCGACGCCCATCCGGCAGGTGCAGGAGGGATGGAGCGCCGTCTCGCCGTCGCGCGCGACCCAGGCGAGGATCTCCTCCTCCGACTCGACCGCCGGGCCGGGCGAGAGCTCGCCCCCGTCCAGCCCGGCGAAGGCGGGCTGTCCGAGGATCTCGCGTGCGCAGCGGACGGCCTCGACCCACTCGCGCCGGTCCTGCTCGGTCGAGAGGTAGTCGAAGCGCAGGGCGGGATGGTCTCGCGGGTCGGCGGAGCGGAGCTTGACGGCCCCGCGCGCATCGGAGTTCATCGGGCCGACGTGCACCTGGTAGCCGTGCCCGCCGGCGGGTGCCGAGCCGTCGTAGCGGATCGCCACCGGCAGGAAGTGGAACATCAGGTTGGGGTAGTCCACGTCCTCGTTCGAGCGGACGAAGCCGCCGGCCTCGAAGTGGTTGCTGGCGCCCGGGCCGGAGCGGAGGAACAGCCACCTGAAGCCGACCGCGGGCCGGTTCCTCCAGAGCAGCGCCGGCGCGACGGAGACGGGCTGCGTGCAGGCGTGCTGCACGTAGACCTCGAGGTGATCCTGCAGGTTCTCGCCGACGCCGGGAAGGTCGTGCACCGGCTCGATCCCGAGCACGCGGAGCTCCGCCGCGGCGCCCACGCCGGAGAGCTGCAGCAGCTGCGGCGAGTTGATCGCGCCGCCGCAGAGGATCACCTCGCCGGCGCGAACGCGCCGAGCCGTGCCGCGCTCCACCACCTCGACGCCGGTCGCGCGCTTGCCGTCGAAGAGGACCCGCGTCACGAACGCCCGGCAGCGCACCTCCAGGTTGGGACGGTGGAGCGCGGGGCCGAGATACGCGCGCGCCGCGCTCAGGCGGCGGCCGCGGTGGATGTTGCGGTCGAAGGGGGCGAAGCCCTCCTGGCGGAAGCCGTTGACGTCGTCGGTGAGCGGGTAGCCCGCCTGCTGCACGGCGGCGAAGAACGCGTCGAAGAGCGGGCCGCGGGCCGGGCCGCGCTCGAGCACGAGCGGCCCCGAGCCGCCGCGGTAGTCGTCCGCGCCGGCGAGGCACGTCTCGAGCCGTTTGAAGTAGGGCAGGCAGTGCGCGTAGCTCCACGACTCGAGGCCGGGCTCTGTTGCCCATTTCTCGAAGTCGAGCGGGTTGCCGCGCTGGAAGATCATCCCGTTGATGCTCGACGAGCCGCCGAGCACCTTCCCGCGCGCGTGGTAGATCCGCCGGCCGTGCATGTGCGGCTCCGGCTCGGACTCGTAGCGCCAGTCGTACCAGCGGCTGCCGATCGGGAAGGCGAGCGCCGCGGGCATGTGGACGAACACGTCGAAGCGGTAGTCCGGCCGCCCGGCCTCCAGCACGAGCACGCGCGTCGAGGGGTCCTCGCTGAGCCGCGCGGCGAGCGCGCAGCCGGCCGAGCCGCCGCCCACGATCACCACGTCCCAGGCCCGCTCGCTCAGCCTGCGCCTCCGGCGACGGGCTGTGGCAGTGCGGCGACGCGCTCGCGGCGCCAGCGCTCGGTCGCCTCCAGCTCGTTGAAGGTGAAGACGTGGAAGCCGGCCAGCTTCCGCTCGGGGTCGGCGAGGCACGGCTCGAGGCCGGCGAGCAGCCGGTCGGGCCGGTAGGCGCCGGGCCGTACGAGACGGCCGACGGTGGACGCGTGCCGGCGGAGGAAGCGCATCGAGTCGCCGAGGCCGATCTTCGCAGAGACGCGGAGCAGCTTCGCGCTGCCCACGACGCCCGGCAGGCCGACTCGGATCGGCAGCCGGGTGCCGCGCGCCCACACGTTCTCGATCCAGGCGCGGGTGACGGCCGGGTCGAAGCAGATCTGGCTCGTGATCGAGTCCGCGAACTTCGCCTTCTCGAACATCGCCTGGATCGTCGTCTCGTCGTCGATCAGCGGGTGGCTCTCCGGGTAGCCGGTGATCCCGACCCGCGCGAACGGCCGGCCGAAGCGGTCGAGCGCGCGCAGCAGGTCGGCGCCGCCGACGTACGGCCCGGCGGGCTCCTCCGCGTCGCCGGCGACCACGAAGACCTCGTCCACGCCCAGCTCGTGGAGGCGGGCGACGAGCTCCGCGAGGTGGGCCTCGTCCCGCACGAGCCGTGCGCTCAGGTGCGGCACGGCGGCGTAGCCGGCCGCGAGCAGCCTCGCCGTCAGCTCGAGCGTCGGCTCGAGGCCCTTCGTCGGCGAGGCGGTGACGGTGAGCGTGAGCGTGCGCGGGACGTGCTCGAGGACGGCCTCCTCGACGCCGTCGAGCGGGATCACCTCGTAGCGCGGCTCGGCCAGCAGCTCGCCGAGCCGGGCGCTCGCGGCGGCGTTCACCCGGCCTCCGCCCGGACCTGCGCCGGCAGCGCGGTGACCGAGGCGTCGTCGCGAGGCAGGCCGTCGTCGGGTAGCTCGTACCAGTCGCCGGCCTGGCGCGCGTACCAGTGGCCGGCGACGCGGAGGCCCGTCGGCGGGTCGAGCGTCCCGGCCGCGATCGCGACGGTCTCGCCTTCCGCCGCCTCCCAGAACAGGCTGCTGCCGCACTCCGCGCAGAAGCCGCGACGTGCACCGCGGTCGCTCGTGGGGCTCCTCGCCCAGCGGAGGCCGCGCTCCTCGACGAGGACGAGCGCGGAAGGGCGGGCGGCCGCGAATGCGCCCGCGTTGCCGGTCCAGCGGCGGCACTCCTCGCAGTGGCAGAGCACGACGTCGCGGACCGGGCCGCGTACCTCGTAGGCGACCGCGCCACAGAGGCAGCGCCCCGTCATACGTCCGAGTCCGGGAACGACGCCTTGCGCCGCTCGATCCACTCCCGTAGCTCCTCGTCGACCGCCTCGTCGAGCGGCGGCGGCTCGTACCCGGCGAGCATGGACTGCCAGAGCGGGTAGGCGCGCTGCTCGGCGTCCTTGGCGCCCTCGTCGTCCCACTGCTCGTAGCTCGAGTTGTCGGCCAGCGGCGAGCGGTAGAACGCCGTCTCGAAGTTCGCCAGCGTGTGCTCGTGGCCGAGGAAGTGCTGGCCGGGCCCGTTGGTCAAGAGCGCGTCGAGCGCCTGGCCGTTCTCGCTCAGGTCGACCCCCTGCACGAGCGAGTGCCACATCCCGCACTGGTCGGCGTCGAGCACGAACTTCTCGTAGCCCATCGTCAGGCCGCCCTCGAGCCAGCCGGCCGCGTGGAGCACGAAGTTGACCCCGGCGAGCAGGGTCGGCTGCATCGTGTTCGCCGACTCGTAGGCGGCCTGGGCGTCCGGGATCTTCGACGCGGTCAGCGCGCCGCCCGAGCGGAACGGGACGCCGACGCGCCGCGCCAGCGCGGCCATCGCGTAGAGGACGAGCGCGGGCTCGGGCATGCCGAACGTGGGCGCGCCCGACTGCATCGAGAGCGACGAGGCGAACGAGCCGAGCACCACGGGCGCCCCGGGCCGGACGAGCTGCACGTACGCCATCCCGGCGAGCGCCTCGGCGAGCGTCTGCGCGCAGGCGCCGGCGACGGTGACCGGGCTCATCGCTCCGGCGAGGATGAACGGCGTCGTCATCACCGCCTGGTTGGCCTCGGCGTAGACACGCGCAGCGCCGAGCATCGTCGAGTCCCAGACGAGCGGCGAGTTGGCGTTGACCAGGCTCAGCACCACCGGCCCCGCCTCGAGCGTGTCCGCGCCGAAGACGATGCGCGCCATCTCGACGGTGTCCGCCGCCCTCAGGGGATGGGTAACCGAGCCCATGAACGGCTTGTCCGAGTAGCGCAGGTGCGCGTAGACCATCTCGAAGTGCCGCTTGTTGACCGGCAGGTCGACCGGCTCGCAGACGGTGCCGCCGGAGTGGTGGAGCCACGGCGACAGATAGGCGAGCTTCACGAAGTTGCGGAAGTCCTCGATCGTGCCGTAGCGGCGGCCGCCGTCCAGGTCGCGCACGAACGGCGAGCCGTACGCGGGGGCGAAGACCGTGTGCGGGCCGCCGATCTCGACCGAGTTGGCGGGGTTGCGCGCGAGCTGCGTGAACGTGCGCGGCGCCGTCGCCTGCACGAGTTGCCGGCAGAGCCCGCGCGGGAAGCGGACGCGCTCGCCGTCGACCTCGGCCCCGGCCGAGCGCAGCAGGTCGCGCGCCTCGGGCGAGTCGCGGAACTCGATCCCGACCTGCTCGAGGATCGTGTCCGCGTTGTGCTCGATCAGCTCCAGGCCCTCCTCGGAGAGCACCTCGAACGGCGTCATCGTCCGCGTCAGGAACGGCACGCGCGCGACGACCGCGTGCAGGCGGGCCGCCTGGCGGGCGGCGCGCCCGCCGCTCCGCCGCGCGGATCTGGTCTCGGTCATCGCGTCCTCCTCTCAGCCTCGCCGGCCGCCGCACGGCGGCGCCGCGGGCGGGCGCCGCGTTCGGGCGGCGCGGCCGCCCGGCGGGCCGGCAGTGGCACGACGGCGGCGAGGCGCGGGTACGGGTCGGTGTCGTGGGGGATCGCCATCGCATGGACGAAGTGCTCCTGGAAGCGCGGCTCGACGGCGGTCTCGACCTTCTCGACGCGCCGCGCGACCTCTTCGATCTCCGTACGAGCGGCGCGGTTCAGGAGCGCGATCCGGGCTCCGGTGCCGGCGGCGTTCCCGGCCGAGGTGACCCGCTCCGGCTCGCAGTCGGGCACGAGCCCGAGCACGAGCGCGTGGCGGGGGTCGATGTGGTTCCCGAATGCGCCAGCCAGCCGGATCTTCTCGACCCGGTCGACGCCGTAGCGCTCGAGGAGCAGCGTGCAGCCGGCGTGGAGCGCGGCCTTCGCCAGCTGGATCTGGCGGACGTCGTTCTGGGTGACGCGCAGCTCCGGCTCGCCGTCCGAGAGCACGTACGCGAAGGTGCGGCCGTCAGCGACGACCCGCGGCGTCCGGACGGAGAGGGCGCCGTCGATCGTCCCGTCCGTGGTCAGGATCCCGGCCAGGTGCAGCTCGGCGACGGCCTCGATGATCCCGGAGCCACAGACGCCGGTCACGCGGGTTCCCGCGAACGCCGGCTCGTCCGACCAGGTGTCCGAGCCGATCACGCGGAAGCGCGGCTCGAGCGTCTCCGGGTCGATCCGCACGCGCTCGATCGCTCCGGGCGCCGCACGCTGGCCGCAGCTGATCTGCGCCCCCTCGAACGCCGGGCCGGTGGGGCTGGACGCGGCGAGCAGCCGGTCGCGGTTGCCGAGCACGATCTCCGCGTTCGTGCCGACGTCGACGAGCAGTGTCACGTCGTCGCCGAGGTGCGGGCCCTCGGAGAGGATCACGCCGGCCGTG